>JALNYY010000066.1 GCA_023229605.1 Methylobacter sp.
GGTCGCCGATTTATGGGTAAGCACCGGATAGTCGCTCAAGCCGTTTTCCTGGGCCCGCTTTATTTCGCTGTCCCAGTAAGCGCCTTTGACCAGTCGTAGCGGAATCTTCCTGCTTCCGCATTCGGCCAGACCGGCCAGCCAGTGTAGAACCGGCAGCGCCCTTTTTTGATAAGCCTGCACGGCCAAACCCAGTCCCGGCCAACCATCCAAATCGGGATGATTAAAAACGGCGGCGAAAATATCCAGGGACATTTCCAGGCGTTCGGACTCTTCCGCATCGACAGTGAGCGCAATATTAGCTGTGCGGGCTGACTGCGCCAGCGCCAGTAGTTTACCGGTCAGTTCTTTGACTGCGCGAACCTGCTGCAACGGCTCGTAACGCGGGCATAGCGCCGATAATTTAACCGAAATTCCCGGATTGGCGTAAATATCGGAAGAAGCCGCATGCGCGGTTAGCGCATTAATGGCCGAACGGTATGCTTGGAAATAATGCCCGCAATCGACTTGCGTCAAGGCTGCTTCCCCGAGCATGTCGAAGGAATAGCGGACATGGTCTTGCCCGCTACGTAGAACGGCTTCGTGCATGGATTCTGCAAAGACAAACTGCAACGCCAGATGCTGCATGGCCTGCTTTATTGCGGTGCGTATTAACGGCGCACCCATGCGGGATAGCAGTTGCTCTAATACTTGCGGCCCATGATGCGCTTCAAAGTCTCCGGCAAATAACAGCGCTTGGGTGGCTAAATTGACCAGTGGGGAATCGCTATGCTGTAAATGGCTTCGCCAGTCGGCGCAGGTGAGTTTTTCCTGTAAAAACAGGTCTTGAGTACGGCTGTCGGGAATGCGCAGCAAGGCTTCGGCGATCCCCATTAATACAATGCCTTCCTGGGAATTAAGCTGGTATTCCTGCATGAACGCTTCAATCGCGGTTTGCCGGGACTCATTTTTCCTGACTGCGGTAACCAGTATTTTGGCGCAATCGCCGATAGAAACCGGATCGTAACCGTCTAATGCAGTCAATAATTCACTGATGAGCTGTTTCTCATCGGCTAAATAAGCTTGATTAACGGCTTTTCGTAATTCAGCTAAAGATTTTTGAATCATAGAGGCTGATAAAACCAATTGGGAAAATATCCAGTCTCTTGCCAGTGGTTTTTGAACCGGAAATTGGATCAAGGAAACATGATTTCATTGTTCCATAGAAGCGGCGCAAGTCAATCTCTTTTGTAACCGCTTAACTGAATGACGCCAGACAGCGTTCAAAAGTTACTGCCTGTCAGTGTTGAAAATAACCGGGAAAATGACCATCTCATCAGCGGTTTGTCATGGAAACGGAGTTTTGGCGGGGTAATGACGAATAGCCGGGCATATGGTGCGGCTTCATCAGTCAGTCTTAGGTATAAAAAACGCCCCATTAAGGGGCGTTCTTTATCTGCTGCAGGAGCGGACGACCCGCGGTGGGTCCCCGTTTTTTACAGGCTGTAGTACATGTCGTATTCAGCAGGATGGGTGCTCATGCGAATGCGAGTCACTTCTTCCATTTTGAGGGCAATAAAGCCGTCAATTGCGTCATTAGTGAATACACCGCCGCGTGTTAAGAATTCACGGTCACTGTCCAGAGCGTCTAGCGCCTGGTCAAATGAGTGGCAAACTTGCGGGATGCTTTTCGCTTCTTCGGCAGGCAAGTCGTACAAATCTTTATCCATCGCGTCGCCAGGATGGATTTTGTTTTGAATGCCGTCCAGACCGGCCATCATCATGGCCGAGAACGCCAGATAAGGGTTCGCAGTCGAGTCAGGGAAACGAACTTCGATACGGCGGCCTTTGGGGTTGTTGACAAAAGGAATACGGATGGAAGCTGAACGGTTGCGTGCAGAGTAAGCCAGCATAACAGGCGCTTCAAAGCCTGGAACCAGACGCTTGTAGCTGTTGGTTGACGAGTTGGTGAACGCGTTCAATGCCTTAGCGTGTTTGATGATGCCGCCGATGTAGAACAGGGCAGTTTCAGACAAGCCGCCGTACAAGTCGCCTGTGAACAGGTTAACGCCGTCTTTAGACAAAGATTGGTGTACGTGCATACCGCTGCCGTTATCGCCAACCAGTGGTTTAGGCATGAAAGTAGCAGTTTTACCGTATGCGTGTGCAATGTTGGCAACAACATATTTCAGTTCCAGAACTTCGTCAGCTTTTTTAACCAGGGTGTTGAATTTCACGCCGATTTCGCACTGACCCGCTGTCGCTACTTCGTGATGGTGAACTTCAGTGGTCATGCCCATTTCTTCCAGGGTTAGGCACATCGCAGAACGCATGTCTTGGAAAGAATCGACTGGAGGCACGGGAAAGTAACCGCCTTTAACGCCTGGACGGTGACCGGTGTTGCCGTCAGGGTAAACTTTTTCCGAGTTCCAGCCCGCTTCTTCCGAATCGACTTTGTAGAAAGAACCGCTCATGTCGGTACCCCAACGGACATCGTCAAAGATAAAGAATTCGTTTTCAGGGCCGAAGAATGCTGTATCTGCAATGCCGGTTGATTTTAAATAGGCTTCTGCGCGTTTGGCGATAGAGCGCGGGTCGCGTTCGTAGCCTTGCATGTTTTTGGGTTCAATGATGTCGCAACGCAAGATTAAAGTGTTGTCATCGAAAAAAGGGTCCATAACCGCTGTAGATGGATCAGGCATTAAGATCATGTCTGATTCGTTGATGTGTTTCCAGCCTGCAACTGAAGAACCGTCAAACATGTTGCCTTCTTCAAAGGTATCTTCGTCAATCGAATGAGCAGGGAATGTTACATGTTGCTCTTTGCCGCGGGTGTCACAAAAACGAAAATCGACGAATTTTACGTCGTTTTCTTTGATCATTTTAAGTACTTTTGCTGCAGACATTTATTTCGTCTCCTGAGATGGATTATTATGGAATCAGTGTTTTTATGCAAGGGCGTAACGATACCATTTTTTTTGATGGATTAGCCACTAAAAAATGGTGAGGAAGACGCGGCGTTCTTATTGGTACGGTGAGTGTGATTTTTTGCTCTTTTGTGGTGCATGATTAGTTCTGTTTGATCAAAAGTCGTGCAATTGATTCGCGGTTTGTTGCATTAAAGCTAACAATATTGGTGTAAATACAACTGGCATTATCCTTGCTAGATATTTCAACGAGTATTTTGCATTGAATGATTAATCGAAGAGGATCTATTTATGAAAAACCATTTTACCCCTGATTGTTTTGGGCTGAAGCCTTTGGCTCTGGGTTTGGCTTTAATTTCCGCGGTGGGAGCGGCAGAGGCGAAAAGCCTGACAGAAGCTAATACGTTGCTGGAAACCGTGGGCGATCCCAATGAAAGCCAGTTTATGAAAAAATGGGGACTGAAAGTCGGCGGTTGGGCCAATACCGGCATCACTTATAATGCGGCGAATCCTGCCAACAATTTCAACGGTCCGGTGACATTTGGCGACCGAAACGGCGAAGTGCAGCTGAATCAGTTGAATTTGTTCGTGCAGAGAGCGGTGGCTACAGAAGGCGATGCCTGGGATTTCGGCGGACGTTTCGATGCTATGTATGGAACAGACTCTATTTTTACTCAAGCTTACGGTGTGCCGGCCTTTGATGTAAACACTGGTCAACCACTGAACAGAAGCAATTGGGACCTTAACTTACTCCACAGTAACAGCAGTCGTTTTTACGATATCGCTCTGCCGCAGGCATATGCTGAGGCTTATGCCCCTATCGGCAACGGCTTGAATATCAAGGCCGGTCACTTTTATACACCGATCGGTTATGAGACGGTTCCTGCCCCCGACAATTTTTTCTATACTCATGCTTACACCATGCAATATGGCGAACCATTCACCCATACCGGCGTGATGGGTAATTACACCGTCGATAAAAACTGGGCGGTTATGGGGGGAGTTACCACCGGCAGCGCCACCGGCGGCTGGGATGGCGGCTGGAACAAACAGCTCGGTAACTGGGGCGGCCTCGGCGGCGTCACTTGGACCAGCGACGACAAAGATACTTCGGCCAATGTAAGCAGCACTTACTCCGCCACCTCTGAACACAGCAGCCAAGCTTGGGCTTTATACAGCGTGGTGCTGAAGCACAATATCACCGAGAAAACGCATTTGATGCTACAGCATGATCATGGCTTTGCCAACGGTGTCTTGTTGGGCGGAACGTCCACAGATGCCCAGTGGTACGGCATTAATATGCATTTGACCTATGACCTCAAGGATAATCTGACGGCGGGTATTCGTGGTGAATGGTTCCGTGATCAAAACGGTTTCAGGGTTTGTTCGCCAGGGCGTGTATCTGCTGCGACGAGTGGCGATGGCAATAGTTTTGCCATTAGTGGGCAACCCAACAACAGTACCTGTAACGCGGCCAGTTGGTATGCCTTTACTGCGGGTTTAAACTGGAAACCGGTGAAATGGCTGAATGTTCGCCCGAATGTGCGATATGACTGGGTCGATGGTAAGACAGCAACAGGTGGTTACCGTCCATTTGGCAATAACAAAGAAGACCAGTTCCTGTACTCTACCGATTTTAATGTCAACTTTTAATTTGGCATATAGAACAGGGATGTTTGTTTGAAACGATAAGAAAAATGCGCCTTTGGGCGCATTTTTTTTGTCTCCGGTTTTAGTTTGCGCTATGGCTGGCAGCGATAAGGGCTTTGGCTGCGGCAATATCATTAAAACTGTCCATCGGACTAAACGGCATCCATACGATATGTGTTGTGGTCATTTTTTCGCATCGCTGGACTGGATGTTTGACAGGGTTTAGTTGCGTAATGTTAGACATAGCCGGAATTTCAGTCGATTTCAGCCATTATTGCAAGCCTAGCCATTAAAACTCTTAATTGAGGAGAGGACGCATTGGCAACACTAACAAAAATGGCCGACAAGCCAGGCAAATTGCCGTGATTCGAAAGTAAATGTGCGCGCACTACTTCGGTTCAAGAAATTATCTCAAGAGCTATTATGGTGCGTAATTGGCGTGGACAGCGCCAGTGCGGGCCTTGCAAGCAAGGCTATTCCTGTTGCACAGGCTTGGCACAATCCATGCTTTATAAAAAATCGACAAGTAACTTAACTAGAGGTGTTGTATATGAAACTGATAACCGCAGTTGTTAAACCTTTTAAGCTGGACGATGTCCGTGAGGCGCTTTCAGATATAGGGGTTTCTGGTGTAACTGTAACTGAAGTAAAGGGATTTGGCCGCCAAAAAGGACATACTGAGTTGTACCGGGGTGCAGAGTATGTAGTTGATTTTCTACCCAAAGCCAAGATTGAAGTGGCGGTAGGCGACAATATGCTCGATCAGGCCGTGGAGGCCATTACCAAAGCGGCCAATACCGGAAAAATAGGTGACGGTAAAATTTTTGTAACCGATTTAGAGCAGGTTGTCCGGATTCGTACCGGGGAAACAGGCGAAGAAGCGCTTTAATATTAAGGGGGAACTATGAAACAACTTTTAACTACCTTCATCCTGTTTGCTTTGCTGGGTTATGCAGGATTTTCTTTTGCCGAAACTGCTGTTCCGGTTCCGCCTGCAGCCAATAAAGGCGATACCGCGTGGATGATCGTCGCGACTGTGCTGGTTATCCTGATGGTCATTCCCGGATTGGCATTGTTTTATGGCGGCATGGTACGCGCTAAGAACATGCTGTCGATGCTGATGCAGGTGTTTGTGATTTTTTCGATGATGGCCATCTTGTGGGCGATTTACGGGTACAGCATCGCGTTTACCGAAGGTAACGCTTTTTTTGGCGGGCTTAGCAAGATGTTCCTTAAAGGCATAACGCCGGATTCGCTTGCAGCCACTTTCAGTAAAGCTGTTTACGTGCCTGAGTATATCTATGTCGCATTCCAGTTGACTTTTGCGGCCATTACTCCGGCGCTGATCGTTGGTGCGTTCGCCGAGCGGGTTAAGTTTTCGGCGGTATTGTTGTTTATGTTCCTGTGGTTTACTTTCTCTTACCTGCCGATGGCGCATATGGTCTGGTATTGGACCGGTCCCGATGCTTATACTGATGCAGCGGCGGCGGAAGCGGCTACTGCAACGGCGGGATTTGTGTTCCAAAAAGGCGCGCTGGATTTTGCCGGCGGCACGGTCGTGCATATCAATGCCGGTATCGCCGGTTTAATTGGCTGCTTGATGATAGGCAAGCGCATCGGTTACAAAAAGGAATCGCTTGCGCCGCATAGCGTCACTATGACCATGATTGGAGCGTCCTTGTTATGGGTAGGCTGGTTTGGTTTTAACGTAGGCTCCAATCTGGAAGCCAACGGTCTAGCCGCTTTGGTCTTTGTCAATACGTTACTGGCCAGTGCTGCGGCAACCCTTGCATGGGTAGGCGCTGAATGGCTGCTGCGCGGCAAACCCAGCATGTTGGGCGGAGCTTCCGGCGCTGTCGCGGGGCTTGTCGCCATTACGCCCGCTTGTGGCTGGTCAGGCCCCATGGGTGCTATTTTCTTAGGGTTGGCTGCCGGTGCGGTTTGCTTTTGGGCGGTTACCAGCCTGAAAAGTGCGTTGGGTTATGACGATTCCCTGGATGCTTTCGGTGTTCACGGAATTGGCGGAATTATCGGTGCGTTGGGTACCGGCATTGTCGCTAGTCCTTCGCTGGGCGGAACCGGTGTTTGGGATTACGTTGCCAACGGTGTGGCTGAATACAGCATGATCGGTCAACTTACGAGCCAGGCATGGGGTGTGGGTGTCTGCGTCATCTGGTCCGCTGTAGTCTCTTTTATCGCTTACAAGATTGTGGATATGGTGATCGGTCTCAGAGTTAGTGAGGAAATCGAGCGGGAAGGGCTTGATGTTTCCGAGCATGGCGAAACAGCGTATCACATTTAATTCAATGGTTAACTGTACTTAAAAGTAAGTCTTTCGAGAAGACGGGCGCCTATGCGCCCGTTTTTGCGTTTAAAGAAAAAGCAATAATGCAGAAAAAAACACAGAGGTTCGTGTTTTAACCGGCCTATTAATTGTATGTTGATTGATAATTCACTATGATTGCAGCCGATGTTAACAACACTTTTTGCTAGCTAACTGAGAGAGAACATGAAATTAATAACAGCGATCATTAAACCGTTCAAAATGGATGATGTCAGAGAAGCGTTATCTGAAATTGGGGTTGCAGGGGTTACTGCAACCGAAGTAAAAGGCTTCGGCCGTCAGAAAGGTCACACCGAGTTGTACAGGGGGGCCGAGTATGTGGTCGATTTTCTGCCCAAAGTTAAATTGGAAATTGCCGTCGCTGATGATGTGGTGGATAAGGCCGTCGAAACTATCGTTAATGCGGCCAATACCGGAAAAATAGGCGACGGAAAAATATTTGTATCCAACCTGGAGCAGGTTATTCGTATTAGAACGGGTGAAACCGGAGAAGATGCCATTTAAAGGCGCAAGGGAAAAAAATGTTGTTAAAAATAATAAATAGAAGGTTGTTTTTAGGCCTCTTGTTGTTACCCGATCTTGCTGTTGCGGATCAATTAAATCAAGCCAATACGGCTTGGGTTTTAACATCGACCGCCCTGGTTTTGTTTATGACAATACCGGGTTTGTCGTTATTTTATGCCGGACTGGTGAGAAGCAAAAACGTGCTGTCGGTATTAATGCAGTGTTTTGCGATCACCTGTCTGGTTTCCATTCTTTGGCTGGCCGGAGTTTACAGTTTTATTTTCGCCGACGGCGGAGAGATGCAAAAATTTATCGGCGGCAGCTCTAAAGTATTTCTGCCTGATATAGGCGTAGCATCGTTAACGGGCGATATTCCCGAGACGGTCTATTTCATGTTTCAGATGACCTTCGCCATTATTACACCGGCGCTGATAGTCGGCGGATTTGCCGAGCGGATGAAATTCTCTGCGATGCTTTGGTTTAGCGGCTTATGGTTGATCGTTGTGTATCTGCCGATATGCCACTGGATGTGGGGCGGCGGCTGGCTGGCAGGTCTGGGCGCGATGGATTTTGCCGGGGGTATAGTCATTCACGTCAATGCCGGCGTTGCGGCCTTGGTGTCTGCGTTGGTATTGGGTAAAAGACGAGGCTTTCCCAACACGGCCATGCCTCCGCATAACATGACCATGGTGGTTACCGGCGCAGGCATGTTGTGGGTCGGTTGGTTCGGGTTTAATGCAGGCAGCGCGTTGACCGCAGATGGGCGCGCCGGCATGGCGATGTTGGTGACCCATATCGGTGCGGCTTCCGGTGCTTTAACCTGGATGTTTATAGAATGGAAGCGGTTTAGCAGACCCAGTGTTTTAGGTATTGTTACCGGCATGGTCGCAGGTTTGGGTACCATCACCCCCGCATCAGGATTTGTCGGCCCCTTTGGCGCGCTGGTGATTGGCATTACCGCAGGTGTCGTATGTTTTTACGCAACCCAATACGTTAAACGCGTCCTGAAAATCGATGATTCTCTGGACGTGTTTTCAGTTCATGGCGTAGGCGGCGTGACCGGCTCATTATTGACCGGCGTTTTTGCTGCAAGCAGCTTGGGTGGTCTCGGTTTGGCCGAGGGTGTTTCGATAATGGACCAAGTCGGCATTCAGGCGTTGGCGATTGTCGTTACTGCGGCCTGGAGCGGATTATTCAGTTACCTGATTTTGAAGCTATTGGATAAATTGATAGGCTTGCGCGTGACTTCCGATGAGGAAGTGCAGGGACTTGATACCGTTCTGCATGAAGAGACCGGTTATCTCGATTTGTAGGTTTGGCAATAGCATCACTCAGCCAAGAAGGCGGCTCTTCGGTAACCTGAGAGCCGCCTTTTTTGTTTATAATGAAGGCAAGTTTAAGCGGATTGGTCAGCGGGTTTTATGGAAATTCGACACATGGCATCTAAAATCAAAATAGCTGTTTTTATAGCGGCCGGTCTTCTGGGGATTTATACGGTGCTGGGTTTTTATGGGTTGCCGCTGCTGGCCAAGTCGAAACTTCCGGCATTTATCCAGCAGGAAACCGGTAGAAAGGCATCTGTTGCAACGGTTCGGTTCGATCCCTTTTCATTACGGTTAAGCCTACAGGGATTTGAGCTGAAAGAGCCGGACGGCCGGCTGTTTGCCGGATTTGATGGTTTTTTTATCGGCATCAATGCATTGCAATCCATAAATCAGAAGGCTCTGGTTATTGATAAGGTGTTGCTGAACAAGCCGGTTGTCCGCATCGCTAAAGATAAAGAAGGAACATTCAATTTTAAAGACCTGTTCAAGGATAAAAACCAGGCTGAGCAGGATGGCGGTAAAACTTTCCCGGTAAACATCGAAAAAATGTCGATAGCCGAAGGGAAACTGGACTGGGAAGATGCGCATTTTAACAGTCCCGAAAAAGAGACTGTTTATCCGATTAATCTATCTATTGAAAATTTCACGACCCAAGCGGACAGCCCATCCAACTTTGCCTTAACCCTGGCATTGAATTCAGGCGGCAAGCTCGATTGGCAAGGTGTTATCGGACTTAATCCGCTGTCGTCATCCGGGCATATCAAGCTGGATAACGTGCAGCTGCCGAGAATCCGGGCGCTGGCTTTGCAAGATTTTGTACAGCTGGATTTACAGGGCTATGAACTGTTCGAGGCCGATTACAAGGCCCATTATGTTGATAATAAATTTAACGTTAACCTCAATCAGGGCAAGTTCGAACTACACGATTTTCAGGTTTCTCAAAACTCGCAGGATAACCCGTTGGTTAAAATGGTTAGGTTTGCGGTGCAAGGAATCGGTTTTAATCTTGAAAAACATGAACTGACGGTCGATTCGACTTCTGTAAATGATGCTGATTTTAAGGTGTGGTTGAATCCGGAAGGTATTTTCAGTTATCAGCCCCTAATGCCGATTGCACAAGCTGAAGCTCCACCCGGTCAGGCAGTGGAAAAAACGTCGTGGAACATCAAGGTCAATAGTATTGCACTCAATAATTGCGGACTTAGCTTTGAAGATCAAACTCTAAAAAAACCTATTACCATTACCGCCAAGCCTATCAATTTTCAGCTGACAAATTTCAACAATACGGCCGGTACGAGCCTGCCTTTTCAGCTCAACGCCTCGGTTAATGAAACCGGCTCGGTCAAGCTTGACGGTAGCGCCGTTATCGAACCCCTATCCGCGCAGCTAGCCGTTGATGTTAAAGATATTGCGTTGGAAAAATTCCAGGCTTATGTCGATAAGTTTGCTAGGCTGGATGTGATCGACGGAGCTTTGGCTGTTGACGGCAAGGTCTCGGTCGCCAAATCAGCCGAGGATAAACTGGATGTTAAGTTTACCGGCAATACCCAAATTGCCCGGTTATTAACCCGCGATCAGTTGAACAACAAGGATTTTGTGAAATGGGAAAACTTGATGCTGAGCGGCATTGATGTCGATTTACCGGCAAATCAATACAGCGCCGAAACACTGGTGATTGACAAGCCTTATGCCAGAGTCATCATCAAACAAAATAAGACCATTAACTTTGGCGACATTCTGATAGCCGATAAAAGCGTTCAGAAAGTCAAGCAGAACGCTAACGTTCAAGCCGCTAAAAACACTCAGGCAAAAATCAACAAGCCGGAATTTAAACTGGGCAACATTCAAATCGTAGACGGCTCTTCCGACTTTTCCGACTTGTCGCTGATCTTGCCGTTCTCCGCGCAAATCAAAAGCCTGGACGGCGGCGCAAGCCATATTTCCTCGGAACAAAAATCGACAGTCAAAGTCGATTTGAAGGGTACCGCCTATGATCTTGCGCCGGTCGACGTCAAAGGCGAAATCAGTCCCTATCTGGGCGATTACGATGTGACTGTGAAATTTACCGGCATGCCGATGCCGCTGATTTCATCGTATATGGTGCAATTTGCCGGATATAAAGTTGAAAAAGGCAAAATGTCGCTGGAGCTCAATTACAAGGTTGCCGACAGAGAACTGACCGCATCCAATAATATATTGATTGACCAATTCGAATTGGGCGAGAAAGTCGACAATCCCAACGCCGTATCATTGCCGCTGGAACTGGCGGTGGCGTTGATGAAGGATGCCGACGGCAAAATAAAACTGCACGTCCCCATTACCGGCAGTCTGGACGACCCAAAGTTCAGCGTGAGCCATATCGTTGTCGATGCGTTGGTTAATTCAATCGGCAAAGTGGTTACCTCGCCTTTTCGTGCGCTGGCCTCGCTGATAGGCAGCGAGCAGGATTTAAGCATGATCAGCTTTGCTGCGGGCGACGCGGTATTAACCAAGCAGCAAATCAGCAAGCTGGATGATTTAGCCAAGGCGTTAAAAGCGCGTCCTGCTTTAACGCTGGAGATTAAAGGCGCGGCTTTTCAGGAGCAGGATTGGCCGGAAGTCAGCGACGACGCTTTATATGACCAGCTTAAAAGAATAAAAGCCGCCGAGATTAACAAACAGGGCGGCAGAAAAATACGCGCAGAACATGTTGTGATTTCCGACCAGGATTACAGGCGATTGATGGAGCAGCTGTTTGTGGAAAAATTTCCGCTGATGGTGGAAAAATCCTTACTGGGTACAACGCGTCTGGTCGGAAGCAAGGCCGACACCAGCACAGACGAGTTTTATGCGGTTGCCAAGCAGAAACTGTCGGCCATTATTAAACCGGAAGAGCAGCGGCTGAAAGGCTTGGCCGCGGAAAGGGCGCAGGCGATTGCCAACTATATCGTGAAAAAAGGCGGCATAGACAACGAACGGATATTTATACTGGATACGGCGATCGATCCTCAAAGGGAAGGCAACGGGATTGTCAGCTTGTTGTCTTTGAGAGCGGATTGATGACTCAAACATACGGCGCAATACGCTCATCATCAAGCCATAGTTAAAAACCAAAATGCATATCAGACCTCTTGATTGAAGACCATGATTGAAACCGACGTCATCATCATAGGCGCAGGCGCATCGGGGTTGATGTGCGCGATTGAGGCGGGCAAGCGCGGCCGTAAAGTGCTGGTTCTGGATCATGCCAACAAGGCCGGAAAAAAAATCCTGATGTCCGGCGGCGGGCGCTGCAATTTCACCAATTATTCGATTGAACCGAACAACTATATTTCCAGCAATCCGCATTTTTGCAAGTCGGCGCTGAGCCGCTATACCCAGTGGGATTTTCTGGCGTTAATCGGCCAATACCGGATACCTTTTCATGAAAGAGATCACGGGCAGTTGTTTTGCAATGAAAGCGCAAGGGATATTCTCGATATGCTGTTGGCGGAATGCGATAAAGCCGGCGCGGTTGTGCAGCTTAATACCCGGATTGATTCAGTCGAACGGCCTGTCGACCGGTTCCACCTTAAAACGAGCAGCGGCAATTTTAGCTGCCGGTCCTTAGTGGTTGCGACAGGCGGCTTGTCCATACCCAAAATGGGCGCGACGCCATTGGGCTACAAAATTGCCGAGAAATTCGGCATTAATGTGCTGCCTACCGGCGCCGGATTGGTTCCGTTTACCTTGCAGCCGGAAGACAAAGAAAAATTCTCGGCATTATCCGGTATTGCCGTGCCTTCAGCGGTCAGCAACAAAAGGCAGAGTTTTAGCGGGAATGTGTTGTTTACGCACCGCGGCCTGAGCGGTCCTGCGATTTTGCAGATTTCATCCTATTGGCGCGCCGGGGAGGAGATTTCGATTAACTTGCTGCCGCAAGTCAATCTGGACGCGGAGCTGAAAGTAAAGCGCCAGCAAAGAATCAAAAACAAGTTAAAAACGATTTTGGAAGGCTATTTACCCAAGCGCCTGATCAGTGCTTTTCTGGATGAAAATTTGCTGGATTTGTCGATTCAGGATGCGTCGGACAAGCAGATCATGCAGGTTGCAAATCAGCTTAATAACTGGACGATCAAGCCCAACGGCACGGAAGGCTATCGCACCGCTGAAGTGACTGTCGGTGGGATTGACTGCGATGCGGTTTCGTCCAAAACCATGGAAAGCAAGCAGGTGCCGGGACTTTATTTTATCGGAGAGGTGCTGGATGTGACCGGTTGGCTGGGAGGCTATAATTTTCAATGGGCATGGTCATCGGCTTGGTGTGCAGGGCAATATTGTTGATTTGCGTGGACAATAAAGTTTGGACACGAGTAGTAAAGTTAGCGCATGTTGCTCCTGATGTGCATTTATAGACTTGGCGTTCATCAAATTTCGATTCGAGTGTGTTGTAACCATAAAGATGTTTTAGTGATTTATATTTTCATAACCTATGTACGTTAGCAGACAGACCACGTTCAGTTTCGTAGGTAATATGGATATGCAGAAAGCCGCATCTTTGTTGTTACAAATTGTAACAATGGACAAACTCGCATAGACAAAAAAGCTGAATCGAAAAAAACGCACCGACAAAGCTCCTATGTGGAAGCGCCGGTGCAGTAAAACATCCGCTTGGAGTCAATTTAAAATCAAGAGAGGAACATCATGAAAACACCACATTTCGGATTCATCTTTAAGTCGACCAAGCACCTGGTAATGTGCTTTTCATTATTGAGTTTTGCAATCACGGCTAATGCCGTTGAACAAACCCAACCGACAGTGCCGGTTGAAGGCCGCTTGGCCGTTACCGGTTCTGTCGCATTAAGCAACCTTATGACCTACTGGACGCAGGCATTTTCACAGCGAAATCCATTGGTCATGGTTACTATCGCCGATCCGGGCGGGACGGCAGGTATCGAGGCATTGATCAACGGCATAGCGGATGTAGCGCTGACCAGCACCCCAATAAGCGATAAACAGAACGAGGCGTTTGAAGCCAGGTTCGGTTACGCGCCTCATGTGATCCCTTTAGCTATGGATGCTGTAGCCGTTTATGTTAATGATGCAAATCCCTTAACAAGCATTAGCCGTCAAGAACTTGATGCCGTATTCTCCAATACTTACCGCTGTGGGGGATTAAATGCGATTCAAACATGGGGGGCATTAGGTGTAAAAGGTAATTTGTCGCAGCAGAGGATTACCGTATACGGCTTAACCAGCAGTCTGTTTAGAGAAACCGCTTTGTGTGGAGGCGATTTTATTAAAGATTATCAGGCATTGGCGGGACCCGCAGCCGTGGTGAATGCACTGATCTCGGATGATGCCGGTATAGGATTTGCCAGCAGTTCAATGAGCACGGCCGGCATACATATGCTTGCCGTTGCTCCACATAAAAATGCTATCGCAGTAGTCCCAAGCACAGATACTATCCGCTCCGGACAATACCCGATAAGCCGCACTTTGGGCATTGCCATTAATCAGCCAAAGAACCAACCGCTCTCACCGGAGTTACAAGCTTTTATCGATTTCGTTCTGTCACCGGAAGGGCAAAGCATTGCCGCCAAGGCCGGTTATGTATCGCTGCATTGATCGATAGCAGGATAACTGTGTAATGTTGTCTCGAACTATAGCCGTTAGTTCCTGTCAACTATTCAGCTGAATTATGCCTATCGTCGTGGTCAGGGAAGGGCTTTTGCTGTTTGCTTACCATAATAGACTATAACTCGACCTGGATGCCGATCACGACCACGTGCTCGGGCGGAATGGATAGAACGCGGTAGCCCGCGCGGCATTGCCTGATAGTACGGCAAACAAGGTTTTTCTCCAGACGGGCATCGCGGTTGTAGGTGTAGGAATCAAGGTCTCCCGGCCCGAGATAGCAGGTGGTTTTTGTTAACCCGAGACGTTCGCATTCTCTACGCTCGACAGGTATATTAGGACTCTGCATGAAGCCATAGCTCACAAATACGCGATAGAACCCTTGTCTGAATGAGCTGATTTCCAGGCGCTGAGCAGCAGGCACTCTGGGAACAGTGTTGGAAACAACGGTTAGCGGCACCACTTGTTGATGAAATGCCTGATTGTGTTCGAGGTGATGAAGCAGTATCGGCGGCGTACCCTCGGTGCGACCGGTCATGAAAACGGCGGTTCCGGAAACGCGCACGGGGGGATTTTCGTCGAGCCGCTCCAGGAACGTATCCAATGACATCATGGTTTCCTTCAAGCGATATTTCAGGATTGTCCGTCCCCGCTGCCTAATTCGGAAGCAGTATCAAAGATATATTGAATTAAAAAGATTGTTTTCTTCATGTCCTTCGTGCTCTGAAGTAAATGATTTTTTTAGCCTGATTTGAATAATACTTTCACAGTCTTGAGCAGCTAATTTGACATGGCTGCGTATAGCAAGCCGTCATCCCCCGTTTTATTTAAACCGAAACGCTCAATTTTTTTATAAAGCGTGGTGCGGGTAATGCCCAATTTTTTGGCGGCCAGGGAAATATTGCCGTCGCAATCTTTTAATGCGGTTTTGATGCCGTGCAACTCCCAGTCCGACAGGCTCATAACGGACAAATTATCCCGTGCATCAGGACGTCTTGAGCGAGTAATATCAAGCAGCTTTTGCTGTTTTAATTCAGCGATAAAATCAATCGGTAAATCCTGTATGGAGATAAACCGGCTGCTGGCGGTATATAGCGTCGCCCGGATAACATTAATCAATTGGCGAATATTGCCGGGCCAGGGATGCTGCTCAAACAAGCTGATGACTTCCCGGCAAACTTCAATCGAAGCCTCTTCGGTTGAAATGGCATTTAATTCGCGTTGCAGGATATGATGAATAATGGCTTTTTTATCGGCGCGGTCACGCAGCGGTTGCAAATGGATTTGCGCGCCGTTCAGGCGATAGTAGAGGTCGCGCCGGAAATGGCCCGCTTCAACGGCTTCCAATAATTGCACATTGGTTGCCGCAACCACCTGCACATCCACGTGTATCGGTTTATTGCCGCCAACCGGCGTAAATTCCGAGGTTTCCAGCACCCTGAGCAAGGTTGATTGCAAATCAAAGCTCATATCGCCGATTTCATCGAGAAACAAGATGCCCGTATCCGCCAGCATAAACTTACCGGGTTTGCCTGTGCTTTTCGCGCCGGTAAAACTCCCTGATTCGTAACCGAATAATTCGCTTTCTATTAAATCATGGGGAATGGATGCGCAATTAATCGCAATCAACGGAGCATCTTTTCTGGGGCCTATCTTTTTAATGAGGTTCACAAAATGGTCTTTACCTACTCCTGACTCGCCGGTAATCAGAATAGGGATTTTGTATTGCTGCAACTTGACTGCCTTTTTGACCAGTTCTTCCAAAGCAGGTGAAAGCGCCGCATCGCCAAATGCGTCAGGTGTTTTTGGGGCAGCCCTGAAGGAAATCTTTTCCAGCACCCGCTGCTGTGCCAATACATTTTTGGCTACTGGAAAATCCGTGTTCACCAATACGCAGATAAGATGCAAAAAGGCAAACAAGGAACTCATGCTTTCCTGGTGATGGCTGCTGACCAGGCCGATAACCGCCAGTAAATGGCCGGACTCGTCAAGCAAGGGATAGCCCGCTGTAGTGAAGGGATGCAGTACGCTTAAAAAATGCTCCATACCCTGAAAAGCAACCGGTTTTTTCAGCTCTATCGCCGTGCCGATACCGTTATTGCCCAACACCGATTCCAGCCAACTGGCTCCTCGTTCACTCGCTCGTGACATGAATGAACCCGGCTGCTGCTCTCCAAGTGCGTATAACAATCTGCCGTCAGCGGCGGTCAGCATCATCATAACCCCGGCTTCTTTAAGAAAAACATGGAAGTTATGGTTGAGCTGCTTAATCAATGTTTCTATTCTTTGAGACGGGTTATCCTGCTGAACAGGCTGACTGATGATTTGATAACGATCCCAATTGGCATAATTACCCAGCGGCAATCGGTACTCTTCAAGACAGCGTTGCCACGACTCGGTGACTTCAGGACGCACCCAGTCGTATTGATCGGGCACTGAACGCGTTTGCGTCATCCATTGCCAAGCCTGCATAGGTCGGTAAACCTGACAATCAATGGCCTGTCTCAGCAAAAGAAATTCCTGCGTCAAATTTTCTTGCTGTGGGATGTTCAAATCGATAAGCATTCAATTCTCTTGATTATGGGCAAAACATCCGAACCAAGATAACAAAATCAAAAAAGGAGGCAATGCGGCATAGTGTCGCATTGCCTTTATTCTATAAAAGAATAGAAGTGCCCCTTTGGGGGGGAAGGTAGAAAATAATTACTGATTAACTGATATTACCCAATAACGTGCTGCACAGAGTTCCTCACCCGACAAACTCCCTTTGGCAATCCTCGTCGAATGTCCGCATCGGAAACAATGTGTGTCGCTTTTTTATGCTCGGGGATCTTCGCGTGTCGCTGCCGCCCATTCTGGCGAATAACCCGCCATAATGGACAGGTCTGGAACATCCATCACCACGGTTTCACTGGCGATAAGCGTACCGATGACGCTGACTGCATTGCGCAATGCCAGACGCATGACTTTTACCGGGTCAATAACGCCGATCTCCAGGAAGTTGCCGTAACAATGGTATTGGGTATCCAATGTGTAATGATCGTCATGCCGGGCATTGAGTCCGGCAATGACGGCCTCGCTGTTTAAACCGGCGTTTTGGGTGATTTTCAATAAGGGAGCGGCCAGGGCTTGCTGCATGATGTACAAGCCTTGCTGTTGCTGGGCATTTTCGGCAATGGTTTTTTCAAGCACCTCAATGCAGCGAAACAACGCGACGCCGCCGCCGGGCAGGACACCTTCTTCCAATGCCGCTTTGGCGGACAGATAGGCATTTTCAATGCGCACCATGCGTTCTTTAATTTCAAAGTCGGTGTTGCCGCCGACGCTAAAAGTGCCGGTTTTTCCTGACAACAGCGCGAGACGTTCCTGTAATTCGGCAAAGTCGTGTTGATTGCCTGTCGCCGAGCCATCGCCCGGTTTTTTGGACAGAATAAGCTCGGCTTCCCGGCGCAGCGTTTCGGATAATTGCGCGATGGCGGCTTGATCGCCCATCCCACCGATAATAGTCGTGCCGTTTGCGGTAATGACCGCTTTTTTCGCCTGCCCCAGTTGCTCTAACGTGACCTGTTCAAGTTTGCCGTTCAAGCCGGGCGCGTCAATAATCGCCTGGCCGCCGGTCAGCAAGGCCAAGTCGTTAAGCCGGTTAATGCGCCGGTCGCCAAAACCGGGCGGTTTAACCGCTACGACGTTGAAAATGCCGCGCACATGGTTCAGCAGCAAACCGGTCAAGCCGCTGCCGACCACATCATCGGCAATCACCAATAGCGAACGCCCCTGTTCCTTGACTTGTTCCAGGATGGGGACCAACTCCATTAAGTCGCTGATTTCCCGGTCGTACAGCAAAATATAGGGATGCTCCAGCACGGCTTCGGCGCGGGTCTTGTCGGTTATGAAATACGGCGACAAATAGCCTTGTTCGTACTGTATGCCGTCAACGATGTCCAGTTGGTCTTCCAGGCCATTGCCTAACTGAAAAGTCAGCGTTCTTTGCAAGCCCAGTTCTTCCAGAGCCTGGGCCAGTAATTTTCCGGCTTTGACTTCGTTTTTGCCGGCTACCGCAGCGATTTTTTCCACCCAGTCCGAGCTAACGCCGGTCACCGCCTTGTCCAGCAGGTTTTTTTCCACCAAGGTCAGCGCCAAATCCAGACCTTTTTGTAACTGCATGGGATGAAAACCGGCCGCAACGCTTTTCAGGCAGCCTTGGGCAAGCGCCTGGGCCAGCACAATAGCGGTAGTCGTGCCGTCGCCGACCTGCCTGGACATCGCACCGGCAACATCGCGCAACATCCGGGCGCCCAAATCGGCAATACGATCCTGTAGTATCATGGCATTCGCTACAGTTACGCCGTCACGGGTAAACACCGGCGCGATACCGTCGGTGCGATGCTGTATCATCACCGCAGGACCGGCGCTGCCATAGGTTACCGCGACAGCGCGGGCAACCCGGTTGATGCCCTCCATGACGCGTACCCGTATCTCGGGGTTGTAAATAATCTGTTTACTCATAATTGCTTCCGTTTATGGCTGGCGGCCCGGCCGGGCATTCATTTTCATCAATGTCTGCCCGACTTCGGCGCGGGTGTGATGGGCGCGTTTTAACCGCGCCCAGGTACGGATCAATTGCTTATCCCAATGGTCGAAACTGGCTTTTAACAGCAGTTCCTCTTCAACAGAGAGTTCTTTTTTCCAGAACTCCGCCAGTTCTGCAACGCGGTCATTGCCGATGCGGTAAACCAGCGCTTTTTCTTCCGCCGTCACCTGCCTGATGGTGTCATCCAACTGTATGACCATTTCGTGCAAAAATTCTTGATCCTGTTGGTTCATTATTATCCTCAAGCTCATTGCCCTAGCCGCTGGGCAGAAACTTTTCCAGATAAATGCGTTCCTTGGGAATGCCCAATTCGGCGCAGACCGCAAACGTCGCATCGACCATACCCGGCGGGCCGCATAAGTAAAGATCCGGTTTGGCGGCGGTTTCCTGTAAATCGCGGCGTAAAATATCCACTACGCTGCCTCTTTCGCAATGCCATTCATCCGAACATTTCCAAACGCAGTTTCTCAGCTCCAGCGTTTTCATTTCCACCGCCAACCGGTCAAGTTCGTCCAGGTAAAAAATCTCTTCCTCGGTATTGACGCCGAAATAAATCACGCATTTTTGCGGTTCGTCCCATTCATGCATCCGCCGAACCATTGACAATACCGGCGCGAGCCCTGTGCCGCCGGCGACAAAATAGCGCGGCGTAAAGCCGTTTTCTTTTAAGCCGAAGATGCCTGAAGGTCCTTTGACGTTTATCTTTTGGCCGATTTTTGCGTCGTTTTTCAAATAGGTTGAAAATTGGCCGCCGTCGACGATGCGGATCAAAAACTCTAAATCGCCCTGTTGATTGGCGGTGTTGGCAGGTGAATAGGAGCGCGTGATGTCTGTGCCTGGGATTTCCAGATCGAAAAACTGCCCGGAAGCAAAGTTGACCTGTTTGTCGTCACCGGTGCGTTTGAGCTGGAATTTAACCACGTTGCTGGAGATCTGCGACAGCTCGACCACTTCCGCTTCAAACGCCAAGCCTTCGGGCGAAAATGAAATGCGGTCGTAGGTATAAGGCACCTCGACTTCTATATCGGTGGTCGGGTAACAACGGCATAACAACACTTCCCCGGCTTCCTCTTCTTCGTAAGGCAGCGCTTGGGAACTGAATTTGCCTAAAACGTAATCGCCTTCCGAGCAATAGCCTTTGCAAGTGGCGCAGCCGCCTTCGCGGCAGGAAGCCATTAAATAAATATCCTGGCGCAAGCCTGCGCTGATGACATCTTCATCGGAACGGCATTCGAATGTTACCGATTGGTCATCCTGAGTAATAATTTTTACCTGATGTGTACTCGCCATTAACTACAACTCCTGTTCTGCTTTTTTGTCCCGGCCGTTCATGCTGAAAAATGCCAACACATGTTGAACGGCGCGTCTCGACGCTTCTAATGTCAATGAACAGCCTTCCTGGACCAGCTTGTTGTCTTGGTAAATGGTCCAGCGCCACATGAATTCCAGGTCTTCGGTGTAGGCGGTGTAGGGTTGCGAATCATAGAGCTTGGTAAGATCGGCGTTCTGATTCGGCATTTCGCGGTCTTGTTGATACGACATTGCATTTGATGGTTCCAGCATGGTTCACCGTGTTATTTATGGATTTCCTTTTAAGACGGGACACACGCAAGGCTTAACCTTAAACTGTCCCGGCTTAAACGGAAAACCTTATTTATGGATTCCGGGAAGCGCCCGCATAAGTACCTGAATATAAGTTCCAGCTCTTTGTTTAAAGCCGGAGTGCAGGCTTTGCCTGCTTTGCAAGCAGAGCTTGCACTCCAAAATACCCGAAACTTTAGCTCGATTACTTAGCGCATCTTTCGTACTATGCGGACACCCCAATGACTTGTCAGGTCATGCGCTCGACCTGACTCCCAACATCGCTCACATCACGACTGCAAAGCGATGACTTTTACGCCGCGCTCTTTACGCAATTGTTCCAGCGACAATGCGTAATAATCGGTGTTTCTAAGCTCCATGAGTTTGGTGCCGAGAATCCGGTCGGTATCCATAAACACATTCACAGGCATGATCGGCGGTTTGTTTTCTATCCTGAACGCGATATGAAGTTTTTCGGCTTCGTATTTATCGGTGCAGGCGGCCATTTTAGCCACGACCGCATCAGCCACTTGTTGCGCATTCGCGCCGCAAGTGTTGTTGTTAAGGAACTGCTGATCGTTGAGTTCGTGATGCTTAAGCATTGCCACTTTTTCTTCGATTTTGATTTCAATCCAGCCCCAGTCGAGCTCCAGCGAATAATCATCGCGTAACGGCGTGGTGTGTTTCTTGCGAAAATCGACCAGGAATGCAGCGCCTTGGGCCAGCGTTCTCAGTCCGTCGATTTTCTGCATCCACTCGTCGCGTACCGGGTTGTCATGAATTTTGTAATTAGCCATAGTGAACTCCTAAGATTGCAAGTCTTTCAGTTTGGTATCGAGACCCATCAATTCTGATGTGATGGTAAAAGTATCGCCCAATGTGTAAGCGCGACCGATGGTCGAGCTGACATCCACCAGGAAGTCATACACCGAAAAGCTCTTACCCAGTATCTCGGCGACTTCGGCGCAATCCACCTCGATTTTGCCGGTTGCTTTCAACCACCAATACCCCGAGCGGTCTTCAACGACCAAGGTTGGGTTTTCATCGGCATGATCGCCCAACAAGTATTCATCAACGATGACGTTAATTTCGTCGGATTTTTTTAATACCAACACCACTTCATTGCTTTCGTGGAACACCTGGTTTTCTTCGGCAAAATACTCGTCGGAAAAAGCTTTTCCGGTTTTCGCCATGATCCCTGCGCCGTATGCATTTGAACTTTTAGACATTGTTTGTTCCTTTTATTTAAGGCCGGTTAGGACTGTTTTAACGAGCGCTGCGGTATCGACTTTGTAGCTGA
>JALNYY010000067.1 GCA_023229605.1 Methylobacter sp.
ATCCTCGGTATGGAAAAACACCTTGCCGGGTTTTAGTTGCCTGAGGAAGTCGGTTTTTTCAAGCTTATCGAGTACCGGGCCTTTCGCTTCCGAGATATGCAAGGTTATTCCCGATGCCTGCAAGGTATGGATTAGGTTTTCCAGCGCTTCCAGCGCCGTGCTGTCTATGTCGCTGACTGAGGTGAAAATAAGGATGATATGCCGGATGTCCGGCTGCCGCCTTAACTCCGATTTGATGAACTCCTCAATATAATTGATATTGGCAAAGGTGATGTTTTCATCGACACGCAGCAACAACAGGTGAGGCCAGGTTTCCACGCTATGGCGTTTGATATTGCGGTAATGCCCGGTGCCGGGTATGCGTCCGACCACGGCAATATGCGGTCGGCTGGCTTTACGCAAGTGGCTGACCAGGGTCAGAATAATGCCCAACGTGATGCCTTCTTCAATGCCGTAGAGCAATACGCCCAGCAAGGTGGCGGCTTCGGCGATGCCGTCGCCGCGGTCATAGCGCCAAGTGTGGATAATGTCGGACAGTTTCACCAAAGGGGTGATGGCGACCAGAATGATCGCAGCCAGCGCCGCTTTGGGGATGTTTTCAAACCATGGGCTAAAGAAGATGACGGCCAGGGCGAGAATGCCGGCGGCTATCAGCATGGCCATTTGGGTGCGCGCACCGGCGAAAAAATTGACCATCGTGCGGCTAAAGCCGCCGGCGACGGGCATTCCTCCTGAAATGGCGGCAGTCAGGTTGGCGATGCCCAATGCAATCAATTCCTGGTTAGGGATGATTTTTTCGCCCCTGAAATTGGCGGCTACCTTGGCAATGGCAATGCTTTCCACGTAGGCAATCAAGGTGATAAAGCCGGAATAGGGCAATAATATGAACCATTTTTCAATAGGCGAGAAGTCAAGGTTCAATGCCGGAAAGCCGGACGGAACTTGGCCGACAACGGTCACATGGCCGGTCAGGTCAAAATAATCGACTGCCAGGGTTGTCACGATAATGGTCAATAATGGTCCGCATTTGCTTATTGCGGTGATCAGGGATGCTTGCATGCCGATATTTTTAAGCATGGCGACCAGCGGTTTGCCGAAAAATATCAGTAAGCCCAGTGCGCCTAGGCCGATTAATAGGGCTGCCGGGACGAAGCCTGAAAAATAATGGCCGTAGCAGGCGGCATCAACGCCGCAGGACGGCGTTTTTAAGCCGAACAGATGCGGTAATTGATTACCGATAATCAATAACGACGCGCCGCTGGTAAAGCCGGTGAGCACCGGATGGCTGATGAAGTTCACCAGTCCGCCCATGCGCAGCACCGCCATCAGCAATAGGATGATTCCGCTTTCTGCCGACAGAATCAATGCGCTTTGCACCGGATTGCCCATCGCTGCGACTTCCGGCGCGGTTAATGCTCCGGCAATCATGATAGCGGCAATTGAGGCCGGCCCGACCGACAGCGTGCGGCTGGTGCCGAGCAGGGCATAAAGCACCGGCGGCAGGATGCTGGCATAAAGCCCGAGCTGAGGCGGCAGTCCTGCCAGGATCGCGTAAGCAATGCCTTGCGGAACCAGCAAAATGGCGGTGATGATGCCGGCGAACAAGTCGCTGTTAAATTCCTGGCGGGTGTAGGTTTTTAGCCAGCCTGCAATCGGAAATAACTGTGTTAATCGTGAGTTATTGGGTTTTGAATGGGGCATCGGAAAAAAGGCGAAAGGTAAAGGGCGAAGGGCGAAGGGCGAAAGGTGCTAGGCCGTTTTTTGCCCTTTGTCTTTCGCCTTTTGCCTAAAAAAAATCAATCTTCCTTCAAAAACTTCTTCGCATAGCATTCCAGATGCGGAATATCGATGCGATAGCCTTTGATCATCAAATGCCAGTACAGCCACGGAAAGCCGGTGGTTTTGCCCCACCACCAGATAAAGCGGTTCTTTCTCGGGTCCAGCAGCGGGAAAGAAGGCGTCACCTTGCCGTCGTAGGAGAACTCGGCCAGCATCACGGTGCTTAGCGACGTGGTCAGCGGACAGGAACCGTAACCGTCGTAGCCTTCTTTGAGGTCGGTGCTGCTTTTCAGGCTAAGAATATTGTCAACCACGACCGGAACCTGTTTGCGCACCGCTGCGGCGGTTTTGGCATTGCTTGTTGCGGCTGCGTCGCCCAGGCCGAAAATATTGGCGTATTTATTATGTTGCAGAGTTTTTGGATTGACATCTATCCAGCCGGCGGCATTAGCCAAAGGGCTTTTTTTAATAAAGTCCGGCGCGCTTTGCGGCGGCGTGACATGGATCATGTCGAACGCTTTGGTGATTCGTTGTTTGTTGCCTTCGCTGTCGGTGGTTTCGAAGGTGGCGGTTTTGGACGGGCCGTCGACAGCAACCAGGTTGTGGCTGAAGTTGGTTTTAATGCCGTAGTCCGCAACGACTTTGCTCAAGGCTTTGGCGAAGAACGGCACGCCGAACAGGCCGGGCGTGGCGGTTAAAAACTCAATGTTGAATTTGTCCAGCGTACCTCTTTTGCGGAAGCGGTCTGCGGCCAAATACATGATTTTTTGCGGCGCGCCCGCGCATTTGATCGGCATCGGCGGTTGGGTGAACAGCGCCGTGCCTTCCTTGATAGCCTGGATGCATTCCCAGGTGTATTCAACCGTGTCGGGGGAATAGTTGCTGCATACGTTATTTTTGTTCAGGGTTTCTTTCAAGCCTTCGATTCTGTCCCAATCCAGTTGCAGGCCGGGGCAGACCACCAGGTAGTCGTAACTGACGGTATCGCCGGAACGCAGGGTGACGCTGTTGTCATCCGGCAGGAAGGTTTCCGCATAATCCTTGATCCAGGTGACGCTTGGGTGGATCAAGTCGGCTTCATTGCGGACGGTTTGTTTCATGGTGTAAGCGCCGCCGCCGATAATGGTGAAGCCCGGCTGGTAATAGTGGACTTCAGACGGTTCGATAATGGCCATGTCAATATCGGCGTTTTGACGGCGCATGTTGTTGGCGACGGAAACGCCGGCGGCTCCGCCTCCGATTATCAGTAAGGTATAGTGTTTGGTAGTCATAAATTCCTCTTAAGTCTGTAATTATTAGAAGATTTTGAGTACGAAAAAAGTTTAAAACAACCCCTGTTTTTTCATACCCCATTTCTCCTTTTATTATGCTGATTGGCCTTTTTTCCAAGCTTCAAATCCACCGGCCATGGACAGCACATTAGTGTAACCCAATTGCTGCATGGTCTGCGCCGCCAAGGCCGAACGATTGCCCAAGCGGCAATAGATCAGCGCCGCTTTCGACTTGTCGGCCAGTTCCGGCAGGCTGCCGATTTTGAATTCCAGCATGCCGCGCGGCAGCAATAGCGCCCCGTCAATGTGACCGGCGGCGTATTCGCTTTCTTCGCGCGTATCGATCAGCACGATATTGCCTTGTTCAAGCAGCTGTATCGATTTGGCGACATCGATTTCAGTGATGTACTGCTTGGCGGCGGCTACCATGTCTTCGGTTTTTGTCGTGGCGCGAATCGGGAGCGTTTCGTCCCTGAGCGCCACGGCGTCCTGGCGCTCATTTTCATCCAAGCCGCAATAACGGTTCGCAGGTACGGCTTCATCAATTAGCCGGGGTTTGGGTAAATTCAGGTTGTTCATGATCTCGATGAATTGTTCGCGGGCCTTGTCTGCCAGACGCGGATTGGTCGTGCGTTCCTGCATGATGCTGCTGACCCAGCGCCGTTGGTAATCGTGGCCCGGATAGACCAGCGTTTCATCCGGCAGGGTGAACAAGCGCTGGGTAATGCAGTCATATTGCGCACCGGCGTCGCCGCCCTGGAAATCGGTGCGCCCGCAACCGCCGATCAATAAAGAATCTCCGGTAAACAGGCGGTCGCGCCAAAGAAAAGAAATACTGCCCCGCGTATGTCCCGGCGTGGCAATCACCTTGATTTGTTCGTTGCCTGCAAATTTAAAAATATCCCCGTCCTGAATTTGAATGTCGGCCGACTCGGCGCCGCACAGTCCGCTCACGCCGGTTTGCGCCCCCAGGCGCCGGCGCAGCAGGCCGCTTGCGGTGATGTGGTCGGCATGAACATGCGTTTCCAGTGAATACTTCAGTTGCAGGCCGTGCGCCGCCAGCAGCTCGATATACCCGTCGATATGGGTGTTGACCGGGTCGATGAGGATAGCGTCCTTGCTGACCGGATCGGCAATCAAGTAGGTGTAGGTCCAGGTTTCCTGGTCGAATAATTGTTTGAATAGCATGGTGGTCCTCCGGAGTTATGGTATATGCCTGGGGTTTTAGCAAGGCCTGTGCCAAAATATTAAGACAAAGGGCAAAGGGCTAAAGGCAAAGGACGCATAGCTACAGTGCGCGTCTTTCGCCTTTAGCCTTGCGCCTTTTATCTGTTTCATATATTGTTTCACTGAAACACTTATCCGATTCAGTGAGACATTCGTGAAACAAACGAAACAGATTCCCGAACCCTTGTCAGGCTGGCTGGCGCACCAGTTGCTGCAACCGTTATTTTTAAAGCTGCTTGAGCTTTGCGATGGCGCAGGCCTCTATATTGTCGACCGGGACCAGCAGGTTATTCACTGGAGCCGGGGCGCGGAGCTGTTATCGGGATTGAAAGCGGAAGATGTCACAGGTAAGCCCTGTTTGCAAGAATACGTCATTGCCGACGGCGGCGACCATAAAAAACAGTTGATAAAATTATTCCAGGCGGGCGGGCATAGCCTTGAGCTGGAAAAAACGTCCCAGGTTTTATATGACCGGGAGGGCGCTTTTGCCGGAGGCATGGGGTTACTGCTTCCCGCTTCGGGGCAACCCGTAAACATGTTTGTGCCGAAGGTCTTAACCGGGGCTGATGCGTCGGGGCCTGAAAAGCAGGGTTTTCAGGGGCTGCTAAGCCGCGCGCCGGCGATGCAGGCGGTCTTTCAGATTATTCAAAATGCCGCGGAAACGGAAGCCACGGTATTGGTAAGAGGCGAGAGCGGTTCCGGCAAGGAACTGGTCGCCAAGGCAATCCATGGCCTGAGCGCCCGCCGCAACGCGCCTTTCCTGGCCATCAATTGCGCGGCCTTGTCCGGCAGCCTGCTGGACAGTGAGTTGTTCGGCCATGTGCGCGGCGCGTTTACCGGGGCGGTCAAGGATCATAGCGGCCTGTTCCAGCGCGCGCACGGCGGAACCCTGTTTCTGGATGAAGTCGCCGAGCTGCCGCTTGAATTACAGGCCAAGCTGCTGAGAGTCATACAGGAAAGGAATTTTATACCGGTCGGCGGCGTTCGATCGATCGATGTCGATGTGCGGATCGTCGCCGCAACGCATCGTTCGCTGCGGGAGGAAGTAAAAATGGGCCGCTTCCGTGAAGACCTGATGTACCGGCTCAGGGTAGTGCCTATTTTTATTCCGCCGTTACGGGAGCGTCGGGAAGACATAAGCTTACTGATCTGGCATTTTATTGGGCAGCACAATGCGGCCAACTTCAGGAAAATTGAAAAAATCGATCCGCAGGCCATGAGGACTTTGCTGGATTATGCGTGGCCCGGTAATGTCAGGGAACTGCATAATGTAGTGGAATATGCTTTTGCGGTAGGCAGAGGGACGACGTTACGCTGCTCTGAATTGCCGCCTGAATTCAGGGAGCCGCGCACCGTTGAACAACCGCAACCCGTGCAAAACACGCCGCTGTCGGCGGCAGAAGAGTCCGCCGCAATCAGCCAAGCGCTGGAACAGAGCAATGGCATGGTTACCCGCGCCGCTCGTTCGTTGGGCATGAGCCGGGCTACATTCTGGCGCAAACGTAAGATTTACGGGGTTTGAATTATGGATGACATCGGTACGGATACAGTTCGTTGTCATGGCGACTGCGTATCATGTTGAACTGTTTTAACCCTATAATATAGCCGATAATTGCCATTCCTCAGTTGCAATAGCACAGAACTGTCGATAAAGTTCCGCCACCTATTTCCTTAAACTCCATGAATCCACCAAGAGGTATATACATGAAAATCCCTTTCTACTGTTTGGGCTTGTTAGCCGCATTGTTTTGTTTGTCGGCATCCGCGGCTGATCTTAGTCGGTCGGCAGTGCAACAGCGGCTTGCCAAGGCGGAAAGCGGCCATCCCGCACAGCTGCGCAGAAAAGATCTTAAAGGGGTGGATTTATCCGGCCTGGATTTTAGGAACGCCGATCTGTGGGGTTCGGATTTGCGTAACGCCAATTTAAGCAACAGCGATTTATCCGGCCTGAACCTCGATTTAACGGTGATGACCAAAATCAATCTTTCCGGCGCTAACCTGTCCAACACCAGTATTTTCGGAGTGCATATGGGCGGCGCCGACTTGAGCAACGCCAATCTTACCGGCAGCCGTTTCATTGCCAATTTGGATCGCTCCAATCTTAGCCATGCCAATCTGTCCCACGCCAATTGGGGCGTCGATATGAAGAATCAGCCTATGGGTTTAATGCGGGTCAGCTTGAATAATGTCAATTTGTCGGGCGCCAATCTGACCGATGCCAACCTTAACCGCGCGTTGATGCGCCATGCCAATCTTACCGGGAGCGTGCTGAAAAATGCGGTGTTATATGGCGTTGATCTTTCCGGAGCCGATTTAACCGATGCCGATTTATCGGGAGCTGATTTGTCCGAGAGCAAGCTTGAGGATGCCGATTTTACCGGCGCTAACCTGGCAGGCACCCGGTTTGGCGGCATTAAGGATAAATCGACTTTGAAAGGGCTGGTTTCCAGCAAAAATCTTGAAGCGGCTATTTTTGATTAATCCTGAAAACGGCGATTAGAAAAGCCTTTAATTCGCCACGAAGACACGGAGGGCGCTTTGCTTTTCTTCGTGAGCTTCGCGGTGAAATGATTTTTCCAGGATCATCCGTTCATTTGTTGCTCCTTTAATAACTCTGCAAAATCCTCAGCCGTTACCGGCTTGCTGGCGAAATATCCCTGATAGGTGTCGCAACCTTTCTTCCATAAAAAAACTAACTGTTCCTGCGTTTCCACGCCTTCCGCCAGGACTTTAAATCCCAGGATATGCCCCATTGCAATAATGGTGGCGGTAATTTCCATGTCGTCTTGAAGATGCGGAATATCGTCGATAAAACTCTTGTCTATTTTCAGCACGTCTACAGGGAAGCGCTTGAGATAGGCCAGCGACGAATAACCGGTGCCGAAGTCGTCAATGGCGAGACGAATGCCCTGTGCGCGCAAATTAGTCAGCACCTCTACCGCTTTATCCTGATTGTCCATTAGTCCGCTTTCGGTCATTTCCAATTCCAATTGCCCGGCCGGAAAACCGGTTTCGGCGAGCACTTCCGCCACCAGCGCGTTAATGTCGCAACGGCGGAATTGCTGCGGCGATACATTGACGGCCAGGGTTAACGGCAAAAAACCGGATGCCAGCCAGCGCCGGCCTTGCCGGCAGGTTTCACGCAGCACCCACTCGCCAATGGCGATAATCAGGCCGGTTTCTTCGGCTATCGGAATAAAATCAATCGGCGCGATAAGCCCCTCGGTCGGACTTTGCCAGCGCACCAGCGCTTCGGCCCCTACGATCCGGCCGCTGGCAATATCTATTTGCGGTTGGTAAAAAACGCGCAGTTCCTGCAGTTCAATGGCCCGGCGCAAACGGCCTTCCAGCGCGATGCGCTTACGGACGGCAACGGTAAGCTCTTCGGAGAAATAGGCGAAGCAGCCGCGTCCGGCCTGTTTGGCTTCATACATGGCGGTATCGGCCTGCTCCATCAGCAGTTCCGGGTTGGTGCCGTGTTGCGGATATAGGCTGATGCCGATGCTGGCGCCGATCTGTATCTCCCTGCCCGGCTCATGGTCGGATTCATTGCTTTGGCGTAATTGAAAGGGCCGGCTTAAATCGGCGACGATTTCTTCCGCCACCCGTGCGGCATCTTCCGGGTGTGCAATATCTTCCAGCAGCACGATAAATTCATCGCCGCCCAGGCGCGCCACCATGTCCACATCGCGGAGCCGGGCCTGGATGCGCAATGCGACCTGCTGCAGCAGCTCATCCCCTGCGCCATGGCCCAGGCTGTCATTAACGGCTTTAAAGCGATCCAGATCGAGCATTAACAAGGCCAGTTGCTTGCCGCTGCGCCGCTCCACGTCTATGCCGTGCTTCAGGCGTTCCAGCAGCAAGCGCCGGTTGGGCAATTGCGTTAAAGGGTCTTGGGTTGCAAGCTGGTTGAGCTCGTCTTGCAGCCGGGCGCTGACCAGCGTAACCAAAATAAGCAGCCGGGTGGTGCCGGTCATAAAAAACAGGATGAAAAAGAATTTATCCGGTTGATTCTGTGCCAGCAGGTAACCGTTTGTAGCTACCGGCGTCACCATCAGGGTTATGATGCGGATAACATGAATGACGGCCTCTGCCCCGGTAAAGCCGATAAACAGATCGGTTTCCATGGTCAGGGCCGAGCTGCGCCGGCGCAGGACGTCGCGAACTGCGAATAAGATTATCAGTATCGTAAACACCGACATGATGATCTGCCTGGCCGGCACGGACGGCCAAACGATCATGAATAAGCCGAGCAGCACCGAGGCCGACAGGACGAACAGGGCCGGCAACCACCATTGGCATCGAAGTCCAAAAAAACTGCGGATGCCTGTCCAAAGGAAAATGCCGCCGGTCAGGGTCAGGGAGTTTGCGGCGACAATGGATAGTATGTCCGGAATAACTCCCCGCAGGCAAACTCCCAGGTACCCGGTAAATAATGCCAAACAGGCGACAAGCCAGTGACGGGGCCCTCCAAGACCAGGGTGCCGGCGAACCGTTATCGCAAAAGCAATGGCAAAAACCATATAGACGATAAGAAGATTTATCAGTGATGTGAATAGATCAAATTCCATAGACCGAAATTATTTTCCAATAGGTCTGATTGTCGGCCCGGATAAATCCATCCGTGCAACGTGATTGCAAAAGCGGTCTGAAAACCTGAACCGCCTAGCCATTAAAATTAAAGGGGCGTGGTGATGTTTTCGCCGTGTAAATACAAAGCCGGTTTCGCCCGTCATTGCGAAGCGAGTACCGCCCGATTGCGTCCCTGTTTCTTGGCGCAATACAAAGCCTCGTCTGCGGCTTTCACCAAAACATCAGGCGACAGCCCTGCTCTCGGAACAATAGCCGCCACACCGATGCTGGCGGTTACCCGGCCGAACTCGGACATGTCGTGAGGCAACCCGAGTGCTTGCAGGGCTGCACAGATTCTCCTTGCCATGTTGAGCGCGATGGCGCCATCGGCGGTCGGCGCAATGAATACGAATTCCTCGCCGCCGTAGCGCGCCACAAAATCACCGGTACGGCAGATGTTGGCAACCAGAATGCCTGCAATATTTCTCAGGCATTCATCCCCTTGTTGATGTCCGTAGTGATCGTTATATTTTTTGAACCAGTCGACATCAAGTATTGCCAGTGCAAGAGGTTGACCGACGCGTTCAGAACGATTCCACTCGCTTGTAAGCGTCTCATCGAAATGGCGGCGGTTGGCGATGCCGGTTAAGCCGTCGGTCGCACTCAAGGCTTCGAGTTTGCGGTTAAGTATTTGCAGCTCGGCGGTACGTTCGGCCACGCGGGCTTCCAGCACATGTTCGGAGGATTTCAGGTTTATGACCAGGAGTTGCTGCGCCTCCAGCGCTTCTCTTTGGGCTTTCTCTTTTTCCCTGCGAATAATGTTAAACCGGTCAGCCAGGGCAAAGGCCAGCAGCAGCATTTCCATGGCCGAGCCGAACTGCCATGCGTTAATGGTGAATATATTGGTGGGCAGTGCTCCCAAAGCCGCCATAATGCCGATGACGCCGCCAATACAAAACAAGGCGAAAGCCCCTGCAAAGAAGTAAGCGCTGCGCTGACGCTTGAAGGCGCAGTATAAGGCGATACCGATAATCAGCATCAGCGTGACGCCGTAAAGCAGTACGGCAAATTTGACGAAGGTTTGGAACGAAATGACGAATACAATCGGGAAAATCAGGAAGAAAACCGAGAGAAACTTTAGCAGCCGGTCGAAGGCCGGAATAACCTTACCCGTGTTCAGCATGTATCGGGCGAAAGCCAGCAAGGCCGCGAGCGTGAGCGAATAGCCGGTGACTGTTGACGTGACCGACCACAGCGGAGAGTTATGCCACAGAAATTCTTTGAACAACCCGTTTTGCGAAGCTATGGAAAACGCCGTGCAGGTGACGAAGTTGACATACAGCAGATAAATGACATCCCGGAGCGCAACGAACAGCAGCAGGTTGAATAAAACCATCGCCGTCACCATGCCGAAATACCATGCCTGACCGATATAGTCGTTGCGCTCGTACGCGTGAAAAGCCGGAGGCTCCCACAATCGGGCCGGAATAACGATAGGGGTTTTGGATTGAAAACGCAGGTAATACACTTGTTCGGAATCGGCGGGCAGGGTCACGGGAAAGACAAAGTACCGGTTTTTAAGGGGACGCGTCGCAAAGGGCATGACGCTGCCGGTGGTTAGCGATTGATACGCGCCGTTCGCGACCGGTTGATGAAACTGGATGGTTCCAAGGCGTGCGTAGCCGATTTCCAGCATCCGTTCTATGGGGTGGTTATTGGTGTTGCGCAAAGTCAGGCGTAACCAGTAAGCGGAATCGGTGTAACCAAAATTAAGGGAAACCGCCGACGCTTGGCCGGCTTTGAAGCGGTCAGCCACGTCAGGCTTTTGTATGTCATCCAGCGTTAATGTCCGGCCGGGATCTTCAAGAACGGCAAAGTATTGGATCAGCGAAACCGGCGATTGGTCAAGCCGATTGGCGTCCAGCACCGTGTCCGCAGCAAAGATGGCGGGCGTCAACAACTGCAAACCCAGCAGGAGCAGAAAAGTTAAATGTCGGCGCTTCCTGTTCATTGTTTCATACCTTATACGGCTAAAAACCGGTACGCAATCCCAGATAAACCGCCGCGCCATTAAAATTAAAATCATAAATTTCCGGGGTGCGTTCATCGGTGATGTTTTCGCCGCGTAAATACACGTCCGTTTTCGGCGTTATCTGGTATTTTAGCTGGGCATTAACGCGAGGGGCTGAATGGGCTCTGAGTTTATTGGCTATATCAAACCAAAAGCCGCTATGGACGGTTAGTTCCAGCCGTAACTTTAACGGCTGCAATAATTGCACTTCATTCCAGAATACACTCTGGTGTTCGGGCCGGGACGGTACGAATAATTGGGTAACCGGATTTTTGGCATGCATATAACTGTAATTTAAACCGCTTTCCCATGCGCCGGTCCAGCGGTGTTGCGACTGCATTTCCGCCCCCCAGACATCGGCTTCTTGGATATTGCCCGCCTTGGATATACCGGTGTTTGGGTTCAACTGCATGGTAATCATTTGCCGATAATTTTGATAATAGCCGCTTACCTTGATTTCACTGCCGCGCACCGGATGCCAGCCCCAGCCGATTTCGCCGCCGGCATTATGTTCCCCCTGCAAGGCTGCGTTGCCGAATACAGGGTTCATTAATTCGCTGACGCCGGGCTGGCGATAGCCGGTGCCGCCGTTAACCCAGACATTCATATTTTGCGGCAATGACCGGTTCGCGCCCAGAGAAAACACCTGGCGATCGCCATAAGTGTCGCCATGATCGAAACGCGTATCGGCGCTCCATTGCCAGGCGCCGATGACCAATTCCCCCCGCACATTGGGGCTGACCACTGTTTGTGCAGCCGGCAACCCCAACACCTGCTGCTGTTGGGTGTTAATTCCCCATACCAGCAACGCCTGATCCTGATTATCGCCGTTCAGCGCTAGGCGATGGGTGTTTTTCCAGTCCAGCATGAATAACTGGCTGGTCATTGAAAACGGTTTAATTAAAGTCGTCTCCATATTTTGCCGATCTTGAGTAAAGCCAAACTGTAGCGAACTGTTCCAGTGCGGCGCCAAATCGTATTGGCCGTGCAACTGCGCCACCCAGGTTTCATTCATCAGCTTGCCCCGCTTATCGTCCACCCAGCGTGTTACGCGGCTGGGCAATATCAAGCCGGGACCGTCGATGCCTTCATGGGTGCGCACAAAATATAATGAAGCGTCCAGGCCGCCCCGGCTGAACTCCTTAAACCAATTACCCGAGGCATGGGTCATGCCGAAGTTATCGCGCTCTGTACCGTTTTGCGCCTGGCTGATGCCGTTAAAAACATCGCTGCGCCCGACCACTGCCGAGAAATTGCCCGCCTGGGTCGTCAGGCCGCTACCGGCAACGCTACGCACGGTGTCGTAACTGCCCCCTTCGACCCGCAAAAAGTTATCCTTTTCCTGCATATGCCGGGTTTGCAAATGAATGGCGCCTCCGAGGGTTCGACTGCCGTGCCGTTCACCGCCTGAGCCTCGCGTCACCGTTACCCGGTCTAAAGCATCAAGCGAGTAGTGGCTCAATGAGTAAAACCCGGCAAAATTGCCGAACAAGGGTACGCCATCCAACGTGACCAGCCCTTGTCCGCCGCTGGCCCCGCGTAAACTGATGCCGGTCGGCATCTGCCCGCTACCCTGGTTGAGCATTAAGCCGCCCTGGCTTCGTAACACGCCGTTTAGATTGGGCATCCCGGTGGCCTGTAATTCGTCCCGGTTTAATTGATTGCGCATGCGCGGCTGCTCAATTAATTCCGGATAAATGCTGTCATCGTAAACAGTCATAGGCGTTAACGTAACCTTGTCATTGCCTACGGGATTCAGGGAAGGGACAGACTTTTTGTCGGCTATTGCGATGGTCGATAGGCACAGTAAAAAACCACCCAGCGCCACGGAAATATTTAGTGAAGACATGTTTTTCCGGTAGTTAACTTGAGTTATGGCGCTTGTTGCGCTTGGGGCTGCTGCTGTTTGCCGGCTATCAGAATGCGCGCAAGTCGGCGCAGTCCATCAGACGAAATATCCAGACCAAACGGCGCGCCCAGTCTTTCAAGTTCGTAAATCGCATCGGTCGCCGCTATAAAGGTTATATAGCGCAAGCCCTGTATGCCCGGCAATTCGTTGGCGATGGTTTTTAAGGCCGGCGCCAGACGCCCCCAGGTATCGGTAAAAAATACCCTAACCGGATCGGCAGTATCCGCATCATGTTCTTTTAAGCCGGCCTGGAAGGCCGCGCGGGAATCCATCAAAATTCCCATCAGGGTTTCACGCAGTTCCGGCGATTTTGTATCCGCGGCGGCCTGTTCGATAGCTGAGTTCAAAAACGCCTCCCATTCCCGCCAAGCGGATTGCCATTGTTTTTGTTCGGACTCGCTAAAGGCCGCGGCAGGCTTGGCAACAACTCTTTTGGCAGGGGCATTGAAATCGAGCTTAATGCCGATGCCGGCATCTCCTGCCTTAATGTTGCCGAATCTGAGTGACTTGAGTATCTCTTTTGCTTCCGCCGCATTATCCTTCGGTAAAAAATGCGCCAGCGTTTGTTCGATATTGCCGCGGGATTCGTTTAAATTAATTTTTACTCCGGCAAGTTTGGGTTCGGCAAAGCGATTGATTAAATCCTGAAGCTTGTTGATGGTCAGGTGGCGGCCTTCATGATCATAGGCTGTCGCGCTGGTGATCGGAAAGCTCAGCATGGAATGTCCGGAATCCAGCGTCGGCTGTTGAAAAGTTTCCAACACCCCGGCCCATTCCAGGACAGTTAAGCATTGTCCGCCGAGGCCGGTCCCGAACCGGGCCTGCACCTCGTTTAACAGCCGGATTTGGCCGTTTTTACCACTAACATCAGGATTGGAAAGCCTTAGATAACTGCATCCCTGGCTGTCATTCCACAGTTCGGCGGAATTGTTTTTGCCGGTATACAGCTGGGAAACCAACACTTTTTTAATAAGACTGTAATCAATTTGCAACGGGACGCTGAGTTGGTCGGCGGCGCTGTTTTTTGCATACAGCAGCAATAGTCCGAATATGGACACGATGAAAGTCTTATGCATGATTCTCTCCTAACAAGAAGGGTATATTACGGTAATAATTAATGCGAATCTATTTTGTTCCAACAATCGGTTGAGGAATAACAAGCTCTGTCTATATGGGCTCCGGCTGTTTCTCGGGTATGTATTTGGGGCGGGTAAACTGGCGGCCCATGAATAAATCATTACTGACGATAGACACATCGTCCAGCCAGCGCGCCGATAGCTGGCAGGTTTCCGAATAAGGCGGCTCTTTGCACATATCCACAGTTCCGTCAGCCGACACATTAAAATGCAGGCCCGGCAATGGCCGCACGCGCATGTTCGGCAAAGGCGCGGTGTAGTCCATGATGCTCGGGTCATTGAAATTGAGCAGATTAAGCAGCAGCTTGGGTACTTGAAAAAGCGGCAGGCTGCCGATTTTAAGCGGCCCGCGTTTGCCGTCGATAATAAGCATCGGCGTGCTCACGTAGGTTTTGAACATGGTTGGCGTAAAGTCGCTGCGATTGGCCGTCAATATGCCCGATTCGACATAACCAGCAAAATTTTCACCCAAAAAAGGCAGGTGGTCGCCGAATACCACGATAATGCCTTCCGGGTCGCGTTTGCGCAGTTCATGGATAAATGTCATCAATTCCCGCGATTTGTAATAAATCGTGTTGGCGTAGGCCGGTACTTCCTCGACTGTGGACGGGGAGCTGATTTTATCGGGCCGGCTTTCGCTTAACGGATAATTCCAGTGCCCGAAATAGGTCACGATATAGTCCAGAACCGGTTGTTTGGCATCCAGTGACCCTGATATTTTTTCCAGCACTTGGCGGTATAAGGTGCTGTCGGACATGAATTCCCGATTCATGTCATCCTGAACAAAATCCTGCAACGACCAGTAAGTTTGGAAGCCCATGCGTTTATAAGCATTGGCGCGGTTCCAGAACACCGGCACATTCGGATGCGAGGCGATGGTGCGATAGCCCTTCTCGGCAAGAAGATGGGGTAAACAAGGCACATCATTAAGCAACTGGCGTTCGAATTTGACCGCGTTCTTGACTACCGGAAATCCGCATAACACCTCAAACTCGGAATTGGCGGTAAAACCGCCGAACACCGGCGCCAGCGCATGTGAGTATCCGGCGCTCTTCCATAGCTCGCGGAATTCGGGCGAAAGAGGGTTTTGTTTGTACTTGGCTTTTTTCAGTTCGTTGGGGTCCCAGAAAGACTCCAGCAACACAATATGAATGTTGCGCGGCGTAAACGCCGTGTCAACAGCCTCTTTTTGTTGCACGACCGCCAGGGATGCCGGAAGTGTCGTAACCGGCAGGAACCCGAAACGGCCGGCGGCGAGTAATTTATCGGCTGCTTGCTGGGCCATATCGGCATCCGGAATCACATCGGCTGCCGCAAAATAACGCGCGTTTTCCAATAGCGTGTATAGCGTAGCGCCGCGCCACACATAATTGGAACGTTGATCCCATACCGAGTTGCCAAAGTAACCATCCAGAGGGCCCAGTATGGCGTCGGGTTTATAGACCACGGTGATGCCGAGCAGAATAACAACCAGACTGGCGAGATAAGCGCTCCAATGGCGCATCGAAAAATTGAACAATATCAGGCTTGCAATGGCGGCCAGCGGTATGGCGGCGGCAAAAAAACGCCAGCCATCCAGTATCAACAGCAGCGATTGCAGGGCAAAAATATCATCCGGCATAATCGGCCCGCCAAAAAACGATATTTTTACCGCGTTACCGACATACAACAATCCCATTAGCAGGGCGTGAATCACCAGGAAAATCCATACCCGTTTCGACAAGGCATAAAGCACATAAGCGGCAACCAGTTGCAGCAGGTAATCGTAAGGCACTGATGCGGGTAATATTTGGACATCGAATTTTAAAGCGCTGATCAGGTAGTACAACGCATAAAGCACTGTCGTAGAGAGTAGCGGTAACAATTTCAATAGCATTAAGGCTGCTGGGGATCTGTTTGGGATGAGTAGTGCGCTGATTTTATCATAGAATTTACCCCGTCCCGCTGTACAGCAGTGCAGGCTGAACTTAGCCCCGCATCTTGCGCCTCCCGCTTCATCCGGCATAGAATGTCTATTTTTCTTATTCTTTTTGGGGTTAAGCAATGTCAGATACAATTTGGTTCAGAACCGGCGAGGCGACGGTGTTTTCCAGCGACGGACAGGGCACCGACGCGATGCCGGAAATACTTATAGGCAGCGTAAAAGGGCCGGCCGGCAACGCTTTTGCCAACCTGATGGGGCAAACCGCAGGGCATACCCGCATGTTCGCCATTAGGGCCTGCAACCAGCAAGTGCGGCCTGCGACGATCATGGTTCCCAAAGTTACCATCAAGTCCACCGAGTATGTCAATTTGTTTGGCGGCCCCGTGCAGTCGGCGGTAGCCGATGCAGTTCTGGACAGCGTGATTGCCGGTGTTATTCCTGCCGATCAGGCCAATGATCTGTGCATTATTGCGATGCTTTGGATTGCTCCGGAATGCGCGGCCAACCCCGACCTGGATCGTAAGGATTTATATCGCACCAATTATGAAGCGATGAAGCTGGCTATTTCCCGAGCCATGAGTGTGTCGCCCGGTATTGACGAGTTAATCGCAAACCGCCACAAAATTGTCCATGAAATGTACGACCCCGAAACCGGCGAGTCCCAGTGGTAGAAGCTAGGCCGCTATAATTATCTTAAAAGCAGCGGATGATCCACGAAAAGCGCGAATTGTATTGGTTAAGCCGTTCACTCTTCGGGTAATGATCTATAGCTTGATACCTATTGAATATTTTCGTGCTTTTTGTGGTTTCCGTGGACGAACTGATTTTTTCCGGATTGACGGGTTTCATTGTTTTTTTGACTGCGGTTGTAATAGACTGATCAAACACCCTGCAATATTTACGCTTTTTTTCAAGTACAAAGATTTTTACCATGAGTTTATTAATCAAATACCTTTCGCTTTGCTGGTTCAGAAATAACCCTGCCGAATTAGTACCCCCCACGTCGTTTATGTGGAAAACGGTTGCGTTTTATCTTATTTCAGGGATTATTGTTGAGGGGCTGATTTCTGATCCTGCCGACGGCACGCTGGAAGTCTTGTTGAGAACAATCATGGCGTTTTCATCTGTTGCCGCGTTATTGCTGGTCTCCAAAAAATGGCCGTATTTTAATCGGCTGTTCACGGCGATTTTTGTCTGCGAAAATTTTATTATGACGCTGGCTACTGCTACCGAAGGGCTGTATTTTGTGATGGTAATGAACAAGCAGGAATATTCGGAAGAAATATCAATCGGTATAGGCGCATTGCTGGTGGGGTGGTATCTGGCGATTGTCAGTTATATTTTGCGGCAATTTTTTTTATACAAAACGAGCCTCAGCGTTATTTTAGCGTTTAGCTATTTTATTTTAACTTACGGCATCCCTATGCTGTTCATGGATATATAAAACCCCGCCGCAACTATCCGGCTAATGATAGAACACGGATGGCGCGGATTAGATTGATTTACACGGATTTTTTAAAGCCGGTAATCTCTGATTGATAACCGGCAAATCATCTGCCGGGCGGGGTTATACCGCAACCTAAAAAAGCAGCACGAGCGGCTTAATTTAACAGCATTGCCTATTAGGGGAGGGGGCTGTTTTTATCCTGAGAATTGCTGCCGTCTTCCTGTTTTTTCGCATCCTTTATCGCCAATTGCAGCTCCAGGCGTTGTTTTTCAAGTGCCAGTAATTCGATTTCCCTGCGCAGGTAAACATCGGATTCCTTTCTTTTGGCATAACTTTCTTTTTGCATTTCCAGGCGCTGTTGTTCACGGCGTTTCTGGGTCTCGAGATCGGCCTCAAACTCCAGTTGTTTTTGGCGTTGTTCAAAAGCTATTTGTTGCGCGTGGGTTTTATCCTTGGATTCCCGCCACCTGGCCCGCTGGTTTTCGTATTTGGCGATATCGGCTTCCAGCTCTTTGGTTTTTAACTTGGCCTGATGTGCCAATGATTCCATGAGGGTTGTTTGTTCTGCGATTCTCAGGCGGGCTTCATGTTTTTGCTGTTCCTGAAGCTCCGCTTCCAGGGTTATTTCCTTTAAGCTGTTTTCGTGCCTGACTTGTTCGGTATGGAGCCGCTTTTCAATTTCAAATTGTTCCAGCAGCTGTTTTTCTTTTTCTTCGAGCAAAAGCTTTTTATTTGCAGCGTCCTGAGCTTGCTTCAACCGTTCCAGTTCGGCATCGCGATTTAATTGGTCAAGCTGTTTTTGCTTGTGCTCCAGATTCTGATTTTCAATTTCTTGTTCTTGATAGAATAATTCCTCTCTTTTCGCCTCATTAAACTCAAAACTTTTTTTAAGGACGCATAAGTAAACGCTTTCCCTGGCCAGCTGCACATCGGGGAATTCTTCAAATGAAGGCTTTAAGGTGCATAATGTTTGTGATTGGACGTTCTGTAATATCAACATTTCACTAACCGCTAAGGAAATTCTCTTTTCAATATCGGTTACGCCTTTTTGCACCCATGCGCCATCCGATAAATTCAGCAGCTCTTTATCGATTAAATTGATAATCAGGCCTTCATAGGCGGTTTTTATATGCTCGTTGATGTCGGACAAAATGTCCATATTGCCCAAAGCATATTTCAATGTGGCCTGAAACCGGATGTCCAGCGCTGCATCAATCGTGCAAAAACCGTCGTAAAGCGTGATTTGCCGGGTAACGCGCCAGTTCTCGACCGGTAATGGATAAATATGGTGATAAAAGCGTTTAACAAAGCCTTCGGGACGTAAAAACAATTTTCCGTAAGGACCGATTTTGGTGTAGACAAGCCGGCGGTCGGCGTCGAAAATAGGGTCCCAGACCTCTGAGATAGCGACATCATCGCCGGCCAGGGTGCCTTCAATGAACCATTTATCGATTTCAGTTCTGGAGCTGTTCATTGTCATCTGCTTGTCTGGCAAGGGTGGATTCGGCTTTTAATTGGTTAATCTTATCGGCCATTTTTTCGGCAATCAACGGATAAAGATTAGGTGCGAATTCCACGGTTTTATCATCGATTTTCCTTAAGAAACCGCGGCTTAATAATAACCCTACGGCAAACATTCTCGACCAGTCGGAGTAGCGTCTTGCCCGTTCTATTTCGGATTTCTCGATGGTCATTTCAAGTTCATCGTTTTTATTGATCCGGAACTCGGTAAACTGTCTTAAGCATTCAAAAACCAGGTTTTCTTCGTCGGCAGTCAATGGGCCGGGAGCGGTAAACTCGAGGCGGTATGACAGTAACACGGTGAAAAAATCAACCATCGCCGCGCAAACAAAAGCGAACAGCGAAAAATCGGACCACATGGCGGCCGAGGGTTGGACATCGGCGGTAAATTGATTGTAAGTCATCAATAAAGGCGCTTCAGGTAAGGACTGGCCGATATTGCCGGATAACAGGTTGATCTTCAGCTGTACATCCTGGAAATGTTCCAGCATTGCATAGTAGGAACTTTCAATATTCGTTGCTACATCCAAGTCGTTGATGCTGGCTTGCAGTTTTTGAATGTTCTGGTCCAATTCGGAGAAATCGTGCTCGAATTTCGTCTGCTGCTGTTTTTTCTCCTGGTAAATCTGGTTGTAATGTTTCCAGAATGGCCCTTCGCCGACTTGATGCTTATAGCCGTCGACAATTTGTGCGTGCGTTCCAAAATAGGCCTGAGATACATCGAGCGATGCTTTTTCCATCTCGGCGCGTTGTTGTTTTAAAACCTCGCCTTTAATGACCAGGACACGGTCTACATAGGTTTTTACATCGGATCTGATTTTATTTAAACGGTTAATATGCAGCGTGTCCTGCTCGGAAATTTCATAAAACTTAAAGTAAGAGAAGGAAACTGAAGCGCCCAATGCAATTAACAGGGAACAGACTACGGAAAAATAGCGTAGACGATTGGCTTGCCAATGAATGCCGGCGATTTCCAGCGAGCAAATAACCACAATGGATTGGATTGCGACGGTAATAACCAATGCAATCCACGGGGTGATGAAATGGGATAAGCCGTAGTAGGTGGTAAAGCCCGACGCGACGCTCAACATTAATACGATTGGAATTGTCCATATCCTTAATAAACCGACAAATAAGGTCTGGATGCCGTTAATGAAATAGCCGACGCCTGAAGATCTTATTCTTATTTTGGAGGATTCGGAGTTTTTCATTTTAAGCTAATGGTTTTCAGGCTTGGTGTGTTGAATAATTTTTTTATCTTACCTCATCTTATACTAATGTCAGAATTGATTTTTCTTGCTGAAAATAGGGGGTTAAGAAAATAAAGAGGTCTTGGCAGGGGCGGCTGCGGCTAACCGCCCCTGTAACCTGATTCTAATAGATGATTTTCCGATCTTTCAATGCGTTGTAAATGTCATCAACAGCCTGCGCATCACAGTCGAAACTGATGTCCGCCAAGTCGGCGCTGTAATTGACGCATAAACAAATCAACCCGGCGTTTTTGATCGCGGCGATCAGCGATGTGTTTTGAGACTCTAAAACTGTGGTCGCATGACCGTTATCGAATAATTTCCGCTCCAGTTGATAGGCGATTTCATTGGCGGCTCCGCCGGTCAGCGCAATCGCCGTCGCAGTTTGACTAAAGCGCGCGGCGCGTTCTTCAGGGCTGACCGGTTGCAGGCTTTCCTCGGCGGTGCCGCCGGTAATCATGCCCGCGCCGACGGTGCCGTTGGTCAGGCGGTCTATGATGATGAAGGCGCCGGTGCCTTTATGGGTTTTGTAAGGATCAAAAACCACCGGCGCGTTTACTGCAACCGTGCAGGAACCGATTTCATTCAAGTGCAATTCGGTGGCGTCATGGTGTTCCAGGGTATTGACGTCGATTCGATGGTGAATCATCGCGATAGAACCCGGCACGCTACGCGTCGCCAGTTTAATGATGTATTGCCGACCCGGCGTCAGCGCGTTTTCAGCCATCCAGACGATAGTCGCTTTGAATTTGTCCGAGACGGTTGCCGGTATTTGTTCGGCGCCGACTATCGTATCGCCGCGGCTGATGTCGATTTCGTCTTCCAGCGTTAAGGTAACCGCCATCGGCGGGAAAGCCTGTTCCAGCTCGCCGTCATAAGTCACGATCGACTTGATTTTGCTGCTTTTGCCTGAGGGCAGGGCGGTAATTTTATCGCCTTTGCGGAAAACGCCGGAAGCTACCGTGCCGCAAAAACCGCGGAAATCGAGGTTGGGGCGGTTGACGAACTGTACGGGGAAACGGGCATCGCTGAAGTTGCGGTCATTGGCGATTTCGATGCTGTTCAGCGCGTCCATTAACGGCAGGCCGGTAAACCAGGGCATGTGCGCGCTGGGATTGACCACGTTATCGCCGTCCAATGCCGACATCGGGATAAAGGTGATGTCCTGCAAAGCCAGCGATTCGGTGAAACTCAAATAGTCCTGTTTGATTTTGTCAAAAGTGGCTTCACTGTACTCGACCAAGTCCATTTTATTGACCGCGACGATGATGTGATGAATGCCCAGCAACGACGCGATAAAGCTGTGCCGTTTGGTCTGGGTTTGCACGCCGTAACGGGCGTCGATCAGGATAATCGCCAAATCGCAGGTTGAAGCGCCGGTCGCCATGTTGCGGGTGTATTGCTCGTGCCCCGGCGTATCGGCAATAATGAATTTACGTGTGGCGGTGGAAAAATAACGATAGGCCACATCAATGGTGATGCCCTGCTCGCGTTCTGCTTGCAGGCCGTCGACCAACAACGCCAAGTCGATCTTGCCAGCGCCGGTGGTGCCTGA
>JALNYY010000068.1 GCA_023229605.1 Methylobacter sp.
AAGAACAATGCAAACGTTCCCCAGCCTAGACCGAATTTTGAATAGGCGACAGAAGCCGCAACGAGCACACATAACCCCTCAAGCCGAAGCACGACACGCACCACGCCTTTAGTTTCACCTAACATACGGTCTCCTTAATTTAATTTGATCGAACCGAACAGGCGGTGCGGTTATTCAGGGCTAACCGTCATCTCTATCCTGTATGTACCGGTGAAATGCTGATATAGCCTATAACTCGCATGACCAATTACCCTAATCCCTGAAATTTTCAAACTGCAACGGCATTTCCAGGTTTTCCGCTCTCAGCATTTTAATCACCTCCTGTAGATCATCCCTGTTTTTGCCGGTCACTCGGACCTGATCGCCCTGAATGGCGGCCTGCACTTTCAGTTTTTTATCCTTGATCAGCTTAACGATTTTTTTGGCCAGCGCCGAATCCAGGCCCTGCTTCATGATGATTTCCTGGCGCACCGACTTGCCGCCGGGCTTAGGGTCGCCCACATCCATGCATGCTATATCCACGCCGCGCCGGCTGAGTTTTGAGCAGACAATGCTGAACATTTGCTGTAACTGAAACGTCGACTGGGAGGTCATAATCAATTTATCGTCAGTCAATTCAAAGCTTGAATCGGTCCCCTTAAAATCAAAGCGCGTGGTAACTTCTTTATTGGCTTGATCAACGGCGTTTTTAATTTCGTGCTTGTCGAATTCGGAAATGATGTCGAAAGAAGGCATGGTTATGATTACAACACAGGGTAACAAAAGGCATCCAACTATAATGATCTTTGCCGCATTATTCAACACCATTGCGCCGGTGCCGTCGGCTTTTATACCGATTTAATAAACTCGGCAACGGCCTTGATTCGCAAGCGGCGTATCGCCTCGCCGATATGCGACCCTTTAAGTTCGCCGTTCAGAATAGCCGACGTATCAACCGATGCAGCCGCCTTAGCAGCGCCGCTCAACAGTTCGGCTTGAGGATAGGGGTGGTTTTCGAACCCGGTTCTGCCTTTGGCATCCGCCTCGCAAGCCAGCAAAAATTCAGGCAATTTATTGCTTGGCTTGTATGCCCCCAAAGCGGCCAGCATATCGGTAATTGTCGAAGCGCGTAATTCAAAAGCCCGATGGCAATGAGTATGGTATTGCATGACCTGCAAGGCCAGCGATTTAAACGAGTTAGGCACGCGCAAACGGGCGCACATCTGCTCCAATACCGGCAATCCTTGGGTTTCATGTGCGTAATGATGCGGCCAGTTTGCTTTCGGCGACAGGCCTTTGCCCAGATCGTGAACCAACGCCGCAAACCGGACTTCAGGGCTCGGCGACAAAAGCGCCGCCTGCTCCAAGCAGAGCATGGCATGAATGCCGGTATCGATTTCAGGGTGGTGTTTTTCCGGCTGCGGCACGCCGAATAAACAACTTATTTCCGGGAAGATTTTATCCAGCGCCGCGCAGTCTTTTAAAGTATAGAAAAAAGCGCTGGGCGACTTCTCGTTCAGCGCCTTAAACAGTTCGGCCCAGACCCGCTCGGGAACCAAATGATCCACCTCCCCTGCCGTCACCATCAACTGCATCAAAACTCGGGTTTCTTCCGCCAGCGTAAAGCCGAGATGACTGTATCGGGCCGCAAAACGGGCGACACGCAATATCCGCACCGGGTCTTCGGCAAACGCCGGTGAAATGTGCCGGAAAATGCGCTGCTCAAGATCGCGTTGTCCGCCGTAAGGATCGACAAGCCGGCCCTCCGGCGTCATCGCCATCGCATTGATCGTCAGGTCGCGGCGTATCAAATCCTGTTCCAGGCTGACATCGGGCGATGCATGCACGGTAAAACCTTTATAGCCGGGCGCGGTTTTTCTTTCGGTTCTGGCCAACGCATATTCTTCACGGCTTTGCGGATGCAAGAATACCGGAAAATCCTTGCCTACCGGCCGGAATCCCTGTTTCACCATGGATTCCGGCGTCTCGCCGATCACCACCCAGTCCCGCTCCTTGACCGGAAGCCCAAGCAATTGATCGCGCACCGCACCGCCAACAAGATATATTTCCACTCTGTAACTCTAACCGTTTAATAACATGCCTAGAATAGCACAGCCGTACTCGAAAAAAGGCATAATGCGAATTGCTGCACCTCGTGAGCACAACCCGCTATTTTGCGAGATTATTTTTGGGTTACGCTAACAACTGATAAAATCACCCTATTTGACACTCGGCGAGAAATTATGACCGCTCCAGAAGCTCTATACCAATCAACACTGTCGTCTTTAAAGCTCCGCGCCCGCGGCAAAGTGCGCGATATTTACGACATTGACGACCGGCACATGCTGATTGTGACCACCGACCGGCTGTCTGCATTTGACGTCATTTTGCCTGACCCGATTCCCGGCAAAGGCCGTGTTTTGACCAACGTATCTAATTTCTGGTTTGAAAAAATGAAGCACGTGATGCCCAATCACCTGGCCGACATTCCGCTGGAACAGGCGGTTCCCGATGCCGCCGAACGCGCGCAGATTGAAGGCCGCGCTATCGTCGTCAGGTTGTTAAAACCGCTGCCGGTTGAAGCCATTGTGCGCGGTTACCTGATCGGCTCGGGCTGGAAAGATTACCAAAAATCCGGCGCGGTCTGCGGCATTAAACTGCCCGAAGGTTTGCAGCAGGCGCAACAACTGCCGGAACCTATCTATACGCCGTCCACAAAAGCCGAAGTGGGCGACCATGATGAGAACGTCTCTTTTGAAAAGACCGTTGAATTGATGGGACGGGACTTGGCTGAAAACGTGCGCGACGCCAGCCTGAAACTGTACAAGGAAGCCGCGGCCTACGCCAAAGAACGGGGCATTATTATTGCCGATACCAAATTTGAATTCGGCGTCGACGATAACGGCGTTTTGTACCTGATCGATGAGGCGTTAACTCCCGATTCATCGCGCTTCTGGCCTGTTGATCAATATGAAGTCGGCATCAGCCCGCCCAGCTTCGACAAGCAATATGTTCGTGATTACCTGGAGACGCTGGATTGGGATAAAACCGCGCCGGGGCCACATTTGCCGGCTGAGGTGGCTGAGTATTGCGCGGCAAAATACCGCGAAGCGGAAGTTAGGTTAACGCAGGGTTGATTTAAGGGCGGACAAGGGTAATCTTTAAATCGATATTCAAATCGGCCCATGCGCGGTCTGCTGTCAGGACGGGTAAATTCCCAAACGCTCGTGCAGTAGCCAAGCAAGCTCTGTCGCCTAGCGACAAACCCAGCTGGCGTGTTGTTAGCCGCAACATGCCAGCTTCCAACGCCATCGTTTCACTAAAATCGGCAACCTCAATCGGCAGCTCTGCTTGAAAAGCTTCAATCGCAGTTTTGGGCATTCCGGTTTCAGCCAACTTTCCAACGACTTCACTTAAGTTAACCGTGGAAATCATCGCCTTGCCTTGGGTGATGGCGGCACCGACCAGCTCCGCGCCCGCCTCATTTTGAATAAGTACCAGCAATGCAGATGCATCGAGTACCACTGAGCTATTCATTAGCGGCTTCTGCACGTCGATCCGCGATAAGTGCATCGCTCAAATCGGGGCTGCCAGCTAAATGTTTGCGGGCGATTGCGAGGGCATTTTGCAAAGCCAGCGCTTTAGGGGTGATATGGATTTCGCCGTTGACGACCGAGATAAGCAATTCGTCGCCTTCATGGATGCCAAGGCTGGCGCGCATTTGGGCGGGAAGCACAATGCGACCGCCTGCTGATATTTTGGCTGCCTGTTGATTCATGGCAAATGTTTAACCTAAGTCATTTTTACAATGAATGACATTATAGTGCTAAATTTTAATCCTGCAAGTCTGACGCATTAACTGGTGATTTTTGCTGAAAACGCCTGTTTTCGCTGTCGCTCGAACCGACTTATTATGGCCTACTGGACTTGTTAGCTATTTTGTTCAACTAAATCACCTTTAATAAACTTGTATGTACCTGTAACTGAACTCATCTTACCACCACAATCTGGACATGGATCTGAGTTGCTTATTGCACCATTGATAATAATATCCATTTCTCCAACATTTGGTTTGAACATTGCCTCCTTTCCACAGCTATCGCATGTTATTTTCACTCTTTCCACTCTTCTTGACTCTACTGGTGAGAGAAACGTGCCTTCTGGTACAACATAGTTGCCGAGTAATGGACTATGGCGACTTTTACTGACTTCTTTGTATGTGTTAGTTACTCCACCTACGAAGGCTAAAACTTCATCGTATTCATTCAGTATGTTTGAGCCCCCTCCAGTGGTCACCATCGTCATACCAATATTCTCTTCCCGCTACACATATGGCTCGTAAATGAGCGGGTTCTTCTCCGTAAAGATTCTTATAGCGCTGAGCCTCATTCAGGCGAACTCCAGATAAATCTGAACCTAAGGCAAAAACCACAGATCGAGCTTTTTTAACAGGATGATCTTTTTCTTTCCCCGTTTCATCTGTAAGTCCTGGAAGATATCCAAACTTCGCAAGTCTCTTTGCTGATTCATGTGCAGAGGAGAGTTCGGTGGCATTCAACGTTGTCTTAACTTCGATTGTGTAAAGAACAGACTCAATCGGGAAAATACCAGTTTTTTCATCAATGAGAACTGGCGGAAGAATTGATCTATCAAAAAGAATAATATCAATTTGCCCAGACATTGGAGACTTATATGCATCAATTATTTGTCCGGTTCCAACCCCTATATCGGAAGGCAAAAGAGGCTTGAAAAGCTCGCCTATTAAGATTTCCAGAACCGTCCCTTTTAATCCTTGGTGAGTGAAAGCTGAAGCAGCTCTCGCCTGTTCAACAGCAGATTTTATTTTTGCTCTCAAAAGTGCTTGGTATTGATTCTTGTCTGTCATTTTAAATGCGTATAAAAAAGTTTCTGGATAACAAAGGCTGAATTAGGAATCTGCAATGTCAGGTTAAGTTTTTACCATGCATCTGACCGGACAAGTGCTTTAACCTCAAACCCGTTAACAGCAACGTTCCGGTATAAATTACTAAGCCTATCCCTATCCATTTCACCAGATTGATCACACGCATCGTGGAATTCCAGTCATTCCACCAAGCTGCATCGACAAAATAATACAGCCCTGCGGACATTGCCCCGGCGGCCAGCGATATTCTGGTAAAAAACATCCACCAACCGCTGGCCGGTTGATAGACCTTGTCCTTGTGCAATTTTCTCAGCAACAAGACCGCATTAAAAAAAGCACCCAAGGACGTGGCTAAAGCCAGCCCCGCATGCGCCAACGGGAAAACCAGTGCCAGATTCAGGCCTAAGCTAGCTAGCATCGCGTAGACCCCGTAGCGTACCGGCGTCTTCATGTCGCCGCGCGAGGTAAAGCCCGGCACCAACACTTTAATCAGAATAAAACCCAGCAGGCCCAGCGAATACGCCTTCAAGCTCAATCCTGCAAAATGCACGTCGCTGACGCCGAATTCATTGTATTGAAACAGTGTAGACAGCATCGGTTCGGCCAGCATCACTAAGCCGATGGTAGCGGGCAAGCCTACCAAAACCACCAGCCGCAAGCCCCAGTCCAGCGCATTTGAAAAAGCGGCAGTGTCTTCCGCTGCATGGCTTTTTGATAAACTCGGTAAAATGACCGTCCCCAGCGCAAGACCCAAAATACCTACCGGAAACTCCACCAGCCGGTCGGAATAATACAGCCAGGACACGCTGCCGACGGTTAAGAACGACGCAATCAAGGTATCCAGCAACAAATTGATCTGCGTCACTGAAACGCTAAAAATGGCCGGCAGCATCAGGCTGATAATCCGTTTAACGCCCGAGTCGTTAAAGCCCAATCTTGGTCTTGGCATCAGCCCCAAGCGCATCAATGCGGGAAGCTGAAACAACAGCTGCACGATGCCTGCCGCAAAGACGCCCCAGGCTAGAGCGGTAACCGGCTCGTCCATCAAAGGCGCCAGCCAGATCGCGGCGGCAATCATGCAGATATTCAGAAAAACCGGTGTTAACGCGGGAATCGCAAATTTTCCGTGCGCATTTAAAATGCCGCCGGCAAAAGCCACCAACGCGATAAAAAACAAGTAGGGAAAGGTGATTTGCAGCAGTTGCACGGACAGCTCATACTGGGTTCCCTGCCACATAAACCCCGGAGCCAACAGCATGATCAGCTCGGGGGAAGCCGCGACGCCGATCACTGTAATCAGCAGCAAGAACACCGACAGCGTTCCTGCGGTTTTATCGATAAACTGCTTTAACGCGGCCTTGCTGCCCCGCTCTTTGTAATCGGACAGCACCGGAACAAAGGCGTGCGCAAAAGCGCCCTCGGCAAATAAACGGCGTAAAAAGTTGGGGATCTTGAACGCCACGAAAAAAGCATCCGTTGCCGAATTCACGCCGAAAATATGTGCAATCAACATATCCCGGATAAATCCGAGTATACGTGAAATCAAGGTCATGCTGCCGACAACCGCGGTCGACTTAAAAAGCTGCCTGCTCAACGCCGCTCCTGTTGTGACGCGTTAAAAAGTTTGACAATAATATCATTTATAAAGATAATGTAAGGCTTAATTAACTTACCACCAAGAATCGAGACACTATGGCTAATACAGCACAAGCTAAAAAGCGTGCGCGACAAGCGGAAAAAAGCCGTATTCGCAACGCAGGACAACGTAGCAACTTACGCACATTTATAAAAAAGATCATTGCCGCAGTTAAACTGGGCGACAAAGAGAAAGCGCAAGCCGCATACAACACTGCTGTGCCGATTATCGATTCTGCAGTCACTAAAGGCATTATTCACAAGAATAAAGCCGCACGCGGTAAAAGCAGACTGAATGCAAAGGTAAAGGCTATCGCTTAATTGCTTTAACCTTACCCAATAAAAAGGCCGAACTTTCCGAGTTACGGCCTTTTTTATTGCCTGTCAATCCAGCCTAAATTATCACCAAATTGTCCCGATGTATCAGCTCTGAATCATCGAAGTAGCCAAGAATACCCTCAAACTCCGAACTGCTCTTGCCTGCTATTAATTGTGCATCGGCAGCGCCGTAATTAATCAGTCCACGCGCAATTTCCAGTCCGCCTTCATCCATACAAGAAACCAATTCACCGCGCTCAAACCGCCCTGATGTTGATTTAACGCCGACAGCCAGCAGGCTTTTGCCCTCATTTTGCAGCATCCTGACCGCCCCCGCATCCAGAACCAACCGCCCCTTAACCTGCAACTGCCCGGCAAGCCAGCGTTTTCTTGCCACCAACGGCTCTATATCCGGCAATAGATGGGTACCCAAATCAGTTCCGGCGATTACGGCGGCAATTACATCATCGACAGCACCCGCCGCAATCACTGTTGCCGCGCCGGATCTCGATGCAAGCCGCGCAGCTCGCACTTTGGTGCACATGCCGCCTCGGCCCAAGCCGCTACGGCTATCACCAGCCATTACATCCAGCCGAACATCATTAACGCTGATCTCGGAAATTAATTCAGCATCCGGATTTAAGCCTGGATCGGCCGTAAACAATCCTTGTTGATCGGTCAATATAATCAGCAGATCGGCCTCGACCAGATTAGCCACCAGTGCAGCCAGCGTATCATTGTCGCCAAAGCGGATTTCTTCGGTCGCCACCGCGTCATTTTCATTAATAACCGGCACCACGCCCAACTTAAGCAAAGTCAGCATCGTGCTTCTGGCGTTTAAATAGCGCTGCCGGTCCGACAAATCGTCATGGGTTAACAGCACCTGTGCAGCATGCAGTCGATGCTGCTGGAAATTATCGTCAAAAACGCGCACCAAGCCCATTTGCCCTACGGATGCCGCCGCCTGCAGCTCATGCAATGTCTTGGGCCGCACTTTCATGCCCAAGCGGCACATACCTTCCGCCACGGAACCCGAAGAAACCAGAATCACATCGATAGACCGCCGCCTTAAACCGGCCATCTGCCCAACCCATGCGGCGATGGATGCCTTATCAAGGCCCTGCCCGCCCTTGGTCAATAAAGAGCTGCCTATCTTGACGACGACCCGTTTAACTTTGGCAAAATCAGTCCTGCTCACTTTTTTCCTGCCGTTGCTGTTCCAAAAAGTTCATGATGGCGAACATAAGCTCCCTCGTGCCATCACCGTTAATTGCCGCAATCCTGAAGACCGGCCCCGTCCACCCCAGCTCGTCGACAATAGACCGGCACCGCTGATCGACTTCATCGGCGGGCAAACGGTCGATCTTGTTCAGCACCAGCCAGCGCGGCTTGGCGGCCAGCTCATCACTCCATTTCTCGACCTCATGAATGATTTTTTTAGCCGCCTGCACCGGCGACTCGGCGCTTTCGTAAGGCGCAACGTCAATCAGATGCAGCAGCAGTCCGGTACGCAATAAATGCTTAAGGAACTGCAAGCCAAGACCTGCACCCTCAGCCGCACCTTCAATAACACCGGGAATATCGGCAATAACAAAGCTGCGTAAATCATCAACGCTAACCACGCCCAGATTGGGATGCAAGGTCGTAAACGGATAGTCGGCGACCTTGGGCGTTGCCGCCGATACCGAGCGAATCAAGCTGGACTTTCCCGCATTGGGCATGCCCAGCAATCCGACATCGGCAATCAGCGTCAACTCCAGATTAAGCCTGCGATGCTCACCTTCACTGCCTTTGCTGGCCTTTTGCGGCGCCCTGTTAACACTGCTTTTAAAGCGCGTATTGCCCAGACCATGAAAACCGCCTTGGGCGACCAGCAACGTTTGACCGACCTTGGTTAAATCTCCGATAACCTCGCCCGTTTCCGCATCGGAAACCAGCGTCCCGAGCGGCACCGGCACATAGCAATCATCGCCTTTTCTGCCGGTACAATTACGACTCATGCCGTTCTGTCCGCGTTGCGCCCTGTGTACGGCGTGATACCGAAAATCCACCAGGGTGTTTACATTCTCTGCTGCAATCAAATAAACACTGCCGCCATCGCCGCCATCACCACCGTCCGGACCACCCATCGGAATGTATTTCTCGCGCCGAAAGCCGATAGTACCATTGCCCCCATCGCCCGCTTCTACACGAACTTCCGCCTCGTCAACAAATCTCATAAATCACACGCCGCCAAACTTCAAACTCAACCGATAAAAACAAAAAAAGCCCCACCATAACAACGGCGGAGCTTTTTTAAAGTTGCCGGTACACCGCCCGGCCTAACTGTCCCGCAATACTACAGCGCGATACAGCCGTATGTCTTATGCAGCAACAATACTGATAAATTTGCGATTATCAGGGCCTTTAACCTGAAAAACCACTTTGCCGTCAGCCGTTGCAAACAATGTGTGATCTTTTCCGCAGCCTACATTATCACCTGCGTGAAACTGGGTTCCACGTTGCCGAACAATAATGTTGCCTGCCGTTACGCTCTCACCACCGTAACGCTTAACGCCTAATCTTTTTGCATTAGAGTCGCGTCCGTTACGGGTACTACCACCAGCTTTCTTATGAGCCATCTGTAACTCCTAATATCTTAAGCAGAAATGCCAGTAATCTGGACTTCTGTATAGTACTGACGATGCCCCATTTGTTTCATGTGGTGCTTACGTCTTCTGAATTTAATAATTTTGACTTTTGCATGCCTGCCTTGAGACAGGACAGTCGCTGTAACTTTGCCGCCTTCGATAAAAGGCATGCCGACCTTAACAGCATCGTCTGACTGAATCATCAGTACTTTATCGAATTCAATGCTGTCGCCTTCGCCTAGCTCCAGTTTTTCTATTTTTAAGTAAGTACCTTCTTCTACACGGTACTGTTTACCACCTGTTTGAATTACCGCATACATCGGCGCAAGCTCCATCAAGCATTAATCTGTTTAAAGTGAACAAAAAATTATATTTTTAAATCCAAGGTAAGTCAATATATATTAAACCGACCACCTAAATATCTAATTAAAATAGCACAAAAAAGCTATTATCATCAACCCATACGCTCAATAGCATGGGCGATTAACCTTTTATTAAGTTATAATAGTTTAGCAGACTTTGATTTTCATAGCTATTGCCATGAAAAATAACCCAAACTTACACGCAGCACTACATAATGGCATCGCATTCACAACCCACCGCTAACGCTACTGCACCCATTGATTTCGATTCAATCAAGCAATTAACTACAGCTGAGGCCAAAGCCGTCGATCAGCTCATTATTAACGAGTTAAGTTCCGATGTTATCCTTATTAACCAGGTAGGCCACTATATAGTCGGCAGCGGCGGCAAAAGGTTACGTCCAATGCTGCTGTTGCTGGCGGCCAAGGCGCTCGGAGGAGCGAGCGATAAACACCTGCTTTTAGCCGCGGTCATTGAATTTATCCACACCGCCACATTGCTGCATGACGACGTTGTTGACGACTCCGACCTCAGACGCGGCAAAGAATCCGCCAATGCCGTCTGGGGCAACGCGGCAAGCATATTAGTAGGCGATTACCTTTACTCCAGCGCGTTTGAAATGATGGTGCGTACCGGCAATATGCGGGTAATGGAAATCCTGTCAAAAACCACTACAGCCATCGCCGAAGGCGAGGTTCTGCAACTTTTGAATTGCAATAATCCCGAGACTACAGAAGAAAAATATCTCGAAGTTATTGCCAGAAAAACCGCTATTTTATTCAGCGCCGCGACCAAGTTGGCCGCCGTTATCGCTGGGGCATCCGCTGAAACCGAACAAGGCCTGGCGCAATACGGGCAACATCTGGGCATCGCTTTTCAGCTGATCGATGATGCACTCGATTACAAAGCCAGTAAAGACGAACTAGGCAAAAATCTCGGCGACGACCTTGCCGAAGGCAAACCGACTTTACCGCTGATTTACGCCATTCAAAACGGCAACGAAAGCGAGGCCAAAATCATTATTGACGCCATCAAAAATGGTAATCGTGATGCCTTCAACGAAGTTTACGCCGTGGTGCAGCGCACTAAAGCCATTGATTACACAGAACAACGCGCCGACCAAGAAGCTCAAAAAGCGATAACCGCATTAAACGTCCTGCCTGATTCGGAATACAAGCGGGCTCTGACCTTATTAGCAAAATTTTCCGTCCAACGCAATTATTAAACCCAAGTAACGCTCTACTGCCGGTAGAGCTAAACTACGCAGACTTACCCTTTAAGCAGAGCGTTATAAGCATGCGCTTTTTCAAGAAGCAGATTATATTTACGCTCAACCTTGTCCATTACCTCGGTTAAAAACTGTGTCACCTCGGCATTTTCAATGCCTTCTGCAGCCGACAACACATAAGCCTCCAACTCACTGACCGCGTCGGCATCGACAAGCTCATCAAGCAGCCTCGCAGCCTCGGAAGTATTCGCAGCCTTAGCCAGCTTATTTGCAACCAAACCTTGCTGCAATAACTGTTGCAATGCATCAGCCGCCTGAGCCATCTCCTGCGCTTTTTCATTAACCGCCTGAAGCAGCGCTAAATCTTCGGTGAACTCAAGAAACTCGTTCACCGCTTTTTTAAGCTCATACAAACGAAGCTCATGCTTTGCTTTTATTGTTTGCCGCATAGTTATATCCAATTCACCAAAAAATGATGCTGAAGCAGTAATAATTAATCTCGATCAGACAAAATTATACCTGATGGCTACATGGATATATCTGTTTTTCAGAACATTAACGGAGAAAACGCGGCGAACCTGCACCCCGCGCCATGCAGGGCCACACGCTTAGAGCTGCCTTCCCGGCTTTTATTCTTTCATTTTCTTTTCCAGCTCTTCCTGGGTCAAATGCCGCACATCTTCGCCTTTAACCATATAAATCAGATGTTCGCAAACGTTGCAAGCATGATCGCCAATTCTTTCCAGTGACCGGGCTATCCAGAGCACATCCAGCATCCGGGTAATATTTCTCGGATCTTCCATCATTCGGGTGATCAACTGACGAATAATACTGCCGTATTCGCGATCGACATTCTCATCCAAACCGGTAATCGCAGTTACATCCTCTATATTCATCCTGGCAAATACATCCAGAGCGCCATGCAGCATTTCTTGGACTAATTCAGCCATGTGCTCCAGCTCATAATATTGATCATGCTTGTTGTTATCGGCGCTCGACAATTGTATCGCCATTTCGGCGATGCGCTCGGCCATGTCGCCGACGCGTTCAAGCTCATTTATTACCTTGATCACCGTGATCAACAATCTTAAATCAAACGCCGCTGGCTGCCTCAGCGCCAAAATCTGCATGCATTCCTGATCGATAGCCATCTCTAACGCATCGACCTGATTGTCCTGCTTGATGACCAGTTCGGCCATTTCCAGATCACCGGTAGAGAAAGCCGTCACAGCCAGCTCTATTTGCTGCTCAACCAATCCGCCCATGGTTAACACTTTGTTACGCACATCTTCCAGTTCTTTATTAAACTGCCCTGATATGTGATGCCCTATTTTGCTGTTGTCCATTGCTCGCTCCTGGTTAGCCGTACCGACCGGTAATGTAATCTTCAGTCTGTGTTTTTTTAGGATTGGTAAACAACTCGCTGGTCGTACCCATCTCAATCAATTCGCCCATAAACATAAATGCCGTGTAGTCAGAAACCCGAGCGGCCTGCTGCATATTATGCGTCACAATAACTATGGTGTATTTTTCTTTAAGCTCGTTGATCAGCTCTTCAATTTTTAATGTTGAAATAGGATCCAGCGCCGATGCAGGCTCATCCAGCAACAGCACTTCGGGCTCTATCGCAATCGCCCTGGCAATTACCAGACGTTGCTGCTGCCCGCCTGATAAGCCTAAGGCGTTGTCGTTCAAGCGGTCTTTGACTTCATCCCACAACGCCGCACCGCGCAAGGCGCTTTCTACTGTTTCTTCCAATATCCGCTTGTCGTTGACGCCCTGAATTCTAAGGCCGTAAGTGACATTCTCAAAGATAGACTTGGGGAAAGGGTTAGGCTTTTGAAACACCATGCCGACGCGCCGGCGTAACGCAGCCACATTAACGGTTTTATCATAGATATTTTCATTATCCAGCAGAATCTTACCTTCGATGGTAACGTTGTCAACCAAGTCGTTCATCCGGTTGATACAGCGCAGCAGTGTCGATTTTCCGCATCCGCTGGGGCCGATATAGGCAGTTACCTTTTTCTTGGGCATTTCCATGTTAACGCCATGCAAAGCCTGTTTTTCCGCATAGAAAAGATTTAAGTTCTCTACTTTGATGCAGGTCTCATTCGGCTCATCAGTTCTTTTCTGATCGCGTAAAACTGAACTTACATCAATGGCGTGTGTACGTACTTGTTGTTCTGTCATTTCTTTAACCTTCCAGTGCCCGGTATTTTTCTCGCAAATGATTTCTGATTAAAATGGCCGATAAATTCAGCCCAACTATGACCAGTACCAACAATAATGATGTCGCATAAACCAAGGGTCTCGCCGCCTCGACATTAGGGCTTTGAAAGCCGACATCATAGATATGAAATCCTAAGTGCATAAATTTTCTGTCTAAATGTAAAAACGGGTAATTGCCATCCAGCGGCAAGGTGGGCGCGAGCTTAACCACGCCCACCAGCATTAACGGAGCCACTTCGCCGGCCGCCCGCGCCACCGCCAGAATCAATCCGGTCATCATCGCAGGGCTGGCCATCGGCAATACCGTCAGCCATAAAGTTTCCAGTTTGGTCGCGCCTAAGGCCAGACTGCCTTCGCGTATAGACTTAGGGATACGCGCCAAACCTTCTTCGGTCGAAACAATAACCACCGGCAAGGTTAATAAGGCCAATGTGATCGACGCCCACAGCAAGCCCGGCGTACCGTAAACCGGCGCAGGCGAGGCTTCCGGAAAAAACAGCCGGTCGATGTTGCCGCCCAAGATATAGACGAAAAATCCCAAGCCGAATACGCCGTAAACAATGGAAGGCACGCCCGCCAGATTGTTAACTGAAATTCTTATCAATCGGGTGATAAAACCCTGTTTGGCATATTCCCGCAAATACACTGCAGCAATAACGCCAAACGGGGTCACGATAACTGACATCATCAACACCATCATCACGGTACCGAATATTGCCGGGAAAATCCCGCCTTCAGTATTGGCCTCACGCGGATAATCGGTTAAAAACTCAACCACTTTAATGCCGTAATGGTGGATTTTGTCAAACACGCCCATGGTGTTCGGACGGAACACCCTGACGACTTTATTCAAGGTAATTTCTACCTCTTTACCGCTTTCGGTCTTCGCAACCAAGCTATCCCGGCGAATTTTCTGGTACAGTTCGCTAAGCCGCTCTTGATATTGTTTATATTCAGTTTCCAGTTCGACTTTCTCAGCAGCCAACCGTTGCTCAGCCGCCGCATCCCAACGATGTTTCAGCTGCAATCTTTTTTGTTCAAGCCTTAATTGCTCAAGACTGTAGTTGATCGCGCCGACGTCCTTTTTTTCCAAATGGGTTATTTCTTTGAAGAGGGCTAAAGCCTCGTCTATCCGTCCCTGTACGACAGGCCAAGCTTGCTCGCCTTCGGCGATAACCTTGCCGCCTTCCTTGACCGCAACCAACCGGCCGTAGAAGTTGCCCCATTCCCGGCGCTCAACCACCATCAGGTCGGCGGGTTCCTGTTGCTGTTTGACATTACGCTCCAATATCCAGCGGAAGTCGGCACCGGTAAGATCCCGGTTACCGGTTTTTACCAGATATTGCACCAGTGTGTCCTCATCATCGGCCATTTTATAACCGGATGATTTGGCCATCGCGGCCGTGGTAACACTGGTATCGATATGTTCGCCAATAATTGTCTGGACTTCGCCGCCCGGTTCCTGATATGTGAACTGTACAATCTGGGACGGCCAAAAGTGCCCGGCCCCACGGACTAAAACCAAGCCCAACACCCCCACCACCATAATCAGGCAGGTGCTGACCCCCGCCGCATTGAGCCACACCCACGGCGCGCCGCTTTTAAACCATAATTTGATCATAATGAACTGTATTTTTCCCGTAAGCGCTGACGAATGACTTCAGCCAGCGTGTTAAAGACAAAGGTAAAAGTGAACAGCACCAAGGCCGACAAAAACAACACCCGGTAATGTGTACTGTCGACTTCCGCTTCCGGCATTTCCACTGCAATATTTGCAGCCAAGGTGCGCAAGCCCTGAAACACACTCATATCCATCACCGGCGTGTTGCCAGTCGCCATCAGCACAATCATAGTCTCTCCGACGGCCCGGCCGAAACCGATCATGATTGCGGAAAAAATGCCCGGGCTTGCGGTCAGCAACACCACCCTGACCATGGTTTGCCAAGGGGTCGCACCCAGCGCCAAGGAGCCAACCGTCAAATGTTTCGGCACGCTGAAAATGGCGTCTTCCGCGATTGAAAAAATGGTCGGGATCACCGCAAAACCCATCGCCACGCCAACCACCATGGCATTGCGTTGGTCATAGCCTATGCCCCATTCCGTCTTAAACCAGTTGCGCAAGGTATCGTGAAACAAAAACGTTTCCAAAGGCACGCTGATCTTAAAGGCAAACCAACCGCTCAGCAAAATGACCGGCACCAATATCGCCGCGTCCCAGCCTTCCGCGAGATTCTCGGCAATAGCCTTGGGCACAAATTGCCAAGCAAAGGCAAACAGCATGACGCCGATTGGCACCATTATCAGCATTGCAAATATGCCGGCCAAATGATTTTCCATATACGGAGCCAACCAAAGACCGGCAAGAAAGCCCAAAATAACCGTCGGCAAAGCGCCCATGATTTCAATGGAAGGTTTTACGTACACCCTCATCCGCGGCGACATAAAATAAGCGGTGTAGATCGCCCCCATCAACGACAGGGGAATTGCAACCAACATTGAATAAAACGCCGCCTTCAGAGTGCCGAAAACCAACGGCGTCAAGCTGTATTTCGGCTCGAAATCATTGTTCGCCGAAGAAGATTGCCAGACATAATCAGGCTTCGGATAACTTTCATACCAAACCCGCTCCCAGAGCGATTTGATGGAAACTTCAGGGTGCTCGTTCTCGACATGCCAAAAATGCATTTTTCCGTCTGTCGTCTGCACCAGCAACGCATTGGCTCTCGGCGATAAAACCGCAGCCGTCGGCAAGGTCGAACTTACCCGCTCTTTAATCAGCCGCCTTTCGGAGGTTGAATTATAAATGCCCACCATGCCGTCGGCATCAGTGGTCATAAAACCTTTACGGCGCTGCTCGGCATTGATTGCAACGACTGCTTTATCGGACACTTTAAATGACCTGATTTTTTCCATTGCAGGACGATTCAGATTGTCCTTGACCATGCTCCATTGCGATACCAAGCCGCTGGAATCGCCTATCAACAGCGAAAGATCGCCATTTAAAAAAGTCACGCTGGTTATTTTTTGCCCCGCATCAACCACATTCAGCTGCTGCCTTAATTTTGGGCTGGCCTTATCGCTAATGTCAAAAAAAGCCAACTGCCCGTCTTTGCTGATCAGATACAGATTGGCTTCCTCCTTATCGATTAAAATATCCTCGACACCCGCCGCCGACATTTCCAAAACCGAATCGGTACGGGTCAAAGCCGCTTCATCGGAAAATAACGATTGCTCTTTTTGAAAATTGGCCAGCCGTATTTTACCCTCGGCATTCGGGGTATCGGCTGTTTTCGCAACTATCGTTGTCGAGTCATTGCCCACGCTAACCGCGATTTTCTCCAACGCCGCGCCGGACTCATCCAGCACCAAAGCTTGTTCGCCTAATGGATATTTCAGCGATGGCGTAATAAGCCTCACATTGTTCGGGTAAGTCACTTTATATTGATGCTTAACGACGACCGCCCGGCCATCCGATAAACCGTAAATGACTGCGCCCTCATTGATAGGACTGCCTTGAGAAAAACTGGCGATATGCGCGCCTTCGGGGATTGCCACAGCCTGTGTCAATATAGTTTTACCGTCAGCCGCATCAAAAAACACCACATGCCCGCTGTCGGTAAACCGCGCCCCGATCTCATTTTGCTCCTCCATCTCCAGCAGCAAGGTGCTGCCCAGAGCCTGCTCCGGCACTGCGTACTCGCTGACCGGCTCGGCGGTTGCCGATATAAACAGAGGATAAACCACATACAACAAATAAAAGAAAATCAGCACGATAGCGACAATCACGCCCAGGCCGCCCACCACAACGCCATAGCGCGCTAAAGCATCTTTAATGAGCCGCCAGCGATGGTAATATTCACCGGAACTGATTTTTATGGACGGAGGTTGTTTGATGGGAGCGTTGATTTCTGACATGCTAAAGATACTAGAAATAAAATGTGACAATGATATAACAAAAAACAAAAAAAACGGCCAAGATTCACAAAGCAAATCTCAGCCGTATTTTGTCCGATGCGCCTTTACTTTCTGAGGGGGAAGACAATAACACATTCAGACCGACATCCCTGTCCACGCATCCTTGCGCAACACTAAGCCTTTTTTACTTAAGCTTAGCCAGTTCCTTATCAACAACTTTTGCTGGCAAAGGAATGAAACCGTCTTTTATAACGACCTGCTGGCCGGTTTTGGACAATACCATTTTGATAAATTCGTTTTCTAACGGCGCCAACGGTTGGTTTGGCTTCTTGTTGACATAGATATACAAGAAACGCGTCAAAGGATAAGTACCAGCAGCCGCATTCTCAGGTGTAGCTTCGACGTACGCAGTGCTGCCTTTCTTTGCCAAAGGCACAGCCTTAACGCCAGATGTGACATAGCCCATGCCGGAATAACCAATGCCGTTAACCGACGTGGTGACCGATTGCACAACCGAAGCAGAACCGGGCTGCTCGTTCACGTTGCTTTTGTAGTCGCCCTTGCATAAAGCGTGTTCTTTAAAATAACCGTATGTGCCCGAAACCGAGTTGCGCCCGTATAGCTGGATACTTTTCGAACCCCATACTGAAACGCCGGCTTGACCCCAAGTCTCAATATCCGACCCGCCGCATTTATATGTGGAAGAGAAAATCCCGTCGACCTGATCCATTGACAAGCCTTTAACGGGGTTGTCCTTATTGACAAAAACCGCGAGCGCATCAACAGCCACAGGGACAGCAGTTGGCTTGTAGCCGTATTTTTCTTCGAAAGCTTGAAGCTCGTCGTCTTTCATGTCTCGGCTCATAGGCCCCAGGTTTGACGTGCCTTCAGTCAATGCAGGGGGTGCGGTAGAAGACCCGGCCGCTTGAATTTGAATATTTACGTTAGGGTAAGCACGGTTAAACTCTTCCGCCCACATGGTCATCAGATTGGCCAGCGTATCAGAACCGACACTGGACAAGTTACCGGAAATTCCGCTTGCTTTTTGATACTCGGGAACACCTGCATCAACAGTTTGCACCGCACCCGCAACACCACTGACTAATGCAGCGACACCAAAACCCATCGCAGTAACTAACGACTTAGTCTTAAAAGATAGTTTCATACTCAACTCTCAAAATAATTTAAAGTGGCACTATTATGTAAATAGTATGTGACAAGAATATTACAGTATAATCTTTTTTAGTACCGACCCCATGAATAGGTGGTGGGAAAGCAAAAAACAGGCGCCTTAAGCGCGGCGGCACGCCAAAGCAGCATTATACACATCTCTCGCAAGCGCTTACTTTGGGTACAGATCGATTGATATTCAAATTGTCATTTGATATTAATACTAAGCTGCTATGCTTAACGAATTACATGTCAGATTACTCCAGCACTCACGCCCCGTGATAAATATGTCCTTACAATTTGAATTTCCCGTAAATTTAACGGCTGAACAATTTATCGCTAAATTAAGCCATGAAGCAGATACGCAGCTAGCTTCAAGACAGCCCTCCTGTAAAACCTACTACGACAGCTTTGACTGGCGATTGTACTCAAACGACGTCACTTGCGAGCTTAATCAAGCCAAATCCGTTTCATCCTTAACGTTAAGATCGATTAAAAATGCCTCGGTCATCGCCAACTCGGCACTGAAGAAAGCTCCTTCATTCGGCAAAGAATTCGAACCGGGTATAATGCGCGACACCCTGGAGCCGTTGCTGGAAATGCGCGCATTATTGCCCGTATGCACGCTGGACTATGAAATTTATCATCTCAACATCATTAACAAGGATGAAAAAATCATACTCCGGCTGTTAATCGAAGAGTACGGGCATTTCAATAACCGCGTTCTGCTGCAGCCGGTAAAAGGCTACGACAAGGCTACTGAACACATCACTGAAATATTGACTTCCACACTGGGTTTAACCCCCACTGAAGAGCCCGTCCTGCTGGCAGCCTTACAATTCCAGGGCCGCAAGCCTAAAGATTACTCATCGAAATTGAATATCAACCTGGATCCCGGCATGCGCGCCGATATTGCCGGCAAATATATCTATAGTCACCTGCTAAAAGCCATTAAGGCCAACGAACAAGGTACTATTGCCAATACCGACAGCGAATTTTTGCACGATTTTAGGGTTGCGGTCAGAAGAACCCGCGCAGGACTCAACCAGATCAAAGGCATACTGCCTGCCAACATCAGCGCATACTATGCCGATTTTTTCTCCTGGCTGGGCCAGATCACAGGACCGACACGGGACCTGGATGTTTATCTGCTAAATTTTGACCGTTATAAAAGCAGCCTGCCGGTTTCAATCAGGGAAGACCTCAATCCTTTATACGATTTTTTACTCGCCAAACAGCAAAAAGCCCAGAAGGAACTGGCAAAAAAACTGCAATCCGCCAAATATCAGTCCACCCTGTCCGAGTGGGAGCAGTATCTTAAAGAACCCTCATACAAGAAAATGCTTGAGCAAAATGCCAAACTGTCCATTAAAGAACTGGCAGACCACAGAATATGGAAAACTTTTACCCGCGTGCTGCATGAAGGTGACGCAATTACCGATTTATCACCGAGCGACGCATTACATGATTTAAGAAAATCCTGTAAAAAACTGCGCTATTTAATGGAGTTTTTCCAAAGCCTTTATCCGGAACACCAAATAAAACATCTGATTAAACACCTGAAAGGACTTCAGGAAGTTTTGGGAGACTTTCAGGATTACGCCGTTCAAGAGCTCAATCTAAAACTGTTCAGCGAAGAAATGATGGCGCTTAACACCTCCGCCAATACTTTTTTAGCCATGGGCGTATTAATCCAGGATCTTGATAGCCATAGATGCAGAGCCCGCAAAGACTTTGCATCAAACTTTGAAGACTTTAAACAGGAAGAAAACCGGTCTACCTTCAAATTGCTCTTCGCTCCGGCAAAGCATCACAATCATCAACATTAAGTATGGAATACATCTGCCCGATATTATTGTATTATTTAATACGTGGAGTTATTCCGGCGACTGCCGCGGATAGCGGAAGTCTCGCAATTCAATGCCGAAAGCCATTTTTTAAACTTACACCTGATTTAAATTATAAAGGTTAAATATTATGAGTAGATTCAAGTTGATAATAGTTTTCTTATTGGCAATGCTGATTGCCGGTTGTGCTGGAGGAGCTAAACATGAAAGCACCGGAGAATATTTAGATGACGCTGTGCTGACAACCAAAGTTAATACTTCAATATTGGGAGATTCCAGACTTAAACTGATGCAAATCAACGTTGAAACTTTCAAAGGCGTTGTGCAGCTGAGTGGGTTTGTTGATTCCGCGGCCGCCGCCACCAGAGCCGTGGAACTTGCAAGAACGGTTAAAGGCGTCAAGTCCGTTAATAACAGCTTAATTGTGAAGTAATCGCATCGACATAATCCACATGGACGTGGTAAAAGCTTCCGCTTCGACGACGGCCACTGCGCCGCCTAAAGCGCTTACTGTTGCCGCGCTATCTCCTGCACCATGCCCATACCTCTTGTTTACAGCCGTGTAGGAATTGAGGGGGAAACCCAAGAGGCGTTTTAGGTAATATATTTGTACATGTAATCGTCGGTAACGGCTACTGCGTTACACAACTTTGTACCCATCATACAGTCGAATCCGACTTATATCAGGCTAATGCCAGCTCATGCTCATCTAATGCAAACCCCGACATAACTGCCGCCTCGGCTGCTTCAACCTGTTGACTTTCCCCGGCAACCGCTCCTTCGTTGCTCTCGATTGCTGTTCCAGACGCGATTCTGCCTTCTGCGTCCATGCAGTCGCCATTTTGAGCATACAACAGATCCATAATTTCAGCGCTCAGGGGAAAATCAAAATTGACGCTAAGCTCGTCGAGTCCGGTATCCGGGACTGGTAAAAACTGCTGCGCCTTAGTCGCCATCCAATTGA
>JALNYY010000069.1 GCA_023229605.1 Methylobacter sp.
AGAGGAGTCAATTGCCATGCCTTATTTTCTACTCAGTATTGTTTTGCTTGTTAATGGCTGTGCTGTGCTAAAACAAGGCGAATTGCCTGCCATTACCGCCGATGACAATGTCAGTCCATCGTTTGTTATTCCTGACGTTAGAGATCGGATGCTGTACCTTGCCCGCCAGGAATGGGAATTGTTCGGCCGTCCCGAAGTCAATTACGATATTGAGCCGCCTTCACTCACTTATCCAAGTGAAGCAACACATGGTCATGAAACTCTACCGCCTTTTTTCAGCCGGATCTTCATGTATTGGTATGCTGTGACAGACCTACCGATAATCGGGCATGAAGGGGAGATTAGACCCTGGTCGGGCGCTTTTATTGTCTGGCTAGCTCGAAATGCAGGCGTGCCTGAAAGCGATTTGCCTTCTACCGTTTTGCATTGGGATTATATTGAGCATGTGATGTCGGCCGGTTCCGAAGACAGGTTTGTAGGCCATGACATCAACACTTATGCCCCTAAGCCCGGAGACATTATTTGTACGCCGCGGGGTGAAGCTTTTATCCAGTCAATTCACAACTATAACGATCTAAGACGCGGGGCTTACCACTGTGATTTAGTGGTTGCACAACGGCCTGGAGAGCTTGATGTAATAGGCGGCAATGTCCTGGATGCGGTCACTTTAGCCCATATCAAACTGGACGGAGCGGGAAAGGTACTGCCCACAAAAACCAGGCCATGGTCGTTGGCGATAGAACAGCGAAATTAAATGGTTTATGATGGACAACTTAATTTTTATTATCCAGAGTAGCTATCCAAGCTCGTATTGTATTTGCCTTATTGTATCTTTAGGGCATCCTGCAGACTAACATGATTTGTCTATTGTGCTTAATGATCAACTCCCCGCCTCCGCTAAAGCCGGCGAACAATTACCCACTGCTAATCCGAACGGCATTAATACCCCACCATTTGCCTTAAACTCTGCTGCATGGCCGCTTTAAAGGCGGCATCGTTGGCTAACAACTTATACAGATCCAGTTCATTACGCCGGTTTTTCAGCATCACTTCTTCGAATATCTTCTCGAACGCCAAATCCCGGTTATGCACATCCGGATTGTTTTGGTACTTTTCTTCGAAATCCGGATGCGCCTTGATGCCGTCGGCAATATTGATGAACTTGATACGCTGCTCTTCGGGCGTTGCCCCCCAACCCTGGAACCAGCGCTCATTAAAACTGCGGATAATCTCGTCCAGCGGATCGTGTTCTTCGCCGCCGCCATGAGCGCCGCGCGGGTTGGGATTTTGCGGCTCCAGTTCGGTTTCACTGTCATCCAAACCGATGCTGTGATTGAGTTTGACGCGCTCCAGGCCGTATGACGACAAATCGACCGAATTCAACAATTCGTCGATCTGATCCGCATCCGGATCTTTAACGATCAGTTTGGGAATCAGGAATTTCAGGAACCAAAACAGCTTTTCCCAGACGGCAATTTCATACGGCATGATCGAAGCCATTTGGCCGTAGATTTTGACAAACTGCTTGGCCTTGATCTTGAAATCGACCTTGTCGTTGTCCTCCAGCTCCAATTCATAGTTGAAACGGTCTGCCGCCTTGTCGATGATCGGGCTCAGCAACTGGGCATCGGCATTGTCAAAGTACAGTTTGATGAACTGCTCCACCTCGTGCCATTCATACACACCCACATCGTCCAGCACGTCTTTCAATTCGTGCAGTACGTTAATATCCGTGGCTTCCGATAAACGGGTCGCGGTATAGAAAGGATCGAAGGCCGTTTTAATATCGTCCACCGAATTGAAGAAATCGAGGATGAATAGGTCCTCGGTCTTCTTGCCCCACTTCGGCGCAGCGCGATTCAGGCGGGACAGCGCCTGCACCGCCAGCACCCATTGCAGCTTTTTATCGACGTACATCGCGCAGAGCTTGGGCTGGTCGAAGCCGGTCAGGTATTTGTTGGCCACGATCAGCAAGCGGTACTCGTCCGTATCGAAAGCGTCGCGGGTATCGTTTTCGGCAAAGCCGTTTATCTGGGCTTCGCTGTACTCGATTCCGTCAACCTCCTTGACCCCTGAAAACGCAATAAGCGCCTTGAACGGCTTGCCGCGTTCATCCAACAAACGGGTAATTGCCCGGTAATAACGGATCGCTGCTTCGATGTTCTGGGTGATCACCATGCCCTTGGCTTTACCCTTGAGCTTTTTGCTGTTCACCACTTGCGGAATAAAATGATCGAGGATGATCTCCGCCTTGATATTGATGGTCTGCTGATGCCGTTCGACATAAGCGCGCAGTTTTTTCTGGGCTTTGCTGCTGTCGAACAGCGGATTCTCGGCTATCGATTTTTGAATCTCGTAGTAGCTTTTATAGGTGGTGTAATTGGCCAGCACGTCGAGGATGAAACCTTCCTCGATGGCCTGTTTCATCGAATACAGATGGAACGGCTCGAAGCTGCCGTCCGGCTGTTTGCAGCCGAATTTCTCCAACGTGGTGTTTTTGGGCGTTGCGGTAAAGGCCAGATAAGAAGCGTTACCGCGCATCTTGCGGGATTGCATGGCTTGCAGGATTTTATCCTGGGCGTCCAAACTTTCTTCCTCGCCATTATCGTTCTTGCCCATCGCCTTATTCATGTTGTCGTGCGCGGAACCGCTCTGCGAACTGTGCGCCTCGTCGATGATCACCGCAAAGCGCTTGTCGCTCAGGTCGGCGATACCGTCGATGATGAACGGGAATTTCTGGATCGTGGTGATGATAATCTTCTTGCCCTGCTCCAGGGCGCTTTTCAATTCCGAGGATTTAAACGCCGGGGCGATGATGTTTTTGACTTCGGAAAATTCCTTGATGTTCTCGCGCAGCTGCTTGTCCAGCAATCGGCGGTCGGTGACGACAATCACCGAATCGAACAAAGGCTTTTCCAAATCGGTAGTCCCCGGTGTATCAAGGCTGGCCGGATAGGTTTCAATCAGCTGGTAAGCCGCCCAAGTGATGGAGTTGGATTTACCCGAACCGGCCGAATGCTGAATCAAATAGGTTTGCCCTACCCCGTTTTCACTGGCATGCTCTACCAGCCTGCGCACGACATCCAGTTGATGATAACGCGGAAAAAACAGCGTGCGCTTGGGCAGCGGCTCTTTACTGCTGCCGTCGAGCCGGACGAAATGCTGGATGATGTTGGCAATGCTGGCTTTACTGAATATCTCTTGCCACAGGTAAGCGGTTTTATGGCCTCCCGAATTGGTCGGATTACCTGCGCCGAAGTTCTGTCCCTTATTGAACGGTAAAAAGAACGTGCTTTTGCCTTCCAGCTTGGTGGTCATATAGACCTCATCGGTATCCACCGCCATATGCACCAGGCAGCGGCCGAATTGCAGCAAGGGTTGGTTAATATCGCGGTCGTCTCGGTACTGTTTCTGGCCGTGATAGCGGGCGGTCTGGCCGGTCCAGGGATTTTTCAGCTCCAGCGTGGCGAACGGCAGGCCGTTGATGAACAGCACCAGGTCGATTTCTTCCAGCGTGTTGCTCAGCGAATAGCGCAGTTGCCGGGTGCTGCTGAAGATGTTTTCGGCAAAGTTCTGTTTGATCTTGTCGGAACTGCTGGCCAGCGGCGCCGGATACATCAGCGTCAGGTTTGCGTCATCTACATTCAGGCCTTTTTTCAGCAAATGCAGCAGGCCGTATTTTTTGATCAGCCGGTCGTAGCGTTCCAACACCTTAAGTTGCCAATCGCCGCCGTGTTTTTGCAGCTTTTCCAGTTCTTCATGCTGGGTCTGTTCCAAAAACGCCCAGAACCGTTTGCTGTCGAGCGCGTAGCGGGCGTTGAAGTCCTGCGGCAAGCCGAGCTGGTAGCCGTGGTTCTGGCTGAACGGGACATCCTTGCCTTCGGCAATCGCCTTTTGCGCTTCCAGGCAGGTGCCGGTCAGTTGTTTTTCGATGGCGATTTCCAGGGCTTGTTCGTTGGTTTGCGAAACCATGTTTGTTCCCGTTCATGTGTTTTGTAGTGCTATAGCTGGTAAAACAGCCGGTTAGTGTTTATCGTCAAATGGGCGACGTTAATTATGCTATTGATATATTTGCTTTTTATGTATTTTCTATTGAACCAGTCAGCTTCGTTATCAAATGACCGTCAAAGGAAAAAACCGGTTTTACTCGTTCCCACGGTCCGGCTTAAGTTAAGAAAAAAGCGCCCTCTCCTGCGTGCTAGTTCCCAAGCTCCTGCTTGGGAATTCGGTACGGGAAGCTCTAGCTTCCCGGCTCGCAAAGCTAGAGCTTTGCTCACTGGGTTCCCTAGCGGGAGCTTGGGAACCAGCCAGACGCTCGTCGTCAATAGTTCCCACGCTCCGGCGTGGGAATTCAGTCTGCAACGCTCCAGCGTTGCGGGACGCTGGAGCGTCTACCACAGCGTTCCCACGCCGGAGCGTGGGAACGATAAAGTGTCGCAGCCCTTCAGTTGCTAAGCGCAGGCACCTTGATTTTGCCGGTCACGGCGCTGTTGATCAGGGAGGCTTTATATTCTTTCAGTTTGTCGATTTGCTGTTGTTGGATCGAAATGGCTTGGTCGATCTTGGCGGATTCGGTTTCGATGTGGGCGACGATGGCAGCTTGTTCAATTAATGAGGGTACCGGCAAATACAAGTTACCCAGATGGGTACGATTAGTTGAGGCTAAATTAGTCGTTTTTGTCGCCGTATCAATGAAGTATTTCCGTACCATATCAGTCGCCAGGAAATTAGAAACAAAGTCCTGACTCAATATTGACTGATTTACACGAATAGCGAATACATGATTTTGATGTAGACATGGCTTAATCTCATCACGCCAAACAGTACCCCTACCCAATTTATCAATATCTCCACCTTCTGTAACCAGAATATCGTGATTCTGTAACAAATACCTAGGTATCTCAGATTTTGGCACCGAAATTGTTGCTATATCATCAAGTTTAAAATATCCGTTTTGAACGTTAGCTACCCTAATATATGGCATTTCAACAAGGTTTTTCTGAGGATATGACTTGCCAAGAGTGATACCTGACTGGATTTTTGAATGCATTTTGAGTCTTGAACAGCGCCAATGCTGCGGTATCTCACCAATCCATTCCACGCCGGAGTCGCGCATCGGAGCGTCTGGGTTCAGGCCGCGGGTGACGGCGTTTTGAATCAGGATTTGTTTGCGCTCTTTGAGCAGGGCGATCTGTCTTTCCTTAATCGCCACGGCCTGATCGATCTGCGCGGTTTTTTGATCTAAAAAAGTGGCGATGATGGTTTGTTCGGGGATTGGGGGAATCAAAAACGGGATTTCTTTCATCCTTGGCTTGGACAAATCCCACTGCCCAATTCTGACTCCATCAGATGCGCTGCCGAAATACGAAATATATAACCCGCTACGAATTGCCAAGTGAAAGAATTTAGAATCAATTTCTTTGGTAAAAGCAAAAATAAAATAAGCAGGACTGACAATGCCTGTATGGTCAGAAACGCCATACGATCCCTGCCAAGCCTTCATTTTATTCATTCCAAATTGTCCACACTCAAGTACCTTGTAGTTACTCAAGTCATCTGGAATGTAGTTGTGATTTTCGTCTGGATCTTCTATGTTCCTTTGGATAACACCTTTTTCACGAGTAATAGAAAGTAAAGGCAAATCTGATCTGTTTTTGACCGAAACTGGTTTTAAACAACTTCCAAGCTTGCTTAATTCCCAATGCGCCGGAATCTCCCCCAACCATTCCACGCCGGAATCCTTATAAGCCTCATATTTCGGCATAGCGGCCAATTGCTCAATCATCACCCACGCCCGCTGTTAATTCGGGAGACGCTGTCTCCCGAATCGAAAACGATAAAATCCATTACCCGCATTATTCAGCATCCGCCGGTTGCCACATGACATCAACACCATAGCGATTAAATGCTGCATCGGCGCTGACCAACTGTAATTTTTCGAATTGCGCTTGCGCTATGATCAAACGGTCGAAAGGATCGTTGTGATGGGGCGGTAAATTGTTCAACGCATAAATATGGCTGGTTTCAATACCTAAAATTTGCAAGCCATTGTTCAAGCATTGCTGTTCTATAAGCTGATCCAGCGGTAAATCCAGTTCAAGCTTGCCCAGTTGGTTTTTGATTTGCATTTCCCATACGCTTGCCATGCTCAGGAAGATTGCATTGTCGATGTTTTCATAGCTTGCTAAAACGTGTCCCGGTATTTTGTCGGGCGCGTGCCTAAGCCACAGGAAAACATGCGTGTCTAAAAGCAATTTCATGATTGTCCCAACCAAAAATCATCGCCCAAGGGTTCATCAAAATCCTTGGCGATGCGGATTTTATCCCGATATTCCCCAACGGTTCTTTTGCTTTCCTGTTGTTTTAATTGTTGTTTTTTTAAGAAAGCAACAAAGTCAAAAACCTGTTTTTGTAATTCGGGCGGTAATACTTCTATCTCATGAACTAATTGCTGGCTATTCATTGCTTTTCTCCATTTGATAAGTTTGTAGAGTGGATTACAAATTTTTCACTTCGTCAATGCCATCTTTTTTCAAAATCAGGACGCACTGCGTCACGTTTTGGAAATGGTGTTAAAGCGGCGCTTATATCTGCCCCACATCAATGCCCAAAATATCGGCAATCAAGCCTTCCGCCTGCCGTTCCAGCGCGATGATGTCGTGGGCCACTTCTTCCATGCTGCGCAGCGGCTTGTGGCGGTAGAAGTATTTATTGAAACTGATTTCGTAACCGATTTTAGTGGAGTCGAGATTGATCCAGGCTTCGGCAACATGCGGTTTGACCTCCGCCAGGAAATAACTGCGGATATTACCTTTTAATGGTATCGATTCGCTATCGCGTAGATCGGTGTTGGTTTCGTAGCTCAGGTACTCGCCTTTTTTATCGGTCGAATAATAGCCGTAATCCGGCAGATCCTGCTCGGTGCAATCCAGGTGATGCAACAGCTGGTCGAGTTTGTCGCCACCCAGTTTAAGTTTTTGCGCAATAACTTTTTCGGCGGTTTCGTCATACCAACTGACAGCATTGAGGATGGCGTTTTTATCGCCGGCGCTCAGTTTGATGGCCTGTACCTTTAGTGCTGCATCAACCTGTCCCTTGAACCGGTTGAAATCGCTGGACTCGGCTTCGCCTATCGCGGCCATCAAAGTATTTGCAGTCTGCACCAGATCCAGCTGCTTTTTCCAGGTACTCGGGCTGAGCAATTTTTGCCGGTTTTTGGTGTTCAGGTTTAGCTCATGCTCTTCGCACCAGGCGAGGATAGTCTTTTCCTGATCGGCCAAAGTACCGGGCTGATAAACAGTATCGCCCCATTGGCTGTAAATCCATTGCATGGGTTCGCGTAAGGACTTGTCGAAACGCAGGGTTTCGATGCGCTCGTTGCTAAACTGGGCCTTGCGGCGATCGGGCCGCTCGATGTTGACCTTGTAGTAGCCAAAATCGCTGTTGTCGAACACTTGCGCTGCAATGCCGGAGTCGTCCGCTTGGCGTTCCTTTGCTGCCAATGCCAGATAGGTGTCTACGATTTCCCGGATATGCTCGGGGGAGAACTCGCAGTTTTTGTTGCCGAGGTTTTTACGCAGCTTACGATAAAGCCGGCTGGCATCAATCAGTTGGACTTTGCCCTTGCGCGGCTGCGCTTTATTGTTGGACAGCAGCCAGATATAGGTGGTGATGCCGGTATTGTAGAACAGGTTATTGGGCAGTTGGATGATCGCTTCGAGCAGGTCGTTTTCGATAATATGGCGGCGGATGTTGCTTTCGCCACCACCAGCATCGCCGGTGAACAAGCTGGAGCCGTTATGCACCGAGGCGATGCGCGAACCGTACGGGCTGTTGTCCAGGCTTTTCATCTTGCTGACCATTTCCATCAGGAACAGCAGCTGGCCGTCGCTGGAACGCGGCGTGGCGTCTACGGTTTCCGGGTTGCCCCAATAGTCTTTCAACGTCACCCGGAAGCGGGGGTCGATCACATCGGCGCCGTCTTTGATGTATTTCTGCTCGCTGGCCCAGCTTTTGCCATAAGGCGGATTGGATAGCATGAAGTCGAAGCGGGTTCCGGCAAATTCGTCAGTAGACAGCGTGGAGCCGACCCGGATGTTGGACGGGTTGTTGCCTTTGATCATCATGTCGGATTTACAGATGGCGTAGGTCTCGTCGTTGATTTCTTTGCCGTACAAGTACACGTCGCCGGTAGCGCGGATAGCGCCTTCCTCGTCCTTGATGAAGTTTTGCGATTCGGTCAGCATGCCGCCGGAACCGCAGGCCGGGTCGTAGATGGTCATAACCGGTGGTATCTTATCTTTAACCGGGTCGAAGACGAGATGGATCATCAGCTCGATCACTTCGCGGGGCGTGAAGTGTTCGCCGGCCTCTTCGTTGTTGTCTTCGTTGAATTTGCGGATCAGTTCTTCAAACACATAGCCCATGCCCAAATTGGTAAGCGCGGGCAGGCGGTTGCCGTCCGGGTCTTCCACTTCATGCGGGGTTAGGTTGATATTCGGCGAGGTGAACTTTTCCAGCACGTCCAACAATACATCCTTGCCGGCCATATGACGCACTTGGGCTTTGAGATTGAACTTGTCGATAATCTCTTTGACGTTGGCGCTGTAGCCGTTCAGGTATTCTTCGACATTGGCCAGCAGGATTTGCTGGTTGTTGGTGGCGGTTTTGAACAGCTGATTAAGCGTCCATTTGCTGGTGTTGTAAAACACATAACCGGAGGCGTCTTTCAGGCCGTTATCGTCCAGTTCGGTCAAGCCCATGTCGTTTCTCTGGAAAGCGAGCTCTTCTAGCACTCTGTCTTTGCTGGGTTCCAACAAGGTATCCAAGCGGCGTAACACTACCATCGGCAGGATCACGTCACGGTATTTGCCGCGGACATAGACATCGCGCAAGCAATCGTCGGCGATGGACCAGATGAATGAAACAAGTTTATTGTGTGCGGCGTGGTTCATTCGATTCTATTATTCAAGGCATTATTTATAAAACCACGCCGCTTGTTCCTGATTCCGTTGATTGGATTTTGCTCCATTATCATTTTGATCATTATTTCCTAAACACTTAAACGTCTAGGTTCGTAACATCCAACGCATTCTTGACGATGAAATCCCGCCGCGGTTCAACTACATCGCCCATCAGCGTAGTGAAAATCTCATCGGCCGCAATCACGTCTTCGATCCTGACTTGCAGCAATCTGCGGTTATTTGAATCCAGCGTAGTTTCCCAGAGCTGTTCCGGGTTCATTTCGCCCAAACCTTTGTAGCGCTGGATATGCTGGCCTTTTTTGATTTCTTTCATCATCCATTCAAAAGCCTGTTTAAAGTTGCTGACCGGCTGCTGTCTTTCGCCCATCTGCATAAATGAGCCTTCGTTAAACATGCCCGCCGTATCCGCTGCATATTGCGCGATTTTTTGGTAATCCTTGCCGTTGAAAAAGGTCGAAGGCAATACGAAGGTTTTGGTTATTGCGTGCAGTCGTTTATTAACCACGACAGAGAAATCATTGGCCGCTTTGTAATCCAACTCAACGGTAAATACCGCTTTGCTCTCGCAATCGGTCAATCTCTGTTCCATTTCCGCAAACCATGCTGCGAGCTTTTGCTGATCTTGCTTAAGTTCGTCGTTGATCACGTCCATATACGCAAACTGCTCCAGGAAAACTTCATCGTAGCGTCTGGACAGGCGGTTATTGATGCCGTCTACTTCAGTGAACAATTTAGCCAGTTTTTCCAGGCCCTGGCCTTGAATCGGCGGAGCGGATGCATCGGTGAAAAGCTGGGCTTTATCCAAGGCCAGCTGAATCAGGTATTCATTCAATTGGGCATCGTCTTTAACGTAATGCTCCTGTTTGCCTTTTTTAACCTTGTACAACGGCGGCTGGGCAATATAGATGTAGCCTTTTTCAACAATCTCTGGCAACTGGCGGTAGAAGAACGTCAGCAACAAGGTCCTGATGTGCGATCCGTCAACGTCGGCATCGGTCATGATGATGATGCGGTGGTAACGCAGCTTGTCCAGGTTGTACTCGTCCTTACCTATGCCACAGCCTAATGCAGTAATCAAGGTTCCGACTTCTTCCGATGAAATCATTTTGTCGAATCGGGCTTTCTCTACGTTTAGGATTTTCCCTTTTAACGGCAGTATGGCTTGTGTGCGGCGGTCCCTGCCCTGCTTGGCTGATCCGCCCGCAGAATCCCCTTCCACCAGGAACAGTTCGGATAACGCCGGATCTTTTTCCTGGCAATCCGCCAGTTTTCCCGGCAATCCGGCAATATCCAGCGTGGTTTTACGGCGAGTCAAATCACGCGCTTTACGGGCCGCTTCTCTGGCACGGGCAGCCTCGACAATCTTGCCGACGATAGCTTTGGCTATTTGCGGTTTTTCGAGCAAAAACTCCTGTAGCTTCTCGTTCATGGTCGATTCGACCAGCGGCTTAACTTCCGAAGAAACCAGCTTGTCCTTGGTTTGTGAGGAAAACTTCGGGTCGGGCACTTTAACCGACAGCACGGCGGTCAAACCTTCCCGGGCATCATCGCCGGTAGTTTGTACTTTTTCTTTTTTTGCCAAGCCGCTGGATTCGATGTATTGATTAATGGTTCTAGTCAATGCGCCCCTAAAACCGGCCAAATGGCTGCCGCCGTCACGCTGCGGAATATTGTTGGTGTAGCAGAACACATTCTCCTGATAGGAATCATTCCACTGCATAGCCACTTCAACCGTGACGCCTTCTTTTTCAGCAACAAAATGGAATACTTCCGGGAACAACGGAGTTTTGTTTTTATTAAGATGTTCGACAAAAGCGCCTATGCCGCCTTCAAATTCGAATACATCCTGCCTGTCTGTCCGCTCGTCTTCCAGACTGATGCGTACGCCGGAATTCAGGAAGGATAATTCTCTGAGTCTTTTTGCCAGAATGTCGTAATGAAACTCGACATCGGTAAAAGTCTCGGAGCTGGGCTTGAAATTTATCAAGGTACCGGAGCCTTCGGCAGGCCCTACTGCTGCCAGCGGGGCAACCGGATTGCCCATGCGATACTGCTGCTTATAAAGCTGGCCGTTTTTGCGAACTTCAAGATTCAATTCTTCGGACAAGGCATTAACCACCGACACGCCTACGCCGTGTAAACCTCCTGAAACCTTGTAGGCGTTATCATCAAACTTACCGCCGGCATGCAGTACGGTCATAATGACTTCCGCGGCCGACCGGCCCTCTTCTTTATGAATATCGACAGGAATACCTCGACCGTCATCAGAAACAGAGACTGAGCCGTTACTATGGATAATCACTCTGACCTCTTTACAGTAGCCTGCCAGTGCCTCATCAATCGAATTATCGACAACTTCAAAAACCATGTGATGCAAACCGGAACCGTCATCCGTATCGCCAATGTACATGCCCGGTCGCTTTCTTACGGCATCCAGCCCTTTTAATACTTGGATATTGGTGCTGTCGTATTCAGTCGTAGCCGTTTCGACAACTTGATCACTGGGGTTACTCATGATTAATTCTTTCCTGTTGGTTGCGAATGTTCCACGTGGAACATTACACGGGTTTTATGGAGCCTTGTTCCACGTGGAACATTTTGTAATTTTTTATCTGGCTTAAATCGCCAAAATCAATTGTTTCTGTAGCTGTTATAAATACCTGACATGCCATTTCTGATAAATAGTGCAATAACTTAGCACGGTTAATTACATCGAGTTCGGCTGCGAAATCATCGATCAATATACAGCCTGTTTGGCTTTGTTCATTGGCAAGCAACTGGACCTGCGCCAATTTCAAGCTCATAACCAATAGTTTTAATTGGCCCCGCGAAACAAAATCCTTTGCTAACCGGTTATTAATCAATAATTGAAAATCCCCCCGATGCGGTCCGCTATGGGTAAATCCGTAGCGTAAGTCTTTATCTTGGTCTTCAATTAAAACCCGGCTAAATTCCTTGACCGTATCCCAGCCCGGCACAAGCTTCAGGTCGATTCCGTCAAGAGCGAGGAATCTGCCGATAATTTCGATAAAAACAGGCTTGAATTTTTCTAAATATTGCTGACGATAGCTATCGACTATTGTACCGTAATAACCAAGTTCTTTATCCCAAACATTGATTTGATCGAGCCGTCTTGTTTTTAACAGCGCATTTCGTTGGGATAAGGCTTTTTTAAACCTGCGCCATGCAGGTAAAAAGTTTTGATCATTATTAAAAACGCCCCAATCTAAAAACTCTCTCCTGATTTGCGATCCGGCATCGAGTAATTCATAACTTTTTGGATGAATAAGTTGCAGCGGCAATGCATAAGCCAAATCAGAACGTTTCTGTTTCGATTGATGATTGATACGGATTTCAATATTTTTACCATCCAGCTGGATACCCAAATGCTGGTGACTGCCGTTTGCCTGCAAAGTTTGAGCGGAAACGACCAGATGATTTTGGGTGAAATTAATGACAGACTTGATAGAGGAACAACGAAAAGATTTTGCCCGCCCTAAAAGAAAGATCGCTTCGATGAGGGCGCTTTTGCCGCTGGCATTTTCTCCGACAATAAAATTAATTGCCGGAGAAGGGTTGATCGATTCTTTTTGGATATTCCTGACTGCGTAAATATCCAGTTTCAACAAACTCATTACAACAATTTTTAGAGTCGCATGGGCATAACTATAAACTTATACCCACAGTTTTGAGGTTCATCTATAAAACAACTGCTGGCGTTGCTTGCAATCGTCAAAACCGCAAGTTCGGAATCCAGATTTGAAACAGCATCCAGTAAATACTGCGCATTAAAAGCAATCGTTAAAGGTTCGCCCGTGTATTCAATAACCAATTCCTCCTCAGCTTCGTCATGCTCAGGATTATGCGTACTCATTTTCAGACTTCCGGGACTGATGTCAAAAGTCACACCTTTGAATTTTTCATTCGCTAAGATAGCGACGCGGGTCAACGCTTCTTTCAGCAGCTGTTTTTGAATATGAATCTGGTTAAAAAATTCCTGTTGGAAAACTTTGCCGAAATCAGGATATTTTGAATCGACCAGTTTTGCCGAGAAAATCAGGTTCTTGATAAAAATTCTAATGTTGTTGCTGGAAAACTCAACTTTCAATTCGGCTTCCGGATCGTCGAGCAACCGGCTCAATTCCAATACGCCTTTTCTGGGCAGAATGATCCTGGCCTCAAAACCGGTAGCTTGATCCAGATTATCCTCATAAATGGATAAACGGTGACCATCGGATGCGACCAGCTTCAACTTACTGTTGGATACATTAAGCAATAAGCCATTCAGGTAATAACGAACATCCTGGTTAGCCATGCAAAATACCGTTTTATCGAGCGCTTTTTTAAACTTACCGGCATTGATGAATAGGTGATTCTCTAATTCAGACTCGGCAAATTCAGGATAATTATCGGCGGGCAAACAACTCAACGAAAAACGACTGCGGCTGGAGGCAATTTTTACTTTATCCTCCTGCAACTCGAATTTAATTTCAGCTCCGCTAGGCAACAACCTGCAAATATCCAAAAACTTTCTGGCCGGCACCGTAATCGAACCCGGATCGGCTGTTGCGATATTAATTTTGGCGATGATCTGAATTTCAAGATCGGTACCGGTTAAGGTCAGTTGATTTTCCTCGATAACCATCAATACATTGGAAAGAATAGGCATCGTTTGCCTTTTTTCAATCACGCTGACTATCTGCTGCAAAGGAACCAGTATTTCTTCTCTATTAATAATAAATTTCATAAAAGAATTTTTTCTATTATTACTATTAGCTTAAAAGGAAACTGTTGAAAACAGTTTTTTACCCTTAATAATCAATTAGCTAGGTTGTTATAAACAATGTGGTTAAAGGTGCGTTTTAAAGTGTATGCTTTGTAGTTAAATAAAAGCTTTTAGTAAAAATATACTTTATCCACAGACTGCTCCCTATTAATGCGACAGGGTTCTCAACAGGTTGGAATAATCTTCTGCAATTTTGTTATCAGCTTCTTTTAACTCAGTAATTCTTTTACAGGCATTCATTACCGTAGTGTGATCGCGGCCACCGAATGCATCGCCAATTTCCGGAAAACTGTGCGATGTCAATTCTCTAGCCAGAGACATAGCCATTTGTCTCGGTCTGGTAATGGATTGCTTCCTGTTTTTGGAAGACAAATCAGCAATGCGAATTTTAAAATATTCGGCAACCGTTTTTTGAATATTATCGATATTAACAAGTTTATCCTGTAGTGAAATCAGATCATGCAACGCTTCTTTGGTAAATTCTATGGTAATTTCACGACCGGTAAACTGCGCGTTGGCAATGACCCGCCTTAAAGCGCCTTCCAGGTCCCGGACATTGGAAGGAATCCGTTTGGCGATAAAGAAGGCTACATCCTGAGACAGTTCAATATTAACCAAAGCGGCTTTCTTCATTAAAATAGCCGCCCTGGTTTCCATATCGGGCGGCTCGATTAAAACAGGAAGCCCCCAGCCGAACCGCGACTTTAAACGGTCTTCAAGACCTATGATTTCCTTAGGGTATTTGTCGCAGGTCAAAATTACCTGGTGTTTCTTTTCCAATAATGTGTTGAAAGTATGGAAAAATTCTTCCTGGGAACGCTCTTTGCCGGCAAAAAATTGAATATCATCGATTAGCAGCACATCAACGCCGCGATAAAATTCCTTAAAAGCATTGATCGCATTTTGCTGCAATGCCTTAACCATATCCTGAACGAATTTTTCAGAATGCAGGTAAACGACTGTTGCTGATGGATTTTTTTGTAAAACAGCGTTGCCTATCGCATGCATCATATGGGTTTTGCCCAAACCTGAACTGCCGTAAATAAGTAAGGGGTTATAAGCTTTACCGATGTTCTCGGAAACCTGCATCGACGCCGCCCTTGCCAACTGATTAGACTTACCTTCAACAAAATTATCGAACGTAAACGCCTTATTGAGAAAGTTGGGACTGGTTTTTTGAGTTCCGGCAGACTTTGCTATTTTTGCTGTGGCAGTAACTGACGAGTTTTTGGAACCGATTTCCAGGCTCAAATTTAATGTTCCGTTGGAAAACTCATGAATAGTTTCTTCAATTTTTGCAAAATGATGCTCTTTAACCCAGTCCAGTACAAAGCGGTTCGGAGCTAGTAATTTTATTTGTACATCAGTTTCTATGGCCTGAAGAGGCCGTATCCATGTACTGAAGTCAGAACCTGAAATTTCATTTTCAAGTTTAGAAAGACAGCTATTCCAAATTGAGCTCATTGAATATAGTAAAAAGTTGATTAGTGTAATAAAGTTTATTGCTTTTTTATCACTATACAGTAATAAAACATTGCGCTACAGAATTGACAGTTCTAATGGTTTATTTTATCATCCGCTGTCTTTTTTATCTGTTTTTGTTAACACTCATTCGATCAGGCCTTAAGTAAAATGAAAAGAACATACCAACCAAGTAAAATTAAACGTGTAAGAACCCACGGTTTTCGTGCAAGAATGGCGACAGTAGGTGGCCGTAAAGTTCTCAATGCTCGCAGAGCAAAAGGTCGCGCCCAGTTAACCGTTTAGTTGACGGTTGGTGGCTGAAGAAGTTTTTAGTTTCCCCCCGCAGTTACGGTTAAAAACACCGGCTGAATATAAAAAAGTTTTTGCTAAGCCTGTAAAATCAAGCGACCAATATTTTACCCTATTAGCCATAAGGAACGATTTCGATTATCCTCGGCTGGGCTTGGCAATTGCTAAAAAAAATATAAGAAAGGCAGTACAAAGGAATGTGATTAAACGAACTGTCCGGGAAAACTTTAGAATAAAACAACATAGTTTGGGGAATATTGATATTGTTGTTTTGGCCCGTAGAGAAGCCGTAGATGCTCCGTTGGATTTGTTAAGAAAATCATTGGAAAGGCATTGGCTTAAGTTGGTATCCCGATGCGATTCATGCTTATAGCAATTATAAAGTTTTATAAATACTTTATCAGTCCTCTGCTAGGCGATAGATGTCGTTTCTATCCAAGTTGTTCAAGTTATTCTCTGGAAGCGCTTCAGCTCCACGGGGCCATTATCGGCTCTTATCTCTCCCTCAAAAGATTATTAAAATGCCATCCGTTCCATGAAGGTGGCGTTGATCCCGTTCCGGAAAAATTTGGTAATAAGAATGGATAATATAAGATTTGTACTGATCGTTACTTTTGCAATGCTTGTTTTTATGCTGCAACAAGCCTGGCAACTGGATTATGGCCCTAAACCTGAAGTTGCCGCTATTGCAGACCCTGTAGCCGTCAACACCAAAGAAGACTTGCCTTCCGCGACCGGTGCATCGGCCGGAACAGAAACCGCAGAGCAAAATACCGCAGCCGTTCCATTGGCGACAGCATCATCCGCCAACGTCATTACCGTTAAAACCGATGTGCTCGCGCTTCAAATCGACTTGCAAGGAGGTACAATCCAGAATCTGGATTTGCTGAATTATCCGGTAGAAAAATCCAATACCGTCGTAGATAAATTACGTGAGATGGTAGGTTTATCTGTTGCGGAAAAAAATACTGCGCCGGTGCGCTTATTTGACAGCAGCCAGGAAAAATTATTTGTCGCGCAAAGCGGTTTAATTGCCGACAGCGGTTTTGCGGCTGCACCGAGTCATCACACAGTATTTAAAAACGAACAGACCAGTTACGATCTTAAAGAAGGGCAAGACAGTTTAGCAGTACCCTTAACCTGGACTGATAATAACGGTCTGACTATTACCAAGCTGTTTACCTTTAAACGCGGCAGTTACGACATAACACTGGAACAAAAAGTCAAAAACGATTCCGGCAAGCCTTGGTCCGGCAGACAATACAGCCAGTTACTTAGAGTCCCGGATACGTCCAGCAAAGGCGGAATGCTAACCGGCGGTATGAGAGCTTATGCCGGCGGCGTTATTTATACCGAAAAAGAAAAATATCAAAAAATAAGCTATGACGATATGGCTGATGAGAACCTTGATGTTGCAACCAAAGGCGGTTGGACAGCGATGATTCAGCATTATTTTGCCTCCGCGTGGATTCCGCCTGCCGATCAGGAAAATCATTTCTATACCAAGACATTGAATGACGGACGCTATGTTATAGGAACTTATTCTCCAGTGGTCACCGTTAACGCAAATTCGGATGTTCAATTTGTCGCGCAATTATTCGCCGGCCCTAAAATCCAGCCTATGATGGAAAAAATAGCGCCTGGTCTTGAGCTTACCGTCGATTACAGCTTTTTAACCTTTATCGGCAAACCCATTTATTGGTTGCTGAACCAGATCCACGATGCCGCCGGCAACTGGGGCGTAGCCATTATCGGCGTAACGTTGTGTATTAAATTGCTGTTTTTCCCATTGTCGCAATCCAGCTATAAATCAATGGCCAAGATGCGCAAAATTCAGCCGCGTCTTAAAGAACTGCAAGAACGTTTTGCCGACGACAGACCGCGTTTCAATACCGAAATGATGGCGCTGTATAAAAAAGAAAAGGTCAATCCATTGGGTGGTTGTTTGCCTATTTTGATACAGATCCCGGTATTCATGTGTTTGTACTGGGTATTGAGTGAAACCGTCGAGTTTCGTCAGGCGCCGTTCATGTTGTGGATACAGGACTTGTCGATCCAAGACCCGTTTTATGTATTGCCGGTTATCATGGGCATTACCATGAAGATTCAACAAGGCTTAAACCCTGCACCGATCGATCCGATCCAGGCTAAAGTGATGAAGATGTTCCCGATCGTCTTTACCATATTCTTCCTGTTTTTCCCGGCCGGTCTGGTTTTATACTGGGTAGTCAACAACACCCTGTCTATCATTCAACAGTCGTATATCACCAAGCAGATAGCTAAAACTGCCTGACTTAGGCTAAAGTGGATATAGAAAATTTAGATACCATTGCAGCCATTGCAACACCGCCAGGGAACGGCGGCGTCGGCATCATTCGCATTTCGGGAGCATTGGTTCCCGAAATCGCCAAACAACTTGTTAACAAACCATTAACCCCCAGACTGGCCCAGTATTCATCTTTTACCGATGACCACGGCTCAGTAATCGATTCCGGCATCATCTTGTATTTCCCCGCTCCCGCCTCGTACACCGGCGAAGACATCCTCGAACTTCAAGGCCACGGTGGCTCGGTCGTATTGGACATGCTGCTGCGGCGGGTATTATCGCTGGGCGCACGCTTAGCCAATCCCGGCGAATTTACCGAACGCGCATTCCTTAACGACAAACTCGATTTAGCCCAGGCCGAAGCCGTCGCCGACTTGATTGAAAGCAGCACCGAACAATCGGTACGCTCGGCGCAAAAATCGATGCAGGGCGTTTTCTCAATACAGGTCAACGAACTGGTCGAAGAACTGACCGAGCTTCGAACTTACGTCGAAGCGGCTATCGATTTTGTCGATGAAGAAATCGATTTCCTGACCGACGGCGTAGTCGAAAACCGGATCGTTACCCTACTGCACCGCATCGGACAAATCCAACAAACGGCGCAACAAGGCCGGTTGCTGCGAGACGGCATGACCGTCGTGTTGGCAGGCAAACCGAACGCCGGAAAATCCAGCCTGCTGAATGCGCTGGCCGGACACGAGGCCGCGATAGTCACCGACATAGCCGGAACCACGCGCGACGTGTTGAAAGAGCGCATCCAGCTGGACGGCATGCCGTTGCATATCATCGACACCGCAGGCCTGCGCGAAAGCGACAATGCGATAGAACAGGAAGGCATCCGCAGGGCGCACCAGGAAATCAACAACGCCGATAAGATCTTATTGCTGATTGATGCTCGGGAGCCGGAAACAGAGTCGCTGTTAAAAACCCTGCCGCCGGACGGCAACATCACCCAAATCTACAATAAAATAGACCTGCTGGGCCTGGAGCCGGAAATCAAACAAACCGAAGTCGGCACCCAAATCTACCTGTCGATAAAAACCGGCGACGGTATGGAATTGTTAAAACAGCACCTCAAACAGAGCGTCGGTTTTAACGAGGCGACCGACAACGTGTTCATCGCCCGAAGACGGCATATCGAAGCCTTGAACAAAGGCCATCAGTTTGTCGAAAGCGCCTTAAACCAGTTAAGAGGCAGTCAGGCCGGAGAGCTGGTCGCCGAAGACTTAAGACAGGCGCAAACAAGCCTTGCGGAAATTACCGGAAAATTCACCTCGGATGATTTGCTGGGGAAGATATTTTCCAGCTTTTGCATCGGTAAATAACAACAGATAATCAATTTGATAAAACTACCAAAGATAAAAACGTAACCTACGTTTAGTCCAAGTTGCAGTAAAACAGTATTTGCCAGAGAATGTTCCGTAATCAGTCATAATCAGTTCGCAAGGAACCCGACCTATAGGGAAATACCATGAGCTATAACGAACAAGAAACCCGCTATTACCTGATTGATCCGGTGCTGCGCGAAAAAGGTTACGACGATCATTCCAAACTCAAACTCGAAACACCGGCCCCGGTAGAAGCCATCGGCCATAAAGGCCGCAGACGTGCAGGCGGCGGTCGCACCGATTACCTGCTTTGCGTACAGGCAGGCGACCGCCCTAAGCCGTTACCGGTCGGCGTACTGGAAGCCAAAAAAGAAAAGGCAAAGCCGGACTGGTCGATTCGCGCTGGTTTTATTATTGGCTCAGATCGCCTTATAGTGAGCACTGCATCAATTCTTTGGCGCGCGGTGCGGTGCGGGAACGGATGTTGTTTAATCGGTTGGCGGAAGGTTTGATTCTGTTGCCGCCTTATCAAGAACAGCTTAGGGTTTCCAAAGCCTTGACAACGCTAAAGCCGATAAAATATGCGCTTCAAAAACAGTTGAATGAGCTCAATAAAATCCCTGAACGCTTGCTCGCTCAAGCCTTCGATCCTCTATCTGCACAATGAAATTTGCAAAGGAGCCCGGCATGTCTAACAAACGTATTTCCGAACAACATCACGCCAATTTCGATAGCATCCGCCAGCAAGATGAAGAGGGCAATGAGTATTGGTTGGCAAGACCACTAGCTAAGGTATTGGATTATTCTGAGTATCGTCATTTCCTTCCGGTACTGGAGCGCGCTAAGGAGGCTTGCCGTAACAGTAATCAAGCAGTCGAAGACCATTTCGAGGATGTCCTCGCAATGGTCGAAATTGGTTCCGGTGCTAAGCGCGAACTTCCGGATGTCAAACTATCCCGCTACGCCTGCTATCTGGTCGTGCAAAACGGCGACCCATCCAAACCGGTTATCGCCAATGGTCAGACTTATTTTGCGATGCAAACCCGCCGTCAAGAGTTGGCCGATGATGAAAGCTTTGCCCGGCTTTCCGAAGATGAAAAGCGCTTGGCAATTCGTAACGAATTGGCAACTCATAATAAATATTTGGCGGCTGCTGCGAAAGATGCCGGTGTGGAAACTCCGATCGATTACGCCATTTTTCAGGATCATGGTTATAAAGGCTTGTACGGAGGGCTTGGCGCGAAAGACATTCACGCACGTAAGGGTTTGAAGAAAAGCCAGAAAATTCTCGATCATATGGGCAGCACCGAACTGGCGGCCAATTTGTTCCGAGCCACGCAAACCGAAGATAAACTCAAACGCGATCAAGTGCAGGGCAAGCGGCAGGCTAATCAAACGCATCTTGAGGTAGGCAAAAAAGTGAGACAAACCATAAAAGAACTAGGCGGTACTATGCCGGAAGCATTGCCAACACCCGATTCCAGCATTAAGCAAATTGAGAGTGCCAAGAAGAAACTCGAAAAAAACAACAAAGAATCATGATCAACAAACCCAGCAACACACTAAAAACAGCGAAAAAAGTCAAATCGCCCAAGTCCATTGCTTCAACGCAATCGCTATCCTCATTCGTTAAAGCCATTTGCGACGTGATGCGCCGCTCCAATTGCGCCAGCGCTTTGCAGTATGTGCCGGAATTAACCTGGATTCTGTTTTTGCGCATTCTGGATGCGCAAGAGCAAAAAGCGCGGGAACAAGCCGAGGCATTGGGTAACGATTATGCACCGGCCTTGACTGCGCCGTACCGTTGGCAGGATTGGGCGGCTCCGTTTGCCGATCAAGAAGAGACGGGAGAGCAAGCTACCGGTTGGAAGCGCAAGCAGCTTTACGCGGCGGGCGACGGTAAGCTGTTCGAGTTTATCAACAACGAACTGCTGCCGCATTTGCACAGTCTGGATGTCGATCCT
>JALNYY010000070.1 GCA_023229605.1 Methylobacter sp.
CAGCGGTGCTGCCAAGGCCGCCGCCTGCGCCGGTAATTAGGATGACTTGATTTGTTAGCGGCATGGTAACGAGTTTATCCAGATTGAGATTTGATCGGGCGACTCTATTAACGCATCAGCGCCCCAGGTTTCCGGCGCATCGCCGGGTTTAATGTAGCCGTAAACTGCGGCCAGTGTTTTCATTTGCGCGCTTTTTCCGGCAACGATGTCATGCCGGGCATCGCCGATATAGACGCATTCCTGCGGACTGACATCCGCCTGTCTGCAGGCTAGCAGCATCGGTTCCGGGTGGGGCTTGGGGTTGGCGGTGGTATCGCCGCTGACGATGCAGGCGGCGCGCTCGGTCAACTTTAACGCGTCCATCAGCGGATTGGTGAAGCGCTCGCGCTTGTTGGTGACCACGCCCCATTTTAGCCCTTGCGCTTCAATCGCCGCCAGCGTGTCAGCCATACCGGAGAAAAAAACCGTGTGTTCGGCAATATTGTCCTGGTAGAGAGTGAGCATGGTCTCCAGAATATAGGCCTTTAACGCATCATCAAGTGCAGGCTGGCTGGCGTTAATCATTGCCGCAGCACCGTAAGAAATAAACGGTTTGATGATTTCAGGTGCCGCGGCATCAAAGCCGTGGCTGTTTAACGCCCGGTTCAGGCATGAGATCAAATCCGGCGCGGTATCGACCAGAGTCCCGTCAAGGTCGAATAATACGCAGGATAATTTGAAATCGGCAGTCATCACGCAGGGCGTTTAAAAGCGGCGATGTAATTGACATCTATGTCTTTGCCTAGGCTGAAACGTTTGCTGAACGGGTTGTATTCAATGCCCACCATGCCCTGCAATTCAAGGCCTGCCGCGCGCGCCGACTGGCACAACTCCGACGGCTTGATAAAGGTTTTAAAGTCATGGGTGCCTTTGGGCAACATTTGCAAAACATATTCAGCGGCAAAAATAGCTAGCAGGTAAGCCTTGGGTTTGCGGTTCAGCGTCGAGAAAAAAACCATGCCTCCGGGTTTAACCATTCTGGCGCAGGCCGAGATGATCGAACCGGGATCAGGCACATGCTCGAGCATTTCCATGCAGGTCACATGATCGAAACTTTCCGGCTGCTGCTCGGCCAAGTCTTCGGCGCTGATTTTTTGGTAATGCGCGTTCACGCCGGACTCAAGCCCGTGCAGATCGGCAACATCGATCAGGTCTTCACTGAGATCAATACCCAACGCATCAGCGCCTTGTTTCGCCAGACCTTCGGTTAAAATACCTCCGCCGCAACCGACATCGACGATGCGCTTGCCTGTAATATCCGCATAACGCCGGATAAACTCGATACGCAAAGGATTAACATCGTGCAGGGTTTTGAATTCACCCTGAGTGTCCCACCAGCGTTCAGCCATCGAGCCAAACTTATGGATTTCGTGCAGGTGTACATTGTCTGTTGCTGTCATCGTGCTAACCGTAATGTGAGGTTGATATAGTGTACTATATTAGTAGGTTATTCGTCATGCGTTGTTCTTTCTCAATCCGCCTTTTATACCGCTTGTTGAGTAAGGACATTATCCATCATAACGACACATCGTTCATCCCTAGATTTTTGACGCCAATCCTACCTCCTGCCGGACAAAAAAAAGGCCGATGCAGCCGCACCGGCCTTTCATTCAGCTTATCGAATTACAGGGAATTGACTGCATTCAATTCTTGGAAAGCTTGCTCTAAACGAGCCACCATGCCGACTTCACCGGCACGTTGCCAGACGCGTGGATCGTAGTATTTTTTGTTTGGCTTGTCGTCACCGTCAGGGTTTCCGATTTGGCCTTGCAAATAACCTTCGTTTTGTTTGTAGTAGTTCATGATGCCTTCCCAGGTTGCCCATTGGGTATCGGTATCGATGTTCATCTTGATTACGCCGTAGCTGATCGATTCCTTGATTTCTTCAGGAGTGGAGCCTGATCCGCCGTGGAATACAAAATTCAGGGTGTTAGTCGGAACACCGAATTTTTCAGAAACGTGTTTTTGTGAGTTAGCCAAAATGCTAGGCGTCAATTTAACGTTACCCGGCTTATAAACGCCGTGTACGTTGCCGAATGAAGCCGCAATCGTGAAGCGTGGGCTGATTTTGCTTAACTCTTCATAAGCGTAAGCCACATCCTCAGGCTGGGTGTACAGCATCGAATGATCCATATCGCTGTTGTCGACGCCGTCTTCTTCGCCGCCGGTGCAGCCTAATTCGATTTCCAGCGTCATGCCCATTTTGGACATGCGGGTTAAATATTTACCGCAAATTTCGATGTTTTCTTTCAAACTTTCTTCAGACAAATCCAGCATGTGCGAGCTGAATAAAGGCTTGCCGGTCGCTGCAAAATGTTTTTCGCCGGCATCCAACAATCCGTCTATCCAAGGCAGCAGTTTTTTGGCCGCGTGGTCGGTGTGCAAAATGACCGGTACGCCATAAGCTTCAGCCATTTGGTGTACGTGTTGAGCACCGGAGATAGCGCCCAAGATCGCAGCTTGCTGGCCTTCCGCTTTCAAGCCTTTACCGGCGACAAATGCCGCGCCGCCATTGGAAAACTGGATCACGATAGCCGATTTTACTTTCGCGGCCGCTTCCAACGCTGCATTAATAGAATCAGTGTTAATGACATTCACCGCAGGCAATGCAAAGTGGTTTTCTTTGCAAATCGCAAAGATTTTTTGTACGTCATCGCCAGTTACAACACCGGGTTTTACTACATCTGAAATTTTCTGAGACATTAAAGGTTCCTGTTACGTTGAGGATGATCAATCCGAGAGTCATTGCTGCTGCAGAAAATGTCCGCTGCCCAATGCTGCCAGCCGCGTATTATAAAGTGTGTTCAGATAATAGGCTATTGCCAATAAGACGATCCCAACGGAATAGCCCCATGCCGTGTAATTATTCAGGAACGCAGCCTCTGCTACAACGCATCTAATTGGGCATAAGCCAAGATCAGCCACTTTAAGCCTACTTGCTTGAAGTTGATCTGCACTCGTTCCTGCGCGCCGTCGCCTTCCATCTGCAACACCACGCCTTCGCCGAATTTGGCATGACTGACGCGTTGTCCCAGCTTGTATTTGCCTTCCGTTTGCAACGACTGCGCCTTCGGCTTGACCGAGGTCACCGGACGCGTCACGGTGGCCCGCATCCTGACTTCCTGTATATGTTCCGCCGGAATCTCGCGCAGGAACCGTGACGGCCTGGGATAACTTTCCCGTCCGTATAAGCGCCGGGATTCGGCATAGGTCAGATACAACTGCCGCATCGCCCGGGTAATGCCGACATAACACAGCCTGCGCTCTTCTTCGAGCCGCCCGACATCATCGACGGACTGTTGCGACGGAAACAGGCCTTCTTCCATGCCGACCAGAAACACCTGCTTAAACTCCAGGCCTTTGGCCGAATGCAGGGTCATCAGCTGTACGCAATCGTCGAAGTCGTCGCCTTGCAATTCGCCGGATTCCAGTGTGGCATGCGCCAAAAACATATCCAGTTCGCCCAAATTCTCTTCATCTTCCAGGTCACCTATAGTCGTTGAATCGAAAAGCCGCGCCGCATTGACCAGCTCTTCCAGGTTTTCTACTTTTTCTTCGCCTTTGTCGGCTTTGTCCTTTTGATACAACTCGATCAGGCCGCTTTTTTCGACGACCAGCTTGACCTTTTCAAACAGCTCCAGACCTTCCGCCTCTGCGTCAAACTTTTTGATCAATTCCAAAAAGCCTATCAACGCATTGATCGCCCTTGCCGACAAAGTCCGCTGATTGATCAAGACTATGGCCGCCGCCCATAATGAAAGGTCTTGATCCCTTGCTATGCCGCGAATATCGTCGATGGTCTTGGCCCCGATGCCGCGCGTCGGGGTATTGATGACCCGCTCGAACGAAGCGTCATCATCGCGGTTGGACATCAGCCTCAAATAGGCCAGCGCGTTTTTAATTTCCACCCGTTCAAAAAAGCGCAACCCGCCGTAAACCCGGTAGGGTGTGCCGGTGGTCATCAACCGTTCTTCAAACTGCCGGGATTGGGCGTTGGACCGGTACAGTATCGCGACATCCTTGCGCAGCCCGCCTTCATTGACCCAGGCCCTGATGCGCTCGACCACAAAATGCGCTTCGTCCTGTTCGTTAAATGCCGCGTACAGGGAAATCAGATCGCCGTCGCCGGCATCGGTCCACAGCTCTTTGCCCATACGGCCGTCATTGACGCTGATGACCTTGTTGGCGGCTTTCAGGATATTGCCGGTCGAGCGGTAATTTTGTTCCAGCTTGATAACCTGATGATTCGGGTAATGCTTTTGAAAGCTGTAAATATTCTCGATTTTCGCGCCGCGCCAGCCGTAAATGGACTGGTCGTCATCGCCCACGACAAAGATATTGTCCCTGCCCTCGGTCAACAGCCGCAACCAGGCGTATTGTATGGTGTTGGTATCCTGGAATTCATCGACATGAACCTGCCTGAAACGCTGCTGGTAAAATTCCAGCACATCGGCGTTATCGCGCAGCAATTCATGCGCCCGCAGCAGCAGCTCGGCAAAATCCACCAAACCGGAGCGGTCGCACAATTCTTCATAGGCTTTATAGATGATCAGCATTTGCCGCTGATAAATATCGCCGGTCTCCATCATATGCCTAGCCCTGACGCCCTCGTCTTTTTGCGCGTTGATATACCATTGCACCTGGCGCGGAGGCCACTTGTCGGCATCGAGATTAAGCGTAACCAGCAGGCGCTTGATCAGCCGCAACTGGTCGCCGGAATCCATCACCTGAAAAGTTTCCGGCAATTTGGCCTGTTTGGCATGCCGTCTTAACAGCCGGTGCGCCACACCGTGAAAAGTGCCTATCCACATGGATTGCGCGGACATATTGAGCAAATCCTCAATCCTGCCGCGCATTTCCTTGGCCGCTTTATTGGTGAAAGTTACCGCCAGGATACTGTGCGCCGACACACCCAGCACCTGAATCTGCCAGGCGATGCGATGCACCAAAACGCGGGTCTTGCCGCTGCCGGCGCCGGCCAAGACCAGCATAGCCTGGGACGGCGCCGTAACGGCCTGGCGCTGCGCATCATTTAAGGGGTCTATTATTGAAGTGACATCCATTGCCTAAAGCACCTACTGTTGGTATTTTTTCGCTTGCACATTTTTTGGAGCTGTGTATATTGCATGAGGTTCGATAATGACAGACTGAACCGTTGCTTTGTTAAATATAATAATAACGACACACAGAGGATTTTAAGATGAATTTTGATTTTAAACGTATGCTTAAATTTGAACACAATGTTGGCGAGAAGGAAAAGAAATACCGTTTATACGGGGGAGCCGCGCTTCTATTTATTTCACTTTTCGTCCCGGGCGGCGAAGTTCTTTTATTATTAGTGGGCCTGGTTCTTGTTGCAACCGGCTATTCAGGCTGGTGCCCGGTCTATTCGGGGCTCAACAAGAATACCTGCGAAACTGAGGGCGGCACTGAAAGCGGCTCTTCTTCGGAAGGCTAAGTTACCAAGGCACAAGACTAAATTCCGGTTTCGTCTCGTGCCTTTTTACCGCTACTCTTCTTTACGAAACTCACCTTCCAACACGTTATTTTCAGCCGCTTTTGCCTGCTGAAAATGCGCCCCACCCTGAACAAGATAATTTTCAATCACATATTGGGCGATTTTTCTGCGTAGCTGCGGGATCAAGCAGGCAAAGCCAATTATATCGGTAATAAAACCCGGCGTTAGCAATAATGCCCCTCCTACCAGAATAATGGGACCTTCCACCATTTCATAAGCGGGAACCACGCCTTGCGCCAAACTCTCCTGGAACCGCTGAAAAGTTGCAAAACCTTGCTGCCTCAACAGCCAAGCCCCCAACACTGCGGTAAACACCACCAGCAAAATGGTCGGGAATGCGCCAATGAGCCCACCTACTTCCAACAGCAAATAAATTTCTGCAAAAGGGATAATCAGGACGACCAGAAATAGTGTTTGAAAAATTTTCATCTAAAGTACTCTTGTTGTAATCATCGTCGTTACAATATAAGGGCAATTCCGGTTAATTTCTAGGATAATATCCACGATCCAGTTTTTATGACTTGTAACATGCCTGCCAACCATCAAATAATTTTCTGCACTTGCCCTGATAAAGACACCGCGGAAAAACTAGCCCGGTTATTGGTCGCAGACAACAGGGCCGCCTGCGTGAATATTTTGCCCGGCATCACGTCCATTTACAGATGGGAGGGGCAAATCGAATCCGCCCAGGAACATCTGCTGCTGATTAAGGCGCATAAAGATCACTATCAGGCTGTTGAAACAGCCCTGCTAGACCATCACCCTTACGACATACCTGAAATAATTGCCGTCCCCATTGAACGGGGCCTACCTGAATACCTGCACTGGATAGATTCATGCCTCTCTGTAAAGTAATTTTTCTTTGTTTCCTGTCGCTACTCAGCCAATCGGTCTTTGCACTGGGCGCTGACGAACTTCTGCCGCCTGATCAGGCTTTCAAGGTTTCTGCAAAAGCGCTGGCCGCCGATCGGATTGAAATTTCCTGGGAGATAGCGGAAGGCTATTATCTGTACCGCAATAAAATGCGTTTTGAGTCTAAAACCGGGCAAATCCGCTTAGGCGATCCCGATTTTCCGGCCGGAGAAACCCACCATGACGAAAACTTCGGCGATGTGGTCATTTACCGCAATACCCTGATCGTCCCGGTTGCCTTAACCCTCGAAAACAGCGCTTCTTCGCTGCAACTGCTGGTGCAATATCAGGGCTGTGCCGACCGGGGTGTTTGCTATCCGCCGCAGAAAACCGTTTTCGATCTGAAGCTGCCCGCGCCTGCCGCCAAAGCCGATCCGGTCAAGCAACTGCTCAAAGGCAACCAAGACTCGAAGCTCAATCTGTTTGAAGATGCCTTGCTGCCGCCGGATCAGGCTTTCGAGTTTTTCGCCTCGGTCAAAGACGATCACACCCTCCATGTTAACTGGCAGATTGCCGACGGCTATTACCTGTACCGGGAAAAAATCCAGCTTGAATTGGTTAGCGCCGACGGCGTCACGCTGGGCAGTTACGACATCCCCCGCGGTACGCCGGAACAGGATGAAGCCTTCGGCCGGGTGGAAATTTTCCACAACGAACTCGGCTTCGACCTGCCGCTGATCCGCACCGGCCTAGCCGCACAAACCGTTACCCTACAGGCGAAATATCAGGGCTGCGCCGACCGCGGCGTTTGCTATCCGCCGATGAGCAAAAAAATCGACCTGCCTCTGCCGGTAGCTCTGCAACCTGCCGCGCAGGAACTATCCGAGCAGGATCAAATCGTGCAATCCCTGCACAAGGACAGCTTCGCGGTTACCTTGCTCAGCTTTTTCGGCTTCGGTTTGCTGTTATCGCTGACCCCGTGCATATTCCCGATGATTCCGATTTTGTCGGGCATTATCGTCGGCCACGGCAACCGGATCACCACCAGAAGAGCCTTTTTGCTTTCCTTAAGTTATGTCATCGCCTCGGCGCTGACCTACACGGTGTTCGGCATATTGGCTGCGTTGTTCGGCAGCAACCTGCAAACCACTTTTCAGCAGCCCTGGATTATCGGCCTGTTCAGCGCCGTTTTTGTGCTGTTGTCCCTGTCCATGTTCGGCTTTTACCATCTGGAACTGCCCAAATCGTTACAAGTCAAACTGCACAATTCCAGCGAAATACACCGTGACGGATCCTTATTGGGTGCGGCCATCATGGGCTCATTGTCCTCGTTGATCGTCGGCCCCTGTGTCGCCGCGCCGCTGGCGGGCGCACTGATTTTTATCGGCCAGACCGGCGACGCGGTGCTGGGCGGCAGCGCCCTTTTCGTCATGGGCCTGGGCATGGGCGTACCGTTACTGTTGCTTGGAGCTTCCGCCGGAAAACTGTTGCCCAAAGCCGGAAACTGGCTTAATTCCACCAAGGCCGTATTCGGCGTCATCATGCTGGCGGTTGCGGTCTGGATGCTCAGCCGCATTTTGCCGGGCAACGTGATTATGATGCTGTGGGCGATGTTGCTGATATTTCCGGCCATCTATCTCAACGCCATTGACCCTCTGCCCGAAAACAGCTCCGGCTGGCGGAAACTATGGAAAGGCTTAGGCCTGATGATGCTGGCTTACGGCCTGTTATTGTTGATCGGCTTTAGCCTGGGCAACAGCAATCCGTTAAAACCGCTGCAAGGACTCGGAGCGGGTACCGCCCAAGCCGCGGAACCGGGTCTTAGTTTTGAAAGAGTCGCCTCAATAGCAGCACTGGAAACCCGGATTAAGCAGGCTGCCGCCAACCATCAACCGGTCATGCTGGATTTTTACGCCGACTGGTGCGTCTCGTGCAAGGAAATGGAAGCCTATACCTTTGCCGACCCGCGCGTTAAACAGGCGCTCAAAGGCTATGTACTGCTGCAAGCTGACGTCACTAATAATTCGGATGACGATAAAGCCCTGCTGGCAAAATTCAACCTGATCGGGCCGCCGGCCATTTTGTTTTTCGGTTTAGACAACCGGGAAAAAGCCGCCAGCCGGGTCATCGGTTATCAGGATGCAGAAACCTTTATCAAATCCCTGCAACGCATTCAATCATGAAACAAACAGCCCTGATTATTATCGCCGCGATTATTGCGCTGGGACTTGGCATGACCGTCCGGCATTTCTTTTCAGACGTTAACAACGCTACCTCTCCCGGTGTTTTACCCGAATTCAACCTGCCCGACTTGTCCGGCCGCCAACACAACATTTCCGAATGGCGCGGCAAGATAATCGTGATCAATTTCTGGGCAACCTGGTGTCCGCCCTGTCGCAAGGAAATCCCCGATTTTATCGACTTGCAGGCGCAATATGCGGATAAAGGCTTGCAGTTTATCGGCATCGCCCTGGAGGACAGGGAGCCGGTAGCCGAGTACGCCGCCGCAACTAAAATCAATTATCCGATTTTATTGGGCGGCGACAACGGCATCGCGTTGGCCCAGCAACTGGGCAACAGTATCGGCGCAGTTCCCTACACCATTATTGTTGACAGGCAGGGACAAATCATCGACCGGCATCCGGGAGAACTCTCCAAACAGCAAATAGTGGACATTGTTGCGCCATTGCTGAACTGAATTAGTTAAAACTCCAGCTCTAAATTGGCTTCGCAAAAATTAAACTTAGCTTCCTCAGATTCCGTACCGTCGGCATAAGCCGCTTTGACATACTGATCGCAGCCTTCGTTATTGGTGCTTGAATCCCAAACCAGCGTCATGTTGCCGCCCGGCGCAATGCCTTGCCCAATATCGAAAAACCCCCATTCCTTCTTGTCCTCCGATACCAGAAGCTTGGTAATCTTGGTCTTGGTGGCATTATGTACTTTAAACGAATACTCTGCTTCCGCTGCTGTAGCATTTATTGCCGGAAACAGCCCCCACGAACAACGATGCCGTGACTATCAATGTGCCGGTAAAATTATGAAGCTTCATGCTTTGTCTCTTTGGCTAGGCCGCAACGGTATGCTACGGATGCAGGATTCTATTACTTGCAAAAAAGCCGTGTCAACGCGCAATTCGCGGCAGACGATGGGCATAAGCAATACTTTTGGACTCACCAGGCAAACTAACGAACAAATAACTTTCAAGATCAGCAGATTTGTGCTCAATAACTCCAAACAGCTCGAATACTGTCGCTATCTTTTGCTAAAAACATAATATCTGGACAAAATCCCATAAATTGGGCAAAATTATCCGTTAACAATGCTTTTTTAACCCTAACTGACTTGCAGATTAATGGCGATTATTACCGTTCTAAATGGGCCGAATTTGAACCTGTTGGGCATACGCGAACCCGGTCTTTACGGAAATCAAACTCTCGCCGACATTAAGCATAAACTTGAACTAAAAGCTGCCGAACTGGGTCATCAGCTTAACTTTCATCAAAACAATGCAGAGCACCAGATTGTAGAACTGATACATGAGGCTTATCACGCCCGTGTTGATTTCATCATTATTAATCCGGCAGCTTTTACCCATACCAGCGTCGCCATTCGTGACGCACTGCTGGCAACCAGGATCCCATTCGTAGAGGTTCATTTGTCAAACGTCCATGCACGCGAACCTTTTAGAAAACATTCCTATTTCTCGGATATTGCCAAAGGCGTTATCTGCGGATTAGGTGCAACAGGATACGAACTGGCCTTACTGGCCGCTCATCAGATATTAGCCGAGAGACACTAAAACTATGGATATTAGAAAAATAAAAAAACTCATCGAGATTATCGAAGAATCCGACATTGCCGAACTGGAAATCAAAGAGGGCGAAGAGTCCATTCGTATCAGCCGTTATTCCGCCGCCCCTGCTGCTGTCGCCTATGCGACTGCACCTGCCGCCGCGGCGGCCGTAACTGCTCCAGCCCCGACAGTGGCGCCGGCAGAAGAAAAAATCACCGGACATGTCGTTAAATCGCCGATGGTCGGCACTTTTTACCGCTCGGCGTCGCCGGGCACCAAAGTTTTCGCCGAGGTCGGACAATCCGTTCAGGTCGGAGACACCTTGTGCATCATCGAAGCGATGAAAATTCTTAATCAGATTGAATCGGATCAGAGCGGCACCATTACTAAAGTCCTGGTTGAAAACGCTGAACCTGTCGAATATGGCCAACCATTATTCATCATTGAATAACATAAAAAACGGGGAACTCATGTTCGATAAAATCGTTATCGCCAATCGAGGCGAAATAGCACTGCGCATTCTACGCGCTTGCAGAGAATTAGGCGTCAAGGTTGTCGCCGTGCATTCCGAGGCGGACCGGGATTTAAAACACGTGCGTTTGGCCGATGAGTCCGTTTGCATTGGCCCTGCGGCATCCGTTGACAGTTACTTGAATATTCCGGCTATTATCAGCGCGGCTGAAGTAACCGACGCCGAAGCCATTCATCCCGGCTACGGTTTTTTGTCTGAAAATGCCGACTTTTCCGAGAAGGTGAAGCAAAGCGGCTTTGTGTTTATCGGCCCGAATGCAGAAACCATTCGCATGATGGGCGACAAGATTTCCGCCAAGAACGCTATGCTGGCAGCCGGAATTCCTTGCGTTCCCGGCAATAACGATCCGCTGTCGGATGACAACAAAAAGAACCTGAAGCTCGCGCAGGAAATCGGTTATCCGGTTATCATCAAAGCTGCCGGCGGCGGCGGCGGTCGAGGCATGCGCACGGTGCATACCGAAGCGGCGTTATTAAACGCCATCGCTATGACCAAGGCCGAGGCCGGTACGGCTTTCGGCAACCCCACGGTGTACATGGAAAAATTCCTGGAAGATCCTCGCCACATCGAGTTCCAGGTAATGGCCGATTCCCATGGCAACGCCATACACTTGGGTGAGCGCGACTGCTCCATGCAACGCCGTCACCAAAAAGTGGTTGAAGAAGCCCCCGCGCCCGGCATAACCGAAGAGCAGCGCAAAGCCATAGGCGAGCGCTGCGCAAAAGCCTGTGTCGACATCGGCTATCTGGGCGCAGGCACTTTTGAGTTCCTGTATGAAAAAGGCGAGTTCTACTTTATTGAAATGAACACCCGCGTACAGGTTGAGCATCCTGTCACCGAAATGGTAACCGGCTTTGACATCGTCAAGGAGCAATTGCGCATTGCTGCGGGCGAGCGGCTGTCTATTACGCAGGATAAGGTAAAGATCCAGGGCCATGCGATTGAGTGCCGGTTAAACGCTGAAGACCCCAGAACCTTCATGCCTTGTCCCGGCACGATAGACCAGTTCCATATGCCCGGCGGTCCAGGCATCCGTTGCGAGACCCATATCTACAACGGCTACAAAGTGCCGCCTTATTACGACTCGATGATCGGCAAACTGATTGCCCACGGCGAAGATCGTAATAGCGCGATTGCCCGGATGAATACGGCGTTAAGCGAAATCATCATTGACGGCATTAAAACCAATATCCCTTTGCAACACGACATCATGAATGACAGCGCCTTTGCAGCGGGCGGACAAAACATCCATTATCTGGAAAAGAAGCTGGGGATTTATTAAAAATTCACCACGAAGGCACGAAGGACACGAAGTTTTGGAATCCCGTAGGGTACGCTGTACATACCATTAAATGCTGAAGGCACGCAAGCTCACCCTACGCGACTAAAAATTAATTGTGCACCATGTAGGAGATAAGCATGTGTTACGGATTTTCCCAAATTGCTTGGGATCAAGCAAAAGAAGAGGCTCTTCAGATACTACAAAACCGCGCCTCACGGCGTAACCGGCAAACTATATCGTATACCGAGCTTGTTGAGAGTCTGACCGCTATACAGATAAATCCTCATGATCCACGATTATCCAGTTTTCTTGAAGAAATAGTTGTTGATGAACACAGGAGTGGACGCCCACTAATCACCGTTCTTGTGGTGCATCAAAGAGGAGATCAAATGCCAGGCGATGGATTTTATAACATAGCAGAACAACTTGGTTTTGAAGTATTAGATAGAGAAACTTTCTGGATTCGAGAATTCCAAAGGACTCTTGACTATTGGCAACAAGCATAACAAATAGCTTAGGCCGGGGTACTCTATCACTCGCTAGCTAATCCGTGACTCAACCTTTTAAACTATTTTTCTTAATCATGGCCTGGCACCAAATTTCCGTTATCACCAATGAAGACCTTGCGCCCCGGCTTGCCGACTTTTTCGACAATCTCGGCGCGGTATCCGTTACTTACATGGATGCCGAAGACGAGCCGGTCTACGAGCCGGCTATCGGCGAAACCAAGATATGGAGCAACACCGAAGTCATTGCGCTGTATGAACTGGACGCCGAACCTGAGCTGATCAAGACGATGGTTTACGCCCGGTTTAAACCGGAACAGTTGATCAACTGGAAGCATGAAGAAGTTGCCGACCAGGAATGGGAACGCGCCTGGATGGAATATTACCAGCCGATGAAATTCGCCGATAAACTCTGGGTTTGCCCGACCGATCAGGAGCAGTATGAGCCCGGCACGGTTTGCCTGACCCTCGATCCGGGCCTTGCGTTCGGCACCGGCACGCACCCGACCACCGCTTTATGCCTCGAATGGCTGGCCAGCCACGAATTGGCAGGTAAAACCGTCATCGATTACGGCTGCGGTTCCGGCATACTGGCCGTTGCGGCGATTTTGTTAGGCGCCAAGGAAGCTCATGCGGTGGATATTGATCCGCAGGCAATAACCGCAACACAAAGCAACGCGCAAAAAAACAAAGTGCAAGATAAAATCGTCTGCTATCTGCCTGAACAGTTTGTTCCGTTCCAGGCCGACATCGTGCTGGCGAATATCCTTGCTAAACCATTGATCGACATGGCTGAACAGATTTCCAGTCTGGTTGCCCCCGGCGGTCAACTGGTTCTATCCGGCATATTGCATGAACAAGCCGAGTCGGTGATGAACGCTTACCGGCAATACATACAGTTCAACGCGCCCGTGCAACAGGAAGACTGGATCAGGCTTGACGGCGTCAAGCGCTAATCCACCCAGCTTACGCATGGAATCAAGTTCCTACTCACAACTGGAAAAATACGACTTGCATGGATGCAGAAGGTAGAGCGCGCTTTAGGCGACGCAGGAGCCGTTGCCGAGAACACGGATGACACGGATTTGACTGATAAGCACGGATAAACCAACAAGCTAGCTTCGGCGAGACACGGGCAGGGCAATAATACGCCCCGTCCTGCTTGTGGAGATAATAAGACGAGAAATCCGTGTTCCATTATTATGCATGAATTACCTGGCATCGCCTTAAGGCATATCAGCCTGGACATCGCCGCTCTGAAAACCAAAGTCGGCGCTTATACTTTCAAACTCATTTATTAACATGGCTCATCCTGAAATCTATTTAAAAAAGAACGAAGACAAACGTCTGCGCAAAGGCCATCTCTGGGTTTTCAGCAACGAGGTCGACACCAAGCGCTCGCCGCTTGAACAGTTCAACGCAGGCGATCTGGTGCAGGTGAAAAGCGACGACGGCAAGGTGATGGGCACCGCCTACATCAATCCCCAAGCCCTGATATGCGCAAGGCTTCTGTCCAGAAAACCCAACTTGAAATGCGGCGTAAACTTCTTTAAAGAGCGCTTGACGACCGCGCTGACTCTGCGGGAAAAACTGTTCGACCAGCCCTACTATCGTCTGGTTTTCGGCGAAAGCGACGGCTTGCCCGGCCTGGTCATCGACCGTTTCGGCCCGGTATTGTCGGTGCAGATAACCACTGCGGGCATCGACCAGCGCAAAGAAGCGCTGTTTGCCGCACTGATTGAGTTGCTGGCTCCCGAAGCCATCATCCTGAAAAACGATAACGGCCAGCGGCAACAGGAAGGCTTAAGCCTGGAGTCCGAGATAGCCTACGGCAAGCTCCCCGACCCGCTGATCATTGAAGAAAACGGCGCTCAATTTAAAATCGACATCCTGGAAGGGCAAAAAACCGGTTGGTTTTACGATCACCGCACAAGCCGCGCCCAATTAGCAGGCATTGCAAAAAACCAGCGGGTACTCGATTTATTTTCCTATACGGGGGCATGGGGTATTCCTGCCGCTTTAGGCGGGGCCTCTGAAGTGACTTGTGTTGACGCATCGGAAGGCGCGCTGTCATTGGCGGAGGAAAATGCGAGGCTCAATCAGGTTCAGGATAAAATGCGCTTTGTGCGCAACGATGTGTTCGAATTTCTGAAGCAAGCCCGCCTGGAAAACCAGCTCTATGATATTATCGTACTGGACCCCCCTGCTTTAATTAAACGCAAAAAAGATTTCAAACAAGGCTACGAAGCTTATCGCCGCCTGAATCATCTGGCTCTACAGGTACTGTCCAAGAACGGCATATTGGTCTCCGCATCCTGCTCACATCACCTGAGCCGTGAAAATCTGCATGAGATTTTACGCTCGTCTGGACGGCATATAGACCGGCATCTGGTGTTTTTTGCAGGCGGAGGCCAGGGCCCCGATCACCCGATCGACCCGGCAGCTCCGGAGACCGAATATTTGAAAACTTTTTTTTGTTCTGTCTCATCAAGCTTGTAAAATGTAAGGTATTTTTTATGGTCGATGCAAAAGATAAGGGACCCTGCGTACTTTGCGGTCAACCGGTAGAGATCACCGGATTTTCCCTGATCACCGGTGACGGCCTGCAACAGTTTTGCTGCGCCGGGTGCCTGAGCATTTATCAGTTATTTAATGAGGATAACGAAGAAACCACTATAACCCCCCTGCTAACTACTAAAAAAAAATGAGGATATAAAAATAATGAAAGCCTGTGAATCCTGTTCCGGCCGCGTTGAAATCGGCAAAAACCATCAGAAAGTCCCGGTAGTGCAAAGAGCCATTGGCATGGTCCTGGTTTACATGCCCATCATTACCCTTCCGTTTGTGTTTGCCAGCGCCTATATGACTTATTGGCACTTGCTGCTGATTGGCGCCAAAAACCTGAAGACGTACTCCGATTTCCTGCCTGACCGGGCCAGTCATCGCTATACTTTAAAAAATCAAATCACGATGCACGGCTCGTTCAAAGCCAGCACTTCCCAGTCAAAATTATTCTGGATACTGAACTGCACCTGGTACTGCCCATACAGCGTCGCCCTGTTTGAGTGGCATGCCTATATGGTAAAAATTGTTGAGAACTGGTGGTGTCCGTTCGGTCACGACAAAAAAGAAGGCTATAACAACGCCAAGATCGATAAGTCTTTCTGGCATATCTATGCCGAAGATATTGTCAAACTGGAACCTGAAGACCGGGACAATCCGATTTGGAACGAAGACACGGACAAGTGATTTGGACGAAGGACTAAAGGCGAAGGGCGAAAAACCTCCCTTGCGCCTTTAGCCCTTCGTCTTTTGCCTCCCCCTATGCGCATCGGCCCTCATCAACTCGAAAACAACCTGATTCTGGCGCCGATGGCCGGTATCACTGATCGCCCGTTCAGGGAAGTATGCACACAGTTCGGCGCAGGATTGGCCGTGTCTGAAATGGTCGCGTCCAATCCCGCTTTAACCCGGCATAAAACAACGCTGCTAAAGACAGATCATAGCGGTGACACCGGCATACGTTCGGTACAGATTCTGGGCACCGACCCTCGACTGATGGCCGATGCGGCAAAACTCAACGCCCAACGGGGCGCCCAAATCATCGATATTAATATGGGGTGTCCTGCCAAAAAAGTGTGCTCAGTCGCCGCAGGTTCCGCACTGTTGAGGGATGAAGCGTTGGTAAAGCGAATACTTGACGCTGTCGTTAACGCCGTCGATATTCCGGTCACATTAAAAATCCGTACCGGCTGGGATATGCATAATCGCAATGCCGTTGAAATAGCCCAAATAGCCGAAAATGCGGGCATTGCCGCATTGACTGTTCACGGCCGAACCCGTGCCTGCAAATTTGAGGGCCTGGCCGAACATGAAACCGTTAAAAAAGTAAAACAATCAATCAGCATTCCGGTAATCGCCAACGGCGATATTGATACACCCGAACAGGCCCGATTCGTGCTTGATTCGACCGGCGCGGACGCCATTATGATCGGTCGGGCCGCTCAAGGAAATCCATGGCTATTTAGCCAAATAAGTCACTTTATTAACCACGGCAAACATATTGAAAAACCTACAATTACAGACATACACAGTACACTGATGAGCCATTTGGACAAACTATATGGCTTCTACGGCAATGCAAGCGGTGTTAGAATAGCCCGGAAGCATATCGCTTGGTATTTTAAGCATCTTGGGCCCGTGGCACAGAATAGCCGGAGCAGCATCAACCAAGCGCAATGTCCGTCGCAACAAATAGCGCTGATTAATTCGGCCTTTAATCTTTTAACCACCGACCGTGCTGGCATAATATGAACGCATCCCAAAAAAGTGCTGAAATCATTAACATTGACAGCAAAAAAAACTCAGTTATTCCCTTATCCGCGCATGTTAAACAAACAGTGGAGCAATATTTTTTGCACCTGAACGGGCATGATGCGGTAGACCTGCATGCGATGGTCATCGGCGAAGTCGAAAAGCCTTTATTGCAGGCAACGCTGGAACATTCCGGCTATAACCAAACCAAAGCGGCTAAGGCGCTGGGTTTGAGCCGTAGCACCTTGCGCAAAAAACTGGAGTATTACGGCCTGTCCTAATTCCCAAACAAGGCTGGTTTTCGGCACACCGCTACGCTGCACCTGTGCAGCCGCGGCCTTCTTATCAAACCACCTCTTTCATTCCGAGATCTGCATGAACAAAAAAGTCACTCGCGCGCTGGTCAGCGTATCCGATAAATCCGGTATCGTGGATTTATGCCGGGAACTGAACCAACTGGGCATCGAAATCCTGTCTACCGGCGGCACCGCCAAAACACTGGCCGAACACGGCATCCCTGCGACCGAGGTTTCCGATTACACCGGTTTCCCGGAAATGATGGATGGCCGGGTCAAGACCTTGCACCCCAAGGTCCACGGCGGCATTTTGGCGCGCCGGGGCATAGACGATGCGGTAATGGCCGCGAACGGCATCAATGCTATCGATATGGTAGTGGTCAACCTGTACCCTTTCGAACAAACCATCGCCAACCCGGATTGCGATTTCGGCACCGCCATCGAAAACATCGACATCGGCGGCCCGACCATGATCCGCGCCGCAGCAAAGAATCATGCCGATGTCGCAGTCATCGTCGACCCAACCGACTACGCAGCGGTTATTGCCGAACTGAAAAACAACAACACCGGACTCTCCGGGCAAACCCGCTTCAATCTGGCACTGAAAAGTTTCGAACACACAGCGCGTTACGACACCGCGATTGCAACCTACCTTAGCAACCTTACCGGCGTCCGGTTCCCCGAAACGCTGAACTTGCAGTTTTACCATAACCAGACCATGCGTTACGGCGAAAACCCGCACCAGAACGCCGCGTTTTACCGGGAAAAAACACCGGCGAACGGCACGATTGCGGCCGCCAAGCAGCTGCAGGGCAAGGAACTGTCCTACAACAATATTGCAGATGCCGACGCCGCACTGGAATGCGTCAAATCGTTCGGCGACCGGCCCACCTGCGTGATCGTCAAACACGCCAATCCCTGCGGCGTAGCCCAGGCCGGCAGCCTGCTCGACGCTTACGACAAGGCTTATGCAACCGACCCGACCTCGGCATTCGGCGGAATCATAGCGTTTAACCGGGAACTGGACGAACAAACCGCCGCTGAAATCGTCAAGCGCCAGTTCGTCGAAGTCATTATTGCGCCGTCCGTCAGCGCAGCCGCGCAAAGCGTTTTAGCTGAAAAGCAAAATGTACGGGTGCTGGAATGCGGTCTCTGGGACAGCCTTAAGCAAGCGTCGCTGGATTTCAAACGCGTTGCAGGCGGCTTGCTGGTTCAGGACAAGGATCTAGGCGAAATAACCGCCGCCGACATCAAAGTAGTCAGCAAACGCGCCCCGACCGAACAGGAATTGGCCGATTTGCTGTTCGCCTGGAAAGTCGCCAAATTCGTCAAATCCAATGCGATTGTGTACTGCAAGAACGGCCAGACCATCGGCGTCGGAGCAGGCCAGATGAGCCGGGTTTATTCGGCCAGGATTGCCGGTATCAAAGCCGCCGATGCGGGACTGGATGTTCCCGGTTCCGCGATGGCTTCCGACGCCTTCTTCCCGTTCAGGGACAGCATCGATTCCGCCGCCGAAGCGGGCATCACCGCCGTCATCCAGCCCGGCGGTTCCATACGCGATAACGAAGTGATTGCCGCAGCCGATGAGCATAATATCGCGATGGTCTTTACCGGCATGCGTCATTTCAGGCATTAATTTTAGACATAAGGCTAAGGGCGAAAGGCAAAAAAAGCCTCCTCCCCTTAGCCGCCCTTAGCCCTTAGCCCTTAGCCCTAATCATGAAAATCCTCATCGTCGGCAGCGGCGGCCGTGAACACGCCATCGCCTGGAAAGTTCAGCAATCAGCCAAAGTCGAAAAAGTGTTTGTCGCGCCCGGCAATGCCGGTACCGCGCTGGAACCGTCTGTTGAAAACGTCGCCATTGCGGTCGACGATATAGCCGCACTGCTGGCATTCGCCCAAAAAGAAGCGATCGGCCTGACCATCGTCGGCCCCGAAGTGCCTTTGGTTTTGGGCATCGTTAACCGTTTTCAGGAAGCGGGTTTGAAATGCTTTGGCCCAACCGCAAAAGCCGCGCAACTGGAAGGCTCCAAGACTTTCTGCAAAGACTTCATGATTCGCCACCACATCCCGACGGCGAAATACCAGTCTTTCACCGATAAGCAGCAAGCCATCGATTACATCAAACAACAAGGCGCGCCGATCGTGGTCAAGGCCGACGGCTTGGCGGCAGGCAAAGGCGTGATCGTCGCCCAGTCCGAACAGGAAGCCATAGCCGCCGTCGAGGACATGCTGTCCGGCAACGTATTCGGCGAAGCCGGCAACCGCGTCGTAATCGAAGAATTCCTGACCGGCGAGGAAGCCAGCTTTATCGTCATAGCCGACGGCAAACACGCGTTGCCTATGGCGACCTCCCAGGATCACAAAGCCCGCGACAATGGCGACCAAGGCCCCAACACCGGCGGCATGGGCGCTTACTCCCCTGCCCCCGTCGTCACCCCGGAAATCCACGGCAAGGTCATGCGCGAAGTCATCGAGCCGACCTTGAAAGGCATGGCCGACGACGGACTACCTTACACCGGCTTTCTGTACGCCGGATTGATGATCAGCGCCGATGGTACCGTTAAAGTACTGGAATACAACTGCCGCTTCGGCGACCCTGAAACGCAGCCGATCATGATGCGCTTGAAAAGCGATCTGGTGGAGCTTTGCGAGGCCGCGCTAGCCGGCAATCTCGATAAAACCACCAGCGACTGGGACGAGCGCGCCGCATTAGGCGTGGTTCTGGCGGCAGGCGGCTATCCCGATGCTTACCAAAAAGGCGCGGTCATTTCCGGCTTGCCTGCCGGGGAACGCGAAGACAGCAAAGTGTTTCATGCGGCCACCCAGCAAGTCGGCGACAATCTGGTCACGGCAGGAGGCAGGGTTTTATGCGCCTGCGCCTTGGGCCACGACATTAAGGAAGCCCAAAGCAAAGCCTACGCGCTGGCTAACGGCATCCACTGGGATAATGTCTATTACCGTACCGATATTGGTTTTAAGGCTATAAAAGACTAAGAGATGAAGAAAAAAACCATTCCCTACCCAAAATGTTATGCCAAACACTTAGGGAATTGTGATGGTAAGTCAGCAGAGCACTACATTTCCAAATCCGTTCTGGAAGTAATTGGCCCTATTGAAGTAACAGGGTTCCCTTGGTTAAAGCAAGGTACATCTAAAGCGATTTCGCATAATGCACTGACTGCAACAGTTCTCTGTAGCAACCATAACTCTGCTTTATCCAGTCTTGACTCAGAAGCATCAAAATTCATTAATCATCTTAAACTTCTTGATAGCAAGGAAACAGCAAGTGATTTAAAACTAGTCCCGTCAAAGTTAGTAGTAGATGGGTTAAAACTAGAAAAATGGCTTCTAAAAACGCTATGCGGAATAATGGCATCCGGCAATTTTATGATTGATGGAAAAGGTCACGGTAGTGTGGCTATTCCAGAATATTTTGTCGACCTATTGTACAAAGATGATTTATGGGAAGCAGGAATCGGTCTGTATGTCGAATTGAGCAACAGAATCCGAATCGACGCTTTCAGAGGAATAGGCTATGACCCCGTAATAGTCAAGTCAGGAACTCATGCAACAATAGTTGGAATAGACATCCATTTTTGGGGATTTCCACTAAGGTGTCTTTTCGCAGTTCCCGAAAATGTCCGCTCACTTGAAAAGTATCGTCCACGTGGAATCACCGTTGTTAATGGATCTGTAACTCGTAAAATTATTTTTGCGTGGCCACCCACATCTTTTACCAGCAATCCCCCTATTTTTACGAGAACAGGGACCATTTTTCAGAACAAAACCGACTAACCCGTAAGACGGTTTCGCGCTAGCAAACCGTCATAGACGGAGAAAAATCAAAGAAACCGGGGAGTCGCTATTTTTGCGAAAGCTTTTATGGGCATCCCTGCCCAACAAGCGGCAAAAACTACGCGACCGCTAATGCCTGCGGCTGCCCCAGCCGTCCTGCTTCATTCGTTGGATA
>JALNYY010000002.1 GCA_023229605.1 Methylobacter sp.
ATACGCTGGAGTCACTCTCTGTAAGCGAATATTCCACGTTGGTTACCGGCATATTGATTTTCATGTTAATTTCTCTTTCAAGATAAATGATTTTTCTTTTCCAGCGGTTTTTTTAAATTGCCTCAATCCGCCAGCTCCACCCGGTTACGCCCGGCGACCGTGGCGCGATAAAGCGCCTGATCGGCGGCGTCGATAGCGGCTTCCTTGTCCAGCGTCGGAATGGCGCGGGCAACCCCGGCGTTGACGGTTTTGTCTGTGCCGATGCCTACCGGCATTGCCTCGATGGTTTGCCGCAGGCGCTCAGCCAGTCCTTTGGCTTCTTCAAGCCCGGTATCGGGCAGCAACACAGCAAATTCGTCGCCGCCGAGACGGCCCGGCAGATCGTTCGCACGGAGGTTGTTCTGAAGCACGTCAGCTACGGCCTTGAGGCATCTCCGGCAGGGCGGCCGAAGGAATCGTAGACCCGCTTGAAGTGGTTCAGGTCCAGCAGGATCAACGTAAACTCGCCGCCGTAGCGCTTGATGCTGGTAATCGAATTGGCGCCGAAAAGTCATAACTTCAGGCCATCAATCGTAACTTACTCACCGGGGGTAACTAATCCCCGAACCGACACGCCCCCAGCTTGTATGTGACAACCGTTAAGTCAAGGTTAAGGCACGGAAGCTATAGTATTTGCACATCATTGCTGTTTTTTATCCCTCATTTCGACTTTTACCTGAAGGAGAAATGATAATTCAATTCAATCGGGAACATCTTATGGAAACTCAATCAAACTGGGTAACCACCATTGATAGGATAGTCGATATGGGCTTAAGCCATGGATTGGTGCAGCGCACAACTGAAGACGAAGTTTTCAATGGACGCACCATCTGCTTAAACGGCAGGCATGTGCTGAATTTTGCTCTGTGTAGTTACCTGGGATTAGAACTGGATTCCCGGCTCAAGCAGGGAACTATTGATGCAGTAACCCGCTATGGCACCCAGTTCGCTATATCGAGAGCCTATATGTCGGCAACGCCTTATGCAGAATTGGAAACACAGTTCGGGGAGTTATTCGAGGGTCATGTGCTGGCGACCCCAACCACGACTCTAGGGCATATCGCCGCCTTGCCGGTGCTCATTCAAAAAGGTGATGCGATTATCATCGACCAGATGGCTCACAACAGTGTCCAAACAGCTGCAAAGTTGGTGCAGACGGAAGGTGTTCCTGTTGAAACTCTGCTTCACTGCAACTTGGAGTTGCTTGAGGAACGAATCCAGTTCCTTAGCAAACAGTATCGTCATGTCTGGTATCTGACTGATGGTGTTTATAGCATGTTTGGAGACATGGCTCCGGTAAATGAATTAGGCAAGTTATTAAACCGCTACGAGCAACTGCATCTGTATTTTGACGATGCTCACGGCATGAGTTGGATAGGCAAACACGGTAGGGGTTATGTGCTCGATTGCCTGCCTATTCAAGAACGAATGGTTGTTGCGACGTCCCTATGCAAGGCCTACGCTGCCGGCGGCGGGGCGCTCATTTTTCCGAATGCACAGATGCATCGATACGTTAAAAACTGCGGCGGGCCTATGATTTTTTCAGGCCCTATCCAGCCCCCAATGCTTGGTGCCGCTCTTGCCTCGGCCCGCATCCATCTCTCACCGGAGATTAATCGTCTGCAACAGGAGTTACAAGGTCGTATTGCTCTCTGCAATCATCTGCTTAAAGAATACGATATACCTGTAGCCTGCAGCTCGCAGTCGCCCATTTTTTACATCAAGTTAGGACTTCCTCACGTTGCAGGCGAAATGGCCAAATACCTGCTTGAGGAGGGATTTTACATCAACCACGCTGTTTATCCGGCAGTATCCCGGCGGAAATCGGGTATCCGATTCACTTTGACGCGGCATCTCTCTGCTGAGGATATTCGCGGTCTGGTTGAGGCAATAGCCCGCAATCTTCCGAGAGCTATGGAAACAAGGCCCAGAAAGGGAGCTTGTAGTTCGTAGGATGCGCTTCGTGCCTCAGCGCATCCTACAGCCCTGAAACTCTGTTAAGCTCCCATTCATTTCATGCAGGGATAATCTTAACCAACCATAATTGCTTAGAAAATAGCCAGTTGGCGTCAAACCCAAGCTCAAAGCTTGTGAGAAAGTTTATTTTATTAATTCAAATGATTGCCTTTTTTGGGGAAAAACATGAAAAAAAATAGTTTATCAACACTGTTGGTGCTTTCTGCATTAGCCACTGGGTGCGCATCGATGAGTGGTTGGCGTCCGATTGTCGATTCGCGCATGGATCAACATCCGGAAACCGCTCAGCGCGACATGCTAGAGTGCAAGGCACTGGCAGATCAAGCATCGGATATCACGAAAGAAGTCGGCATGGGCGCAGGTGTTGGTGCTGTTACCGGCGCGGCTGGCGGTGCAGCTGTTGGCGCTATCGCGGGTAGTGCTGCCACAGGTGCAGCGGGTGGTGCTATTTTGGCCATTCCCGCTGGATTGTGGAAAGGTTATGAGGCCAACGAGGACTTTAAACGATCATTCAAAACATGTATGCGTCAGCGCGGCCATACACTGGTCAACTAAAGGCAACCTTGAAAATCGCCATTTTTGTCGAAGTAGCCCGTGGGATGCGCTAAACAAAGTGAAGCGCATCGTTCGCGATTGATGCGCTTCGTACCTCAGCACAACCTACGGTTCTTTTTTCGATATTAGGTGACTTAGGTATGATGGATATAGATGGACTTAATCGAGTAATTGCTCGCTCCGAAGAATTTGAGGGCGAATTATTTCAATTACTTGAATCATCGCCATTCTCAAGCAATAACAAAAACGCTGCAATTCTTGCAATGTAATAGTTCAGGCTTAATCTGACCGACACGTCTAAAAAACCAGTAACTGTCAGATTAGGTTTGAACCTCTATATCCAGCGTTGATATTACCCGAGCTGACATGTCGGTACAGCGCGTAGTTGCTTGAAAACAGCTGGACGTTATGCCTGTCGACCAAGTGTTGCACTTGAAAAAGCGGCACAGCCATTTTTATCCCGAAGTCTTTTACCTCCTTGCTGCGGGATACAATACAGCCGTCGTTGTTGCCCGCTACGGCAACCGGTACGCCGATCAGGCCAGGCCGGAAGAGACGCTACCTAATATCATGCGAACGATGTATTTCGTGACCGCTTGCTCTATTCGTTAGCACATTCAATTCTTCAAGCTGCCATCTCTTTGTCTCATTGTTAAACTGAAAGGCTTGACATTGCCATAGTGCGTCTATAGAATGACCTCAGCTTGAAATTGTTTTACCGTTATGCTTACCGTTACGAAGTTCTTCATGTAATTGTTCTTCCGTTATCATTAAGTAATTCTTTAATTTCCCAGCTCTATCGGCCTTTATAAGGCTTCAATTACTACAAATTAGGATTACATAAAATGACTACAGGTATAGTTAAATGGTTTAACGCTGAAAAAGGCTTTGGTTTCATTCAGCAAGAAAACGGCCCAGATGTTTTTGTTCACTTTCGCAACATTAACAGCTCCGGCTTTAAATCTCTTGATGAAGGACAAAAAGTACAGTTTACTGTCACTCAAGGACAAAAAGGCCCGCAAGCAGAAGAAGTAACAATCATCTAATTGCACGGCAAAATCAACCGTAGCTCTTTCGGGGCTACGGTTTTTTTATGCCTGTCGATAAAACGAGTCAACAGATTCTTGCTGTTACTCTGATGTGATCAAGGTGTGTTGTTCGACCGCATGTTTTTTTGATTGCCGACTCTACGTTCAAGCAAACAATATCTGGTAGTAGCGCTTGTCGTCAGCAGCCGGATTGCCTGATGATACAGGCACCATGCTCCATTGGTGCTGTCCCAATGCCGGATGCTCGATTATATAATTATCCTGCAACAATGCCACATCGGGCGGCCCGATAAAAATCAGGGACAGCGGGGTACGGAATTGTTCCGGCCGGTTGCCGCGGGGCAGTTCCGTCGCTTCGCTTAATTGCACTTCGATCAGGCCTGCTTGCGTGTGTACCATGAAGTTTGCGCCCACCAGCGGAGCGAATTGTTCAAGACCAAGATTCATAGCTATCCTTTAATATAGAGAGTTGCATCGAAAGTCGACGACGCGCATGATAGCAGAAAAAATATTTTAAACTTCGTAAAAAGATTTGATGGATATGCCGCCGCCCGATTTTAATTTGCGTCCCGTTCATGAGCATGATCAAGAATTTATCGCCACGCTATATCGTTCGACCCGCGATGATTTGCTCGGGCTGCCGATGGACCCCGTCTTTATCGATAATTTGATCCGATCCCAGCAACAAATTCAGGCGCTTGGGGTGCAGCAGAACTACCCGAACGCCCAAACCAAAGTACTCGAATATCAAGGTCGGTTGCTGGGACGCATGATATTCGAGCATGTTGCCGGCGACATGCGCCTGATCGACATCGCAGTCTTGCCTGGCGCTCAAAGACAGGGTGTGGCGCGTTATATGTTGCAGCATCTTCAGCAGTTGGCCGGTGCGCATCAGGCCAGCTTGAGTTTGTGCGTGTTCAAAAATAATCTCAAGGCACGCAAGCTCTATCTTTCTGCCGGCTTTCAAATTGTTGACGAAGACGAAATCAGCGAACAAATGTGCTGGCGAGCCGGAGCGGCGGCATGAAGCAGGCTACCCGCCATTTGCGTTTGCCGTTTGAATTCGACCTGGCCGCATTGCAAGCCGATTTGCAGAGCTTATTGCCGGACCAATGGGTGCCTCATTACAATGCCCAGGCCGGCGACGGGTATTGGCATTGTCAGGCATTGCGTTCATCCCAGGGGCGTGGCGACGATATTCTGGCATTTTCGAATAACCAGTTCCTGGATACCCCATTATTGGCGCGCTGCCCTTATTTCCAGCAAGTCCTGCAACGCTTCAAATGCGAAACCTGCTCCGTGCGCCTGATGGCATTGGCGCCCGGCGGCGTCATCAGCGAACATACCGATGCCGGGACCAATTTTGAAGACGGCGTAGCGCGCTTGCATATCCCCATTATCACCGACCCTGATGTGTTGTTCTGGCTGGATGACGAACCGGTTCATTTTGCAGTAGGCGGCACTTGGTACATGAATGCCAATTGCCGGCACCGGGTTGAAAATCGTAGTGCGGTGCATCGCATTCATTTGGTGCTCGATTGCATCCCGAATCAATGGTTGGCCGATATTTTTAATGCGGCAGGTTTTATTGCCAATCCCGAGCCGAAGTATGGCGACCCCAGTATTACCGACGCAAATGTGCTGGAGATTATTGCTGAATTGCGGCACAGGGGCACAGCGGCGGCGCTGCATTTGGCCGGCCGATTGGCCGCTGTGCGGCACGGCCAATAAACAACCGACACAACACCGGCCGAAGCTGAGTTTTGTCGCTACATAAAAAGGCTTGCACAATGTAACGTTCATGTTGAGTTATCGTTCGGCCGATGAAGCGGAAACGGCTGGTCGCCGCAATTCGCCCCTGATCTTTTTTGTTTTCTTTAATATATCAATCTGGTATCGTTCTGCCCCGGTCGGCCGACTATTTGACTAGAATTAAACAGTCTGAACTATACCTGCTGGCTTTTCCAATTTGGTAAAAATGAACTGCACTGATGAGTTAATCTACGTTGTGGTTTTGTCTGGTCAATTGGAATTTAAGTAATTGTATTATTAGTAACTAATCTTATCGAGCGGCGGTTTATTATCGTTGTATCTTAATCATGTACAGTAAAACAGGAGTTTATTATGGATGCATTTATGGGAACCATTATGGCAGTGGGATTTAATTTCGCGCCAAGAGGCTGGGCTTTTTGCAATGGTCAACTATTGCCGATTTCTCAAAATTCGGCGATGTTTGCGCTGTTGGGCACGATGTATGGCGGAGATGGGCAAAGTACTTTTGGCTTGCCCGATCTGCGCGGTCGGGTCGTCGTTGGTTCACAGGATTATGGGCCTGGCTTGGCGCCGGTTCAGCAGGGCGAAAAGGCAGGTACAAATAATGTAACGATTATCGGTAACGGCGCAGTATCAATAAGCCTCACTTCGGCCAATTTGCCTCCACATACACATCCGGCGTCGATGAGCTTAAACGGCTTAAGCGCCACTACCGATATTAGCATCGATACCACTGCTCATGCCGCCCCACCAGCGACAACCGCTTTTACAGCCGGCAGCACCTTGACCAGTTCTTCAGCTGGAGGCCCAACCAGTGCCGCGATCTATTTGCCGCCCACCACTGCGCAAGCGACTCCGGCCTCGCTGGGCGGCGTCACCACCACGGTGACGGGTACCGGCGCAGTAACGGTAGGCGCCAATACCGGCGGTGGGCAAGCGTTGGCCGCCCCCGTCCAAACCCAAGCCTTAGCTAGCATCATGCAACCTTATCTGGGGCTTAACTACATAATTTGTCTGCAAGGTATTTTCCCCTCCAGAAATTAAGCCGGTTCGGCGCGGTCAGGCCGCGCCTTCCTCTTTATCTATCCTATCCCATGCTGAATGAACGGCATTTATTACGCGGCCAGCCTGTTGCGGCTGGTGCTGTGGCATCATTACGCAATTGGTTTCCGGTGACCCTGCAAGGCCGAGAAATCGTTTGGCGGCATGTGCCGGACCGCTTTACCGCTTCGTTCTTCGCCGATACGCTGCAACAGCAGGATCCGGCGCAGCGTTACATCTGCCGTACAGAATTCGATTGGCTGACGCGTCTGGAACCGGCGCTGACGCCGAGCGCGTTTATTTTTCACACCTCGCGTTGCGGTTCTACCTTGCTAACCCAATTATTGGTAACCCTGTCCCGCTGTATTGTGATGTCTGAACCGCCAATCGTCGATGCATTCTTGCGACGGCATCAAACGGAGCCCGAAGCCAGTGGCGGCAGCGTCGGCCTGAGGCAATTGATTCTGGCTCTCGGGCAACAACGCAGTCCCGAGGAAACTCATTTTTTTATCAAACTCGATAGCTGGCATATTCAGTTTTTGCCGATACTGCGTGCGGCTTTCCCTGATACGCCATGCTGGTTTCTCTACCGCGAACCGGAAGCCATACTCGCATCCCATCAACGCCAGCGTGGGCCGCAGATGGTGCCCGGCATGGTCGCCACGCTGGCGACAGGAACATTGGAGGCGGGGGATTTGGACGGCTATTGCGCCAAGATTTTGGCCGGATTTTTCGAAGCGGCGCTCGCCAATGTGGGGCACCTGCAATTAATCAATTACCGGCAATTACCGGACATCCTATGGCAAGACCTGCTGCCCCGGCAAGGTCTCGATTGCACGTCGGAGGAGCTGGCGCGCATGCGGCAACGGGCCGGTTTTAATGCCAAAAGCCGGGGCATCCGGTTCAGCGCAGATGTGACGCCGGCCTCATCGCATCCGATACTTCAGCAACGGGTCGCGCCGCTTTATGCGCAGCTCGAAGAACGCCGTTTAGCATAGAGCGTTTGTGGTACCTCGTTCCCACGCGTTGCGTCGCTGCCATTAAGCATAAGCACAATGGACATCGTAGGGGCGGGCCGCGCCCGCGACATTTGGGCGGCGATTACAGAATTGTAGCTACTTCATCGCGGGCATGGCCCGCCCCTACAGCACTTAACTTAATGGCAGTGACGCAGCCCGTGGGAACACAGCCAATGCACGCTGAGCCGTGAACTGCAAGCTGCGGTAATACGTCGAAATAAGCCTTTCCAAATACAGGACGCAACGCGTGGGAATGAAAAAAAGATGCTCATTCCGAATCCGGCATAAACATGTGTATCCTTGGGTTTGCCGCCTTGAGAAGAGGAGGTCTCGGTTATCTGCATAGCAATGATGGTAAAGCGCGATCCGCTGGATGCAGCTATAATCAATAAATTGTGTTGTAACATCGAAACCAGATGTTATTATTAATACAGAGAGTTAAGTATTTTTTCCGTTAGAGTTTTATCATCGCGTTTAAAACTATGTCCCATTATCATTTCATCTCCGGTCTGCCCCGTTCCGGTTCCACGTTGCTGGCGGCTATCCTGCGCCAGAATCCCCGTTTCCATGCGGGTATGAGCAGTCCGGTGGGCGCGCTGTTTTCAGGCTTGTTGGGCCAAGTCAGCGCCGGCAGCGAATGGGGGCCGGTGGTGAACACTGAACAGCGCCGCCGGTTGTTACGCGGTTTTTTCGATAATTATTATGCCGAACAGTCCGATAAGAACGTCGTGTTCGACACCAACCGTATGTGGTGCGCTAAATTGCCCGCTATCCTCGACCTGTTTCCCGAAGCCAAGGTGATCGCCTGCGTACGCAACGTGGCCTGGATCATGGACAGCATCGAACGCCTGTACCGCGCCAATCCTTACGAAAACACCCTGTTGTTCAACGACGACGTGGAGCGCAACACTGTTTATAGTCGGGTCGACACCTTAGCTCAGCGCAATCGGCTGGTAGGTTTCTCCTGGTCGGCGCTTAAAGAAGCCTTTTACGGCGAACAGGCTGCATCGCTATTGGTAGTGGACTACGAATTGCTGGCGCAGGCTCCCAATAAAGTCCTGCCGTTGATTTACCGCTTTCTCGGCGAGGAGCCGTTCGAGCACGACTACGCCCAAGTCGAATACGACGCCCCGGAGTTCGACAACAACCTGGGGCTGGCCGGGCTGCACCGCATCCGGCCTCAAGTTTCGCTGGAACGGCGCGCAACCGTCTTGCCGCCCGATTTGTTCGCACAGTACGCCGATATGTCTTTTTGGCAGGATGGGCGCGGCAGTCGCGCCAACGTCATTTCCATCCAACCGGCAGAGACGGACAGCAGCAGCGCCAAGACGACACTTTAACTAATTATTTTGCCCCAATTGAGAGTCGTCATGAGAATCTTCGAGCATATTAACAATAAACTCAGCAAGCCCGTGAGCTTGAGTTCGCTTAGAGTCCTCGTTGGTTTTTGTAAGGATGTTTCGCGTAATGACAAATTTAAACGATGAGGGCGGGGTTCAAATCTTGTCCAGCCGGCAGCGTTGGTTGTTCTACACAGCTGATATTCAAGCTTTTCGATTTCCAGCCGCTAACATGCCCAATGCTTAGGATTTGGTTAAAAATAACTTACCGAAAACCACTATTTTCGCTCGTCAAGCCGTTCGTGCTGACCCTTCGACAAGCTCAGGGCGAACGGAAAAATTTCATCCGATCAATATCGGGAAGTTATTACTAACCATATCCTTAATTAGACTTCCCTCAGTCCCGACACCATTAATGCTAGAGAGAACACCATGAACTTTATCAAATCACCGTTCAAAGAAAAATCAGGCAAAACAAATTCAAGCCTGTCGACCTCTGTACTTTGGGGTGACTCTCAGCACAAGCCCCGCCGGACCATGATCGCTCTGGAGCCACGCCTGATGTTCGATGGCGCGGCGGCGGCCACTGCTGCGGATGTAACGGTGCAAGATGCCCCTCCGACTGTGGATCAAACTGCGCAAGCGGCCGATGCAAAAGCGTTGCTGGACGCAGCCGCAGCCTATGTGCCGCCGGTGGCGGATAAAGCGCCGCCCGCCGATGTAGTGCCGCCCGCGCCGGAGATGGCCCAACCTGCCGTTGCTGTGCCGCACGAAGTTTTGTTCGTGGATGGCCGCATTCAGGACTACCAAGCCGTGGTGGCGGCTGCCGCTCCCGGTGCCGAGGTGGTGGTGCTGGATCCGAACCGCGACGGCGTGATGCAGATCGCCGAAGCCCTGAAAGGGCGCACCGGCATCGACTCCATCAGTATCGTATCCCACGGCGACTCCGGCTTGTTATTGCTGGGCGATGTAGGCCTGTTCAGCGGTAATATGGACAAATACACCAGCGAACTGCAAACCATCGGTAACGCCTTGACCGCTAATGGCGACATCCTGCTCTACGGTTGCGATGTGGGCGCGGGCAGCGCTGGTCATGCCTTTATCGACACTCTGGCAGCCATCACCGGGGCCGACGTCGCAGCATCCTCCAACAGTACCGGCGCTGCCGGTTTAGGTGGCGACTGGAACCTGGAAATCACCACCGGAACTATTGATTACTCATCGGCTTTGGATGTATCCAAATTGTCGAACTACGATCATCTGTTAGTCACAACCAGTGTCAACACTGTTGCGCAATTGCAAGCCGCTATCGCTACCGGCAATACCGACAATGTGGACGACATCATCACCCTTACCGGCAACATCACCTTCGCCTTGGCTGGCGATGCCATCACCATTAATGTGACCGACAATCATAAAATGACCATCGTCGGCGGCGGCTTTACCCTCAGTGGCGCCAATCTCGCTAGGGTGCTCAACATCACAACGACTGGAACTGGATCTGTTGAAATTGACAACCTGACCATCACTAATGGCTTTGTAACCGGTGACGGCGCTAATGGAAATGTGACAGGTGGAGACGGTGGAATAGGCAAGGCAGGAGGAGATGCACTTGGTGCTGCTATTTACAACGCAGGGACACTGACGATTAGCGGCAGCACGATTACTTCAAATAAGGCGGCTGGTGGCGGTGGTTCTGGCGGTAGCTCTTCTGGATATGGCGATGGCGGCGGCGGCGGCGGTGGATTTGGCACTACATTTGGTGGTGCCGGTGGTACCAGCCACGGCTCAGTTGGTGCAGCGGCGCCGACTGCGGCTTCCGCAGGCACGGGCGGAAATGGCGGAAATAATAAAACTGGTGGAGCGGGAGGCGGTCGTGGCGGCAGCACCAGCGGTGGGGCAGGAGGAGCCTATGGGGCTTATTCGTCCGGTGGCAGTGGCGGAACGGCCAATAGTGGTGGTGGTCTCGCGATTGGCGGCGGCGGCGGCGGCACTGGTCTTGATAAAGCAGGCGGCGCCGGGGGTAATGCGGCTGGCGGTATCTACAATACCAGCGCAGGAATTATCACTATCCTGACCAGTACCATTACCAACAATATTGGGGCCGGTGGCGGTGGCGGTGGCGGCACCTACGCTGCTGCCCCTGGAGTTAATGGCGGCGCCGGCGGTGCCGGTATTGGTGGCATTTGGAATGCCGGTGGTACGGTACGTATGGATTCCGGCAGCTACGCCACAATGGCTACGGGAAATACGGGAGGTGGCGGATCTGGCGGACTCGCTCCTGGCGCTAGCACGGGTGCCGCTGGTAGCGCTGTCAGTAAGATATCGACTACCTCGGGTACGACAATCACCAATTATACTCCTCCCGCAGCGATCACCTCGGCCGCCTATGACGCCTCTACCAACGTGCTGGCGGTGACAGGCGCCAACATGACTACCGGCGACACCATCGATCCCACCAAGCTGACGCTGACCGGCGAGGGCGGCAATACATACACGTTGACCAGCTCCAGCGTGACCGCCAGCAGCGCCACTGCGTTTTCGATAACCCTGAACGCCGCCGACCAGATCAACGTGGAAGGGCTGCTGAACAAGAACCTTACCTCATCGGTGACTAGCAACACTACTTACAACTTGGCGGGCGCAGCGAATTGGGATTCCACAGCGTCGGCTCCAGCCGATACTACCGGCAACGGCATCACCGTCAGCAACGTGCAAACTCCCACCATCACCAGCTCTACCTACGACGCCGGCACGGGTACTCTGGCGGTGACCGGTACAAACCTTGTGAAAGCAAGCGGGGCGACTAACGACATTACCGCCAATAAACTCACGTTTACCGGCGAAGGTGGAGCAACCTATACCTTGACGGATACCTCGAACGTCGAGATTACCTCCGGCACCGCCTTTACCATTACCTTGAGCGCTACCGACAAGGCGGCAATCAACCAGATGATTAACAAAAACGGCACAGCGTCGACCAACGGCACGACCTATAACCTCGCCGCTGCCGACGATTGGAACACCGTTATTACCGGTGGAGACATTTCTGACGCCACCGGCAACGGCATTACTGTCAGCAACGTTGCAGTACCGGCCATCACCTCGTCCACCTATGATGCCTCCACGGGATCTTTGGTTGTTACCGGAACCGATTTCCTGAAGCTGAACGGCGCGACCAACGACATCGTCGCCAACAAATTCACCTTTACCGGCGAAGGCGGGGCGACGTATACCTTAACCGATAGCTCGAACGTCGAGATTACCTCCGGCACCGCCTTTACCATTACCTTGAGCGCCACCGACAAGGCGGCGATCAACCAGATGATCAACAAAAACGGCACAGCGTCGACCAGCGGCACCACCTATAACCTCGCGGCCGCCGAAGACTGGACAGCCGGAGCGGCTGCCGGGGTCACCGATGCCGACTTGACCGGCAACGGCATTACTGCCAGTAACGTGGCGGTTCCTGCGATCACCTCGTCCACCTATGATGCCTCGACGGGATCTTTGGTTGTGACCGGAACCGGTTTCCTGAAGCTGAGCGGCGCGACCAACGACATCGTCGCCAACAAATTCACCTTTACCGGCGAAGGCGGGGCGACGTATACCTTAACCGATAGCTCGAACGTCGAGATTACTTCGGGAACCGCCTTTACCATTACCTTGAGCGCCACCGACAAGGCGGCGATCAACCAGATGATCAACAAAAACGGCACAGCGTCGACCAGCGGCACGACCTATAACCTCGCGGCCGCCGAAGACTGGACAGCCGGAGCGGCTGCCGGGGTCACCGATGCCGACTTGACCGGCAACGGCATTACTGCCAGTAACGTGGCGGTTCCGGCCATCACCAGCGCTACTTACGATTACAATACCAATATCCTGGTGGTAACCGGCACCGGCTTCCTGTCAAAGTCTGGCGCTACCAACGATATTGATCTCACCAAACTGACATTTACCGGAGAAGGCGGAGCGACTTATACGTTGACCAATGCCACCGGTGTGGAGATTACGTCGGCAACCTCGTTCTCGGTCACGCTCAGCGGAGCCGACCTGACCAACGTGGAAGCATTGCTGAACAAGGACGGTACGTCGTCGGTGAGCGCAACGACTTATAACGTGTCGGCTGCGGCAAGCTGGAACCGCGGCGATTCGAGCAACGGCAGCGACACCACCAATGCCGTCACTGTGAGCAACTACGCCGCCCCGACGGTGACCTCGGCCACCTACGACGCCAGCACCAACGTGTTGACCGTGACCGGCACCAATCTGGTGTCTAAGAGTGGCGCAGCCAACGATGTCGCGGTTTCCCTGCTTACGCTGACGGGTGAGGGCGGAACTTATACGTTGACTTCATCTGACGTCGAAATTACCGATGCCACTACGTTTTCGGTGACGCTGAACGCCGCAGACCAAGTAGTGGTGCGGGGGCTGTTGAACAAAAACGGCACATCGTCATCCGGCGCCACTACCTACAACTTGGCTGCTGCCGAGGACTGGATGGCTGGCACCGCGGTCGCGACGGTTGTGGCAGACCTTACCGGCAACGGAATTACGGTCAGCAATGTTCAAACGCCGACTATTACGTCGTCTACCTACGATTCGGACACCGGCGTACTGACGGTAACCGGCACCAATCTGTTTAAGAAGGTCGGCGCCAATAACGATATTGATCTCACTAAGCTGACCTTTACCGGTCAGGGCGGTGCGACCTATACGCTGACCAACGCTACCGGTGTGGAGATTACTTCGGCAACCTCGTTCACTGCCACGCTGGCCGGGGCGGACAAAACCGGCGTCGACGCGCTGCTAAACAAGATCGGTACCAGCGCCAATGACTCTACCACCTACAATCTGGCTGCCGCCGATGACTGGATGACCGGGGCGGATGCTGCGGCCAATATAGCCGACGCCTCCAATGCCATTACCGTGTCTATTTCCCCGAAAATCACTTCGGCTACTTATGACGCAGCTACCGGCAGTCTGGTGGTGACCGGCACCAACATGCAGGCTAAGACAGGTGCGGTCAATGACATTACCGCCGCGAAACTGACGTTCACCGGCGAGGGCGGGGCAACTTATACCCTGACCGATTCTGCGGATGTGGAACTCACCAGCGCGACATCGTTTACGGTGGCCTTAAGCGCGACCGACAAGGCAGCGATCAACCAGATCGTCAACAAAAACGGCACCGCTTCAACCGGCGCTACCACCTACAACTTGGCTGCAGCCGATGATTGGGACGCTCAAGTTACCGCCGGTGACACCTCGGATCTGACCGGCAACGGCATCACGGCCAGCAACGTGGCTGTGCCGACCATCACCAGTTCGACCTATAACGCTGCCACCGGCTCATTGGTAGTGACCGGCACCGGCTTCCTGAAGCTGGCCGGTGCGACCAACGATATCGTCGCCAGCAAGCTGACTTTCGTCGGCGAGGGCGGGTCAACCTACACTTTGACGGACACTGCGAACGTGGAAATCACTTCGGGCACCGCGTTCACGATCACGTTGAGCGCCACCGACAAGGCTGCGATCAACCAGATCGTCAACAAGAACGGCACCGCTTCGACCAGCGCGACCACCTATAACTTGGCCGCCGCTGAAGATTGGGCGGCAGGCGCCGATGCGGCGGTGGTCGTGGCGGATCTGACCGGCAACGGCATCACGGCCAGCAATGTGGCCGCGCCGACTATTACCAGTTCGACTTATGACGCCACTACCGGCTCGCTGGTGGTGACCGGTACCGGCTTCCTGAGCAAGAGCGGCGCGACTAACGACATCGTAGCCAACAAGCTGACATTCACCGGCGAAGGCGGGGCAACCTACACCCTGACTGACACCGCGAACGTGGAAATCACCTCCGGCACCGCGTTCACGATCACACTAAGCGCCACCGACAAGGCCGCGATCAACCAGATCGTCAACAAGAACGGCACCGCTTCGACCAGTGCGACCACTTATAACCTGGCGGCCGCCGAAGACTGGGCGGCAGGCGCCGATGCGGCGGTGGTAGTGGCTGACTTGACCGGTAACGGCATCACCGTCAGCAACGTGGCGGTGCCGACTATTACCAGTTCGACCTATGACGCAGCTACCGGTTCGCTGGTAGTGACCGGCACCGGCTTTCTGAGCAAGAGCGGTGCGGCCAACGACATCGTCGCCAACAAACTGACTTTCGTCGGCGAGGGCGGGGCAACCTACACGCTGACCGATTCTGCAAACGTGGAAATCACCTCGGGCACCGCGTTCACGATCACGTTGAGCGCGACCGACAAGGCCGCCATCAACCAGATCGTCAACAAGAACGGTACCGCTTCGACCAGCGCGACCACTTATAACCTGGCTGCAGCCGAAGATTGGGCGGCGGGCGCAGATGCTGCGGTGGTGGTTGCCGACCTGACCGGCAACGGCATCACGGCCGGTAATGTCGCGGTACCGGCCATTACCAGCTCTACTTACTATGCCAACAGCGGCGTATTGGTGGTGAGCGGCGCCGGTTTTCTGTCGAAATCCGGCGCAAGCAACGACATCGTCGCCGACAAACTGACTATTACCGGCGAAGGCGGCACAACCTATACCCTGACCGACACCGCGAACGTGGAAATCACTTCGGGTACCGCGTTCACGATTACGTTGAGCGCCACCGATAAGGCTGGAGTCAACCAGATCGTCAACAAGAACGGTACCGCTTCGACCAGCGCGACCACCTATAACTTGGCCGCCGCTGAAGATTGGGCGGCAGGCGCCGATGCGGCGGTGGTCGTGGCGGACCTGACCGGCAACGGCATCACGGCCAGCAATGTGGCCGCGCCGACTATTACCAGTTCGACTTATGACGCCACTACCGGCTCACTGGTGGTGACCGGTACCGGCTTCCTGAGCAAGAGCGGCGCGACTAACGACATCGTAGCCAACAAGCTGACATTCACCGGCGAAGGCGGGGCAACTTACACCCTGACTGACACCGCGAACGTGGAAATCACCTCGGGTACCGCATTCACGATCACGCTAAGCGCCACCGACAAGGCCGCGATCAACCAGATCGTCAACAAGAACGGCACCGCTTCGACCAGTGCGACCACTTATAACCTGGCAGCCGCCGAAGACTGGGCGGCAGGCGCCGATGCGGCGGTGGTAGTGGCTGACTTGACAGGTAACGGCATCACTGTCAGCAATGTGCCGGTTCCAACGATTACCAGTTCGACCTATGACGCCGCCACCGGTTCTCTGGTAGTGACCGGCACCGGCTTCCTGAGCAAGAGCGGAGCGATCAACGACATCGTCGCTAACAAACTGACTTTCGTCGGCGAGGGCGGAGCAACCTACACCCTGACTAACACCGCGAATGTAGAAATCACCTCGGGCACCGCGTTCACGATTACGTTAAGCGCCACCGACAAGGTCGCGATTAACCTGATCGTCAACAAGAACGGTACCGCATCGACCAGCTCCACCACCTACAACTTGGCCGCCGCCGAAGATTGGGCTGCGGGCGCCGATGCGGCGGTGGTAGTGGCTGACTTAACCGGCAACGGCATCACCGCCAGCAACGTGGCGGTACCCGCCATCACCAGCGCTACTTACGATGCTGTCACCGGCTCACTGGTAGTGACCGGCACCGGCTTCCTGAAGCTGGCCGGTGCAACCAATGACATCGTAGCCAGCAAGCTGACGTTCACTGGCGAGGGTGGGGAAACTTACACGCTGACCGATTCTGCAAACGTGGAAATCACCTCGGGCACCGCGTTCACGATCACGTTGAGCGCGACCGACAAGGCTGCGATCAACCAGATCGTCAACAAGAACGGTACTGCTTCGACCAGCGCGACCACTTATAACCTGGCTGCCGCCGAAGATTGGGCGGCTGGCGCCGATGCGGCGGTGGTCGTGGCCGACCTGACCGGTAATGGTGTCACGGCCAGCAATGTTCCGGTGCCAACGGTTACCAGCGCCACCTATGTCAACAATACTGGCGTGTTGGTAGTGACCGGCGCCAACTTTGTAAAAAGGGCAGGTGCTGCGAATGACATTGATGTCGCAAAATTGACTGTTACCGGCCAGGGGGGGGCTACTTACACCTTGACCGGTACTGCAAATGTGGAAATTACTTCTTCCACCGAGTTTACGGTGACCCTGACGGGGGCAGACAAAGCCGGCGTCAATGCCCTGTTCAACAAGACCGGCTTCAACGCCAACGACAGCACGGTTTACAACTTGGCGGCCGCCGAAGATTGGGCGGCCGGGGCTGATGCTGCGGTGGTGGTGGCCGATCTTACCGGCAACGGGATTTCGGTGACCGCCAATGCCGCCCCCACCTCCAGCAACGGTACGGTCACGGTCAATGAAGACCATGCATACACTTTTGCCGCCGCCGATTTCCATTTCAGCGACGCTGACAGCGGCGACACCCTGCAACTGGTCAAGGTTACCGGTTTGCCGGGAGCGGGTACGCTGACGCTGAATGGGGCTGCGGTTACCGCTAATCAGGCCATCACTGTGGCGGATATTAATGCCGGCAACCTCAAGTTTACTCCAGCAGCTAATGCCAATGGCGCCGGCTATGTGAGCTTCACCTACCAGGTCAGCGACGGTAAGGACTATTCAGGCTCAAGTTATACCGAAACCATCGATGTCACTGCGGTCAACGACGCTCCCGGCTTCACCAAGGGCGCCAACCAGACCGTCAACGAAGACGCCGGTGCGCAAATGGTAAATGGCTGGGCGACAGGCCTCAGCAAAGGCCCTGCTGACGAAAGCGGCCAAACTCTGAGTTTTGACGTCAGCAATGACAACAACGCGTTGTTCAGCGTACAGCCGACTATCGACAGCAACGGCAACCTGAGCTACACCCCGGCGGCCAACGCCAACGGCAGCGCCACCGTGACTGTATCTATCAAGGATAACGGCGGCACGGCCAATGGCGGCACAGACAGCAGCGCCAGCCAGACCTTCACCATAACCGTGAACCCGGTCAACGACGCTCCCGGCTTTACCAAGGGAGCAGACCAGACCGTCAACGAAGATGCCGGAGCGCAAACAGCGAGCAACTGGGCGACCGGTCTTAGCGCAGGTCCGGCTGACGAAAGCGGCCAAACCCTGAGCTTTACCACCAGCAATAACAACAACGCGTTGTTCAGCGTACAGCCGACTATCGACAGCAACGGCAACCTGAGCTACACCCCGGCAGCCAATGCCAACGGCAGCGCCACCGTGACTGTATCGATCAAGGATACCGGCGGCACGGCCAATGGCGGCACAGACAGCAGCGCCAGCCAGACGTTCACCATCACGGTGAATCCGGTCAATGACGCCCCCGGTTTTACCAAGGGCGCAGACCAGACCGTCAACGAAGATGCCGGAGCGCAAACAGTGAGCAACTGGGCGACCGGACTTAGCGCAGGTCCGGCTGACGAAAGCGGCCAAACTCTGAGCTTTACCACCAGCAATAACAACAACGCGTTGTTCAGCGTGCAGCCGACTATCGACAGCAACGGCAACCTGAGCTACACCCCGGCGGCCAACGCCAACGGCAGCGCCACCGTGACTGTATCGATCAAGGATAACGGCGGCACGGCTAATGGCGGCACAGACAGCAGCGCCAGCCAGACCTTCAAGATCACGGTGAGTCCGGTTAATGATCTGCCTACCGGTACGGTAACTATCAGCGGAACCCCTTCTGTCGGGCTCGCCCTAACTGCCGGCAACAACTTGGCCGATGCTGATGGTTTGGGTGCTATTAGTTACCAGTGGAAAGCTGACGGTGTTAATATCAACGGCGCCACAGACGGGAGCTATACTCTGAAAGAAGCTGACGCAGGCAAGCATATCTCCGTAGTCGCCATTTACACTGACGGTCAAGGTAATAATGAAAGTGTAGCCAGCGAAGAAACAGGAGCAGTAGCTGCAGTGACCATCAACCTCAGTCAGCAAACCGGAAACACCGATAGCAAGCCGGGTTCAGACACCGGCACGGGCAATAACAATAATCAAGGCAATAATAACGGCACCGGTAACAATACAGGTAATAACACAGGTAATAACAATAATACCGGTACTGGCAATAGCACTGGTACGGGTAATAACAGCTATAATACCGATACAGACAACGGCAATAACAACACAGGTAATAACTCCAACACCGGCAATAATACAGGTCCCAACAACTCCGGTTCCAGCCCTAATCAAACCATAGTGGTGGATATGAAGTTGAGCGTCGATTCGAACGGCAATGGTACGAGCGGCGGCACTATTAACTTACCGTCCAGCGCCTTTGCCGGGTTGGATACGACAGGGGTGATAACTATTACCGGCGCCCAGTCCAGCGGACAAAGTTTGCCGTCATTTATCAGCGTTAACCCCAGCACCGGGGCCGTGACGGTAAAAGATGGCGCTGTCGTGACCAGTCCGATAACCGTGAAAGTCACCATAAGAGACGGGCAGGGCAAGCAGGTGGTTGTTCTGGTCAAGGTGCAGCCGCAAAAAGGCAGATCGGAGCAACAGGGGAAGCGGGATCAAGATCAAGATCAAGATCAGCCGCAGGCTGGAGATCATCCGCAGGGGCAGGAGGGGACAGGGCGAAATCAACAAGGCCGATTGGAGCGGAGCGATAAGCAACTGGCTCACGCCGGCAAGCCCGGTTTAACGCAACAGCTGCAGATGGTGGGCAGAAAAGGCTTTGAACTTCACCGCCTAAAATTGCTGGACAGCTTGGCAAGCCTTGTTAACAATGACAAGGATGCAGCCTGATATGGAATTAAATAACTTTGCGCATTGGGTCCCCCGTACGGGGATATTTTTAACCTGATAGTTGTAAAACGAGGCGGAGAGAGCCGTCTGTAATTCTTTCGACTAAATTAATAATAAAAAATTATCATGAACTATCCAGTCTCCCAGTTGGTCGCCGGTCTTTCCGGCATTGTAATGCTCGCCGGTTGCGCGATCATGCCGGAACCTATTACACGAAGTGAGCAACAAACATCACTTGATGCCGATAAACTGGTCATTTTTGCAAAACAGGAACCTATTGTCGCGCCAATTACTGTCTATGAAGCGATGGCCAGGGCGCTAAAATATAACCTCAATCATCGTGTCAAGATGATGGAGCATGCTGTGGCCGACGGGCAGTCCGATTTGGCAAAATTCAATTTATTGCCTGATTTGATTGCTTCGGCGGGTTATCGGGGGCGTGATAATTTTAGCGCATCCAACAGCCGTAACGCTATAACCGGCGCCCAACAATTACAGTCATCGACTTCCCAAGACCGGTCGCGCAAGGTTTACGATTTTACTTTCAGTTGGAACGTGCTGGACTTCGGTGTCAGCTATTTTCAGGCTAAGCAGGATGCGAACAGGGTTTTGGTTGCAGAAGAAACCCGTCGTAAAACCGCGCAATTATTGATGCAGGATGTGCGTACAGCATTCTGGCGTATGGCTGGCACCCAACAATTGGAGGGAGAGATCGATAAAATCCTGGGCAGCGCCAAGCAGGCATTGAAAGACGCACAGGGTATCGAGAGCGAACGTCTGTCTGCACCGCTGTCCATACTGCAATACGAAAAAGATCTACTGGAAATCATCCGGAAACTGGAAGAACTATCAGAAACGTTGCGTCTCGCCAAGACCGAACTGGCCTCTTTGCTGGGCATATCGCCCAACCAGAAATTTGAGCTCAAATTACCTGAAAACAACGCGCTGCAAGCGCCGGAATTTTCATTGGCTATTGAGAAAATGGAAGAAATGGCTTTGCAACAGCGTCCTGAATTGCGTGAGGAAATTTACAATAACAGGATTACCACAGAAGAAACGCATAAAGCCATATTGCGCCTGCTTCCCGGTATTGAATTCAGGGCCGGTTATAACCATGACAGCAACTCGTATCTGTTAAATAACAACTGGCTGGAATTGAGCGGCTTAATCAGCAATAACCTGATGGAGTTGGTTTCGGCTCCGGCCCGTTTTAGCCAGATAGACGCCCAGGAAAAGCTCGGGGATACGCGGCGGTTATCCGTTTACATGGCGGTATTGACCCAGGTTCATTTGTCCTACCAGCAGTTCTTGGTTGCAGAGCAGCAGTATAAGCGCACCCAGGAACTGGATGAAATCAATCAGAAGATTTCCAAGCATATCACTACAGACGCCGAAAATGAGGCCAAAACCGAGTTGGAACGCATTCGTGCGACGACCAATGCCTTGATGTCGCGGTTACAGCTGCTTGAAGGCTATGCCGGCATTCAAAGTTCGCTGGGCAGGGTTTATGTCTCGCTGGGCCTTGATCCTTTGCCGGTTTTTATTGAAAATTACGATATTAACACTCTGGCGAGTTCCATCGAAGCGGTGGATAAAAACTGGCAGGCCGGACGGTTTCCGTCGGCAACGAAACCGGCAGCAGACACGTTATCGGCCGTTGATTCTAGTGCGGTTAAGAAGGATTAGGCGAGTAGTCCTGTAGGTTGGACTAAGAATTTGGTTAAAAATAACTTCCCGAAATCACTGTCTTCTATCGTCAAGCCGTTTGTGCCGAGCCCTTCGGCTATACGCTCAGGGCGAACGGAAAAATTTATTGGGAAGTTATTAATGACGGTATCCTAAGCCTGTTTGAGCGAAAGCGGAAACTTGCGTTTCCGTCCATCGCTGCATGATAAGCCGGAAAAGTCCACTCAGCATTACGCTTGGTTCGCCTCTGGCCTACTCATTTTTAACTCCCAGCAAACAAACCAAGACCTATTATGCGTATTTTTTTAAGATTGCTCATCTGCATCACCGGCTTTAGCGTTTTCAGCACAGTCTACTCCGCCGAGACGGCGGAAATTCGCGCTCAACTCAATGCACTGCATTCCACTATCCTGTCCAGTGAAATGGCGGCAAAAATCATTCAGCTCAATGTTCAGGAGGGCGAACGGTTTAAACAAGGGGATTTACTGGTCGCGTTCAATTGCGCCGAACAACAGGCGCAACTGAAAAAAGCGCAGGCCGTTGTGCAAGCCACCGAAAAAACTTATGAGGTTAATACTCGTTTAACCAAACTCAATTCGATGAGTCCGTTGGAACTTGAAATGGCGGCTGCCGAAGTTGCCAAGGCCAAAGCCGATATTGCCTTGATGGGGGCGGTGCTGCAAAAATGTACAATCTCCGCGCCTTTTTCGGGTCGCGTGGCGGAGCGTCTGGTGCAGCGCTATCAATACGTTAAAGCAGGCGACCCGATTCTGGATATTCTGGATGACAGCCAGCTTGAAATCACTGTACTGGTACCCTCCAGCTGGCTGATGTGGTTGAAGCCGGGCTATGAGTTTAAGGTTTTCCTTGAAGAAACGCAGCGCGAGTATCCGGCCAAAGTCAAGATGCTGGGCGCGCGCATCGATGCAGTCAGTCAATCCATTAAAATTACCGGCGTCATTACCGGCAAGGCTGACGATCTGCTGGCCGGGATGAGCGGGCGCGCTATTTTTCCATCGGCGACCGCCAAGGATGGAGGAGGCGCCGCAGTCGGTCAGGAATCGATGCAACCGTCTGCCAGGCATGACTGATACAGCGACTGAGGCGCATCGGCAGCTGGCGGCGCTGGCGACATTGCTGCAACTGGAAAAAGCCTTCCGTAACGCCGATACCGCCGAAGCGCTGGCCTATACGCTGGTTAATGACAGCCGCCGCCTGATTGAATACCGTCAGGCGGCGCTGTGGCGAATAGACGGATCGCAAGTGGCCGCAGTCTCAGGTTTGGCGGTGATCGACTCTAATGCTCCGTATATTTTCTGGTTGAAACAGGTCTTCAGGCAGTTGTCTGCGGACACTTCAGGCGGCATTCGGCCCCTGACGGCAGAAGATCTGGAAGGCGATTGTGCCGATGAGTGGCAACAATGGTTACCCGCTCATGCCTTATGGCTGCCGGTGTCGGCTTATGGCGCTACGCCGCAAGCCGGATTACTGCTGGCGCGGGAAGCTGCCTGGTCGGATGGTGAGCTTTATTTGCTGGAGCACGTGGCGCACACCTTCGGCCATGCCTGGGCCGCTTTGTCGCCGAGGCCGCCTTTCTGGAAACAGGACTGGCTGACTAAAAAGCGCTTGATGGTCGGTCTGGCTGTGCTGTTTTGTCTGCTATGGATTCCGGTTCGGCAAACGGCAATGGCTCCGGCCAGCGTTATTCCCGCACATCCGACGATACTCAGGGCCGCTATCGACGGCGTCATCGACCGGTTTTTTGTCCAACCCAATGACCAGGTGGCAAAAGATCAGTTGTTGTTAAGTCTTGAAGAAGAGACGATTAAAAACAAGCTGATAGTTACCCGCAAGGCTTTGGCGGTTGCCGAAGCCGAATATCGCAAAACCGCGCAGCAGGCGATGTTCGATATGGACAGCAAGGCGCAGGTCAATATCCTTCAAAGCCGAGTCGAGCAGCAGCAGGCCGAAGTGCGCAGCATGGAGGATTGGCTGGCGCGTATAGACATTAAAGCGCCTCATGCCGGGATAGCGGTATTTTCCGATGTTAACGACTGGATAGGCAAGCCGGTCACCGTCGGCGAGCGCATTTTGATGGTTGCCGATCCGGCCGATGTCGAGCTGGAAGTCCAGTTGCCGATTGCCGATGCGATTAATCTGGAGCCTGGCGCCAAGGTGCAGTTTTTTTTAAATGTCGATCCGGTAACGCCGGTTTCGGCTGTCCTCTATTTTGCCGCCTATCAAGCCGAAGTTACGCCTGACGAGGTTTTGGCCTATCGATTGAAAGCCAGGTTCAAGCAAGCGGGCGTGTTGCCCAGGATCGGCTTGAAAGGGACAGCCAAAGTCTTCGGTTCGCGGGTTCCTTTTGTGTATTATCTGTTAAGAAGACCTTTGGCGGCATTGAGACAATGGATGGGGATGTAATTAATCTGCCGCCGTTGCGTGAAGAACTGGATTTGTTTCCGGGACCTTGCACATTTGACGGTTCGCCCACCTGGACGATTTACGACCCGGCCAATCAACATTTCTATCGTATCGGACAGCTTGAAAATGAGATTCTGGGGCATTGGGATCTGAATTCTCCGGAGGCCATCAGCAAACAATTATCGCGGCACGGTTTGTTCGCCGTCGGCGTTGACGATATTTTGCATTTATTGCAGTTCTTGGCCGGTCATAACCTGCTTCAGGTTCGCGGAAAAGAGGCCGTGCAGCGTCTGGTCGGTCAATCCAGGGCTGCGCATCATCACTGGTTCGCCTGGCTGATACATCATTACCTGTTTTTTAAAATCCCGCTGCTCCGTCCTGAGCGCTTGTTGGCCCGGACTTATCCCGCGCTGCGCTGGATTTATCAGCCGGTGGTGTTGTACGTGTTGGTCGCGCTGGTGCTGGTTAATTTGTATTTGCTGATTGACCGCTGGGAAACGTTTACCCGGACCTTCCTGCATTTCTTTTCGACCGAGGGTTTTATTTATTACGCCGTAGCGCTGACCTTGACCAAAACCCTGCATGAATTAGGTCATGCCTATACCGCCCATCGATACGGTTGCCGGGTTTCTGCGATGGGGGTAGCTTTTTTGGTGATGATGCCGGTGTTATTTACCGATGCCAGCGATGCGTGGAAACTGACTTCACGGCGGCAACGGCTGGCGATTGGTTTTGGCGGTATTGCCGCCGAATTGGGGCTGGCTGTTGTGTGTACCACGCTGTGGCATTTTTTACCGGACGGCCCGTTGCGCAGCAGCGTATTTTTGATGGCCACGACCACCTGGGTCATGACGCTGTTTATTAACCTAAATCCGTTAATGCGTTTTGACGGATATTTTTTGCTATCGGATTATTGGGGGATTGAGAACCTGCAAAACAGGGCTTTCGCCTTGGCGCGCTGGCAACTTCGGCGGATATTGTTCGGTTTTGACGATGAAGCGCCGGAGCGATTTCCAGAGAGGACACAACGGCTACTGTTGATTTATGCCTGGTGTATCTGGATTTATCGCTTTTTCCTGTTTTTAGGGATTGCCCTGCTGGTGTATCACTTCTTCTTTAAATTACTCGGCCTGTTTTTAATGATGGTCGAAATAGGCTGGTTTATCATGCTCCCTATCGCCAAAGAAATTAAGTACTGGATTGAACATCGCCGGCACATGGAATGGAATCGCAATACTTTGATGACCTTGTCGGCAGTCCTGATCGTAATCGGTATTTTGTTGGTTCCCTGGAAGAGCCGAATTGAAGCGCCTGGCTTGTTAAAAATAGCTGCCCATACCGAGCTTTTTATGCTTTTGCCCGGCAAGCTGGACCGGATTTTGGTCGCTAAAGGCGAAGCCGTTAAGGAAGGGCAGGTGCTGATTGAATTCAGCTCGTCCGATCTTGATTCGCGTCTTGAACAAAGCAGGCTAAAGGTTGAATCATTGCGCTGGGAGTTGTCATTTCACGGGCAGGAAAAGAACCTGATCAATCGTCGGCTGGTGGCATTGACCGAACTGGAAAGCGCGGTCAGCGAATACGACAGCCTTATGGATGAACGTAAGCGCCTGACTGTTCGAGCGCCTTTTGACGGTGAAGTTATCGAAATAAACGATCTTTTGAATACCGGAGAATGGATCGCTAAAGATGAGCCTCTGGTAACCGTAGGGAAGTTCGATGCTTATCAGGTAGAAGCTTTTTTGGCGGAAGATCATCTGGGCCAGATTCAATCCGGCGCGCAAGCGGATTTTTATCCTGAGCAACTGGATTGGCCGATCATCCCGTGCCGGATTGTGCGCATCGATAATGCAGCGGCTTTGGAGTTGCCGCCGGTTTTCGCCTCCCGTTACGCGGGAAGTATTGCCATTCGAGGTAACAGCAAGGATGCACTGGTTCCCGAAACATCGGTTTACCGGGTTTGGCTCCAGCCGGTCGAAAGCAGTGAACCGGCCCGGCGAGCCATTAAAGGCAATGTGCTGATAGATGGGAAAGCCGAAAGTATCGCCTCATCGTTATGGCGGCATATTGCAGCCGTATTTATCAGGGAGTCCGGATTTTAAAGCGTAACTAACGCCTGTGTATTATTTAATGCCTGCTTGTCGAGGTAAATGATTTTTTAGCCCGATTTAGATAATACGTTCACGGCCTCCAACGCTATTGATTTTTAAATGTTCTTTGTTAGCGCCGGGGCCGTTTGCCGACAGGCAAAGCGAGTTTTTAACTGTAACTAAAGCAGTAGACAGTATATAATCCCACGGTTTTATTCAATCATTTACTAAATTCATACCGGAAGAAAAACATGCTGGGTAAGTTGGTTAGATTTGTTATAGGAAGCCGTAATGACAGGCTGATAAAGAAGAAAAAGTCATTGGTCAAAAAGATCAATGCCCTTGCTTCTGAGTACGAAAAATTATCTGATGATGCATTAAAAGCAAAAACTCAGGAGTTTCGTGATCGCTTGGCGCAAGGTGAGAAACTGGACAATCTGTTGCCGGAAGCGTTTGCGACAGTCAGGGAAGCGTCGACAAGAGTCTTTGGTATGCGTCATTTCGATGTGCAATTGATCGGCGGCATGATACTTCATGACGGCAAAATTGCCGAAATGAAAACCGGTGAGGGTAAAACCCTGATGGCGACCCTGGCGGCCTATTTGAACGCCTTGCCGGGCCGCGGCGTGCATGTCGTTACGGTTAATGACTATCTGGCCAAGCGTGACTCCGAATGGATGGGCAGGCTTTACGGCTTTCTGGGCCTGACTACCGGTGTGATTATCAGCCAGATGGAAAATGATGCGCGGCGCGAATCGTATGCGGCGGACATCACCTATGGAACCAACAACGAATTCGGTTTTGACTATCTGCGCGACAATATGGCTTTTAGCCTGGAGCAGAAAGTCCAGCGGGATTTAAGTTTTGCGATTGTCGATGAGGTGGATTCGATCCTGATCGATGAGGCGAGAACGCCGTTGATTATTTCCGGGCCTACCGAAGAAAGCACCGAAATATATATCAAGGTTAATAAACTGATCCCCTTCCTGACCAAGCAGGAAAAAGAAGACGGACCGGGTGACTATTCGGTCGATGAAAAAGTACGCCAGCTGTATCTGACCGAAGAAGGCCACGAACGGATTGAGCGTTTAATGGTCGAACATGGCTTGATGGCGGAAGGAACCAGTTTGTATGACGCCACCAATATTCGTCTGATGCACTATATCAATGCGTCATTGCGTGGCCATGTTCTATTCAAAAAAGACGTCGATTATATCGTCGCCAATAATGAAGTGATTATCGTTGATGAGTTTACCGGCCGCGTTATGCCCGGACGCCGTTGGTCTGAAGGCTTGCATCAGGCGATTGAAGCGAAAGAGCATGTCGCGATTCAAAATGAAAACCAGACGTTGGCATCGATCACTTTCCAGAACTATTTCCGCTTATACGAAAAACTGTCCGGCATGACCGGTACGGCGGATACCGAAGCATTCGAGTTAAACAAGATTTACGGCCTTGAAGTGGTGGTCATTCCTACGCATCGGAACATGATCCGCAGGGATTTGGGCGACGTGGTGTTTCTGACTACCGATGAAAAATATATCGCCGTTGCCGAAGATATTAAGGAATGCGTTGGCCGAGGACAGCCGGTGTTGGTGGGAACTACATCGATTGAGAACTCCGAGCGTCTGTCCGAGTTATTGAAAAAACAGGGCATTAAACACGAAGTGCTTAACGCCAAACAACACGAGCGCGAAGCCCATATCATTGAACAGGCCGGTATGCCGGGAGCGGTCACTATCGCCACCAACATGGCCGGACGGGGTACCGATATTGTGCTCGGCGGCAATCTGGAAGCGGAACTGGCTGCATTGGGCGAAGATGCGGGCGAGGCTGATAAGGATCAAGTTCGCGGAGCCTGGCTGGACAGGCACGAGCAGGTTATCGCCACCGGCGGTTTGCATGTTATCGGTTCGGAGCGTCATGAGTCGCGCCGTATCGACAACCAGTTGAGAGGCCGGTCGGGTCGCCAGGGCGATCCCGGTTCAACCCGGTTCTACCTGTCGCTGCAGGATGATTTGATGCGTATTTTCGCATCGGACCGCGTGGCGGGCTTGATGCAGAAATTGGGCATGGGTAATGGCGAAGCCATTGAGCATCCCTGGGTAACCCGCTCTATCGAAAGCGCTCAGCGCAAGGTTGAAAGCCGCAACTTCGATGTGCGCAAAGAAATCCTGGCCTATGACGATGTTGCCAACGACCAGCGCAAGGTTGTTTATGCGCAACGTAATGAGCTGATGGCGGCGCAGGAAATATCCGAGATTATCACCGCCATACGCGAAGATGTGGTTAATAATGTGATCACCCAGTATATCCCGCCAAAAACCATGGTCGAGCAGTGGGACACCAAGGGCCTGGAAGAGCATTTGCATCAGGAATTTAATGTTGAAATCCCTGTGCGTAAGATGCTGGCCGAAGACCACTCTTTGCACGAAGAGTCTTTGCGCAAGCGTATTATCGATATTCTGGAGCAAAACCATAAAGACAAGGAACAGCAGATGTCCAAGGAAGTGCTGCAACATTTTGAGAAATCAGTGATGCTGCAAGTCCTGGACAACGGCTGGAAAGAACATCTGGCGGCGATGGATTATTTGCGCCAGGGCATACACTTTAGAGGTTATGCGCAAAAAGATCCCAAGCAGGAATACAAGCGCGAAGCGTTTGAAATGTTTACCAGCCTGCTCGAACATATTAAGTATGAAGTGATAGGGATTTTGTTTAAAGTTCAGGTCAGGCAGGAAGAAGACGTTCACGCAATTGACGAGCAAATGCAAGCTCCGAGAGAAATGCATTTTGAGCATGCGCAGGCGCCCGCTTTGGATGCTTATGAGGAGTCGTTACATGCTCCCGAGCAGGAAGAAGTTGCCGGAGAGCAGCAGCCATTTGTCAGAGATGGCAATAAAGTGGGCCGTAATGATCCTTGCCCTTGCGGTTCAGGCAAGAAATTTAAGCAGTGCCACGGCAAATTAAGCTGATTTAAGGGTCGGGATTAGAGCCCCATAAGCAGCGTTGTGAATGTATCACTGAGGACACGAAGATAAAACAGAACAAATGTTCTGACGTCGTGTCCTTCGTGGTTATTTGTAGAGGTTCAAAACAGGTCTTCTGTCGTTTTTTCAGCGGACTGATCGGAATCAGTTGTCGAGTCGCCGGATGTGTAGCTCGTCGGCACACGATCAGCTTGAAAAAACTCCCATATCCCGTTTTTATTTGCTGACGCCGTTAACAGGCCTGTTTCAGGATTTATAAATGCTTTCACTATGCCTTCCGGCGCTTCAAGAGGCGTTTCCGGGGTGTCTTTTAAGGCTACACGCATAAACTCTATCCACATCGGTAACGCAGCTACGCCGCCTGTTTCACGATTCCCCAGCGGGGAAAAGTCATCAAATCCTACCCATGCAGTGGCGACATTCGATTGTGTGTAGCCATTAAACCAAGCGTCGCGCTGTTCGTTTGTGGTTCCTGTTTTTCCGGCAAGATCCTGCCGCCCCAGTATTTTTGCATCGGTTGCCGTGCCGTGTTGCACGACATCTCTTAATAAGGAGTTCATCAGAAAACAAATTTGCGGCGTAATAATCCGGGGTGCGTAGTTGCGGTTTAATTCCTGGCTGCTGTCGCAGGAAGGGCAGGCGGTTTTAGGTTTGGCCTGATAAATAATCTCGCCTTCGTTGGATTCAATGCGTTCAATAAAATAGGGTTTGACCAGGAAGCCGCCGTTGGCAAATGTGGCGTAAACCCGCGCCATTTGAAGAGGGGATGCATAGCCGCTACCCAGCGCCAGGGAGAGGGTTTTAGGTATTTGTTCTTCAGTAAAGCCAAAGCGCAAGGCCGTTGCAACGGCTTTTTCAATGCCCATTTCCTTCAATAAACGAATGGAAATAATGTTTATTGAGTGGGTTATGGCCGATCTGATGCTGGTTGGACCGTAGAATTTCTTGCTGTAATTTTCGGGCCGCCATTCGGTTTCCTGGCCCGGATTGTCGATGACTATCGGCGCATCGTTAATAAGGCTGGCGGCGGTGTAGCCTTGTTCAAGAGCGGTGGTGTAGATGATAGGTTTAAAGCCCGACCCCGGCTGTCTTTTCGATTGAGTAACGCGATTATATTTGTTGCGGAAAAAATCGAAACCGCCGGTTAACGCCAAGATGGCGCCATTGGCAGGATTTAGTGAAACAAATGCACCTTCCGCCTCGGGTACTTGCGTTAAAGCCCAGGTGTTATTTTGCAGTTGACGAACACGGATAATATCGCCGGATCTTAGTATGCTGCCTATGCTGTTACCGGCCCATTTAATGTTTTCCCACGGTATTTCAATAAGGGTGCCGTCTTGGAGTTTAGCCGTTGCGAGATTGTTTTGTATGCGTAGGATGGTGGCGGGCAAGGTATCGCCGATAATAGGGAGGTCACTAATATGGTTGCCTTTGCTGATGTTTGAATGACGGTATCCGTGGCGTTCATCATAGGCATGCAACGTATTGACGAGCGCTTGATTTGCGGTTGTTTGCAACGCCCCGTTTATGGTTGTATAGACCTTGAATCCAGAGGTGTAGGCTTGTTCGCCATAGAGTTCGAAAATCTTTTGCCGCACCATTTCGGCCAAATAAAGCGCCGAAATTTCGGGCGATACGGATTGCAGCCTAGCGGTAGAGGGTTGCCTGGATGCGTCCTCATACTCCTGTTGAGTGATCTGGTTAAGTTCAAGCATACGGTGCAAAACATAATTGCGCCGTTCAATGGCTCGAGCCTCATTCGTGATCGGGTTGTATGTCGACGGCGCTTTAGGCAAGCCGGCAATCATCGCGTATTCGGCCAAGCTTAGTTCAGATAGGGGTTTTCCGTAATAAACCTGAGCGGCTGCGGCAACGCCGTAAGCTCTGTGGCCCATGAAAATCTGGTTTAAATAAAGCTCCAGAATTTTGTTTTTCGGGTATTCGTGCTCTATTTTTAACGCCAGCATGATTTCCTTTAACTTACGGGTGTAAGTTTTTTCGCTGCTAAGCAAGAAGTTACGGGTAACCTGCATGGTGATAGTGCTGCCCCCCTGTTTTTTCTTGCCGGTTAACGCAAGTTGCAGGCCGGCCCGAAGCAAGCCTTTAAAATCGACGCCAGGGTGCTCATAAAAACTGTCATCTTCTGCGGCAATAAAGGCATTAATAAGTTGCTGCGGGACTTCCGCTATATCGATCGGCGTGCGTTTTTTCTCGCCAAATTGAGCAATCAACAGATTGTCTTTGCTGTAAATGCTTAAAGGCGTCTGGTACTGAACATTATGTAGGGTCTTAACATCAGGCAGGTCGGCTGAAAGCTTGTTGTATAAGAAATAGCCGAAGATTGCTGTGGCCAAAGTCATGGCTGTAAAAAAAACAGCGAACCATTTTAGAGTTTTAACCACAAGTGATCCTGGGAAGCGGTACGATGGAGATAAAAACTGTGTGGGCGAAGCCGCTTCTACAGTGTTTTCGCCGTAGATAAAAAGCGCTAGGTCGAGTAAATAAAATGAACATTTTAAGCATCAAAATAAAAAAGGCTACTATACTTTCGCCAGCAAACAAGTTTTGTGATGGTTGATTGCAGCCGAAAGGTCGGCATTGCAACGGGGCGATCGCTTAAGTCATCACATTTTTCAAGGGTTAGTTCATGAGTTGGTTTGGTCAGAAACAGAGCGCCGTTCTTGGTATTGATATTAGTACCGCGGCTATAAAATTACTCGAATTGAGTAAGGTTGGCGCTCGTTACCGGGTTGAAAGTTATGCGGTAGCGCCTTTGCCGCAAGACGCAGTTATTGATAAAAATATAGCCAACATTGAAGTGATAGCTGACGCGATAAAAGTCGCTTTGAAGCAATCCGGGTCAAAGTTAAAGCAAGCGTCTGTCGCTGTTGCCGGGTCTTCAGTGATGACCAAAGTTATACCGATGCCGGCCTCATTAACCGATGATGAAATGGAAGATCAAATCATGGTCGAGGCAGACCAGTATGTGCCTTATTCACTCGATGAGGTTAATTTCGATTTTGAAGTGCAGGGTGAAAATGAAAATAACCCTGAAATGGTCAATGTGCTGCTCGCAGCATCAAGAAAAGAAATTATTGCCGATCGTGTTGAAGTGTTGGCAAAGGCGGGCTTAAAAGCAAAAATTGTCGATGTTGAAGCTTTTGCGATGGAAAATGCATTTAGCTTGCTGATTGACCAATTACCGGATTCCGTGGAAGGCCAAACGGTTGCCATCGTGGATATCGGGGCAACTATGACAGCCTTAAACGTTTTATATAATTGTCGTACTGTGTACACAAGAGAACAGGGATTCGGGGGCAGGCAGCTGACTGAAGAGATTCAGCGCCGTTATGGCTTAACTTATGAAGAGGCCGGTTTGGCAAAAAAGCTGGGCGGACTTCCGGACAATTATGCAGTTGACGTGCTTGAGCCGTTTAAGCGGGCAATGGTTCAGCAAATTCAGAGGTCGATACAGTTTTTTGTTTCATCAAGCGCGAACAGGCGCATCGATAATCTTATTCTAGCCGGTGGCTGCGCCTCGATACCGGGCATCGACAAATTGGTTCAACAAACCATAGGCGTACCTACCGTTATAGCCAACCCTTTTATCAACATGGCTTTGTCCAATAAGGTAAAACCTCAGTCATTGAGCAATGATGCTTCGGCAATGATGATTGCGTGCGGATTAGCGCTGAGGAGTTTTGACTAATGGCAAAAATCAATTTGCTCCCCTGGCGTGAAGAACTGAGGGCGCAGAAGAAACAGGATTTTATCAATGCTATCGGCATAGCTGTTTTTGTTACAGTGGTTATTCTGGCCGGAATTCATATGTATATTGAGGGACTAAAGGCGTACCAAGAACAAAGAAACAAAATAATACAGGGCGAAATAGCGTTATTGGATATAAAAATCACCAAAATCAAAACTATTGAAGAGCAGAAAGCTAAGTTGCTGACCAAAATAGAATTGATTCAGAAACTACAGGAAAGTCGTCCGGAAATTGTGCATTTGTTTGATGAGCTTCCCAGGGTTACGCCTGACGGGGTTTTTCTTACGAAATTCACCCAGGCGGGTGCGACACTGAACTTTGAGGGCAAGTCGCAATCAAATGCGCGCGTTTCTGCTTTTATGCGAGCCATTGAAGCATCAGGTTGGCTTAAAGCCCCGACACTTGATGTGATTCAGACAGGGAGCAAGGTTAATTCCGAGCAGTTAAGTGACTTCACTCTGCATGCAAACCAGGGTAATAAAGATGCCGCGGCCGGGGGGAACTAAATGGATTTGTCAGAAATTAATTTAGATCTTAATGAGGCCGGGTCTTGGCCGTTACCTATTAAAGCGGCGGCGATTGCAGTGATATGTGTCCTGGTTTTCGGTGCAGGTGTTTACTATGACACGCTTGATCAATTGGCGGCGCTTGAGGCTTCTGAGAAGAAAGAGCTGGAGTTAAAACAGTCATTTGAGACGAAGCAAAAAAAATCGATCAATCTTCAGGATTATCAGGACCAATTGGCGCAAATTGAATCAGAGTTGGAGGACATGATTCGTCAAATGCCAACAAAAGAAGAAGTTGCGAGCCTGTTGATAGATATATCCCAGACAGGATTGCTCAGCGGTCTGGAATTCAGATTATTTAAACCCGGCGCTCCGATTCATAAAGACTTCTACTCAGAGCTGCCAATCAATATTGAAGTTATTGGGAAATATGAGGAGTTGGGGTTGTTTGTGAGTGGATTAGCTTCGTTGCCCAGAATCGTTACCGTACACGATGTGAACATTATCCCTGAAAGTAAAGGAGGGGAAATGAGGATGACTGCAACGGTAAAGACTTATAACGAAAGTGCTGATGAAACCGCTGAAGTGGTCAAGAAGAAAAGAGGACGAAAGTAATGGAATGCAATAAATTGCTTTTGCCCACTGATCCCCGGGCAGGTTTTCAGCGTCGCATCGGTTCCCCTCCTGCAGCAACACTTCCACCGTCCCTGGCAGTCGGTCGCACGGGTTCCCTTCCCGTTGCGACACTTCCACCATCCTTGGCAGTCGGTCGCACGGGTTCCCTTCCAGTCGCGACACTTCCACCATCCTTGGCAGTCGTAAGTTGCGTGGTTTTTATGGCTTTGCTGGCGGGTTGCGGCAATGATGACTTTTCAGATTTAAACCGCTATATCTTGGAAGTTAAGGCCAGGCCTAAAGAACCCATTAAACCCTTGCCTGAAATCAAGGTGGTTGAGCCGTTTATGTTTAAACCGGAAGGCCTGCGCGATCCATTTAAGCCGCTGGAACAGCCGGAACAGGCCGAGGACGTGGATGTTTCAGCGGGGAGCGGTATAAAGCCGGATACCGCCCGGCGTAAAGAAGAGTTGGAATCGTTTCCTTTGGACGGGTTAAAAATGGTGGGTACTGTAGATATGAAGTCGAGTTTGTGGGGATTGGTAAAAGCAAGTGACGGCACAATTTACCGCGTCAAGGTTGGAAACTATATGGGCAAAAATTATGGGAAAATCATACGGATAGTCAGCGATAAAATTGAATTGATGGAAATAGTCCCCGATAAGCCGGGATCGTGGCGTGAGCAACCGGCTTCAATAACGTTGGCAGAGTGATTTTGAGGATAAAAAATGAATAATAAACAAGGCGGCGTTATGGTGAGTACCCACAGGTTTTTTATATTGTTCAGGAGGCAAAATAAAACCTGGCGATCATTATGTGCGCACATTGGAGTAGGACTATTCTTATTTATATTCCAACAAACATCTGTCCAAGCCGGTGAACTGGCGTTATCAGGGATAGATTTTGCGACGCAATCAGGCGATAAATTGCAGATTGAAATGGAAATGACGGGAGCCGCCATTACGCCAAAAATATTTAAGACGGATAATCCCGCGCGTATCGCCCTGGATTTTCCCGGTGTAAAAAGCGCGCTGGCAAAAAAAATGTACCCGATAAATCAGGGGGCGGCGAGCAGTGTTTATGTCGTAGAAGCGGGTGACAGGGTTCGGGTGGTTGTTAACCTGATTGAGACAACACCGTTTGAAACCAAGGTGGTTGGCAATAAAGTGCTGCTGACCTTGACTCGCGCAAAGGCTGTGATGCCTCCTGCGGTGAACCCCGTTGTTGCAAAGCCTGCGGCGCCTGTCCTAACAAAGGCGACAAATGCCGTGGTCGCAGCGTTAATACCTGCGCAAGATATTAGCGGGTTTGATTTTAAGCGTGGCGAAAAAGGAGAAGGCCGCATACTGGTTAACTTGGCTAATCCCAACACCATCGTTAACTCCAAAGAGCAAGGCGGAAAAGTTATCATAAGTTTTCTAAACACCCGCTTAGCTACAAGCTTAGCTAAGCGGTTGGATGTTTCCGAGTTTGCGACGCCTGTTAAATTTATTGATACGGTTTCGGCCGACCAGCAAACCACGATTACCGTGACGATGCAAAATGCTCTTTATGATTATTCCGTGTTTCAAGCGGACGGTTTATTGACTGTTGAGTTTCGTCCTTTAAGCAATGAAGAGAAAGATGCGCTGGACCGGTCGCGTACCAAATATTCGGGCGACAGATTGTCTTTAAATTTCCAGGAAATTGAAATACGTAGCGTTATTGCCATCCTGGCCGAGTTTACCGGACAGAATGTGGTCGCCGGCGATGATGTAACGGGTACGATTACCTTAAAACTGGACGATGTGCCCTGGGACGAGGCATTAGATTTTATTATGATGACCAAGGAGTTGGGCAAATATGAATCCGGCAATGTCACGCTGATTTCAACGCTGGACAAAATTAAGGACTATAAGAAGAAACAGCAGGAAACAGAGAAAGTAGTTGAGCAATTAGACCCGCTGGTGACGGAGTATATTAAAATCAACTACGCCAAGGCCGAGAACTTTAGGAATCTGTTGAATGGTACTGATACCGGTGCTTTTGGTGCTTGCGGGGTGAGCGATGCATCCGGAGCCGCTTCATCCAGCAGTTCAGCATCAGCTTCTTCAACTGGAAACGCTTCGGGTGGTGAGCAGGCTAGTCAAGGCCAGGGATCAGGGACAAGTGGCTCAGGCGGAAATAATGACAAATTTGGCTTGCTTTCGGTCCGCGGATCGGCAGTTGTCGATGCCAGAACCAATACCTTGATTGTTCGCGAGACGATAAAACGCCTGGAAGAGGTAAAGAAACTGATACGTAAGCTTGACGTTCCTGTGCGTCAGGTGATGATTGAGGCTCGGGTTGTTATTGCAAATGATAATTTCACTCAAAATTTAGGCGTCAAGTTTGGTGTAGCGAAGCAGGGGAGTGCAGGAGGTAGTAAAAATTTTGGGATAGGTGGGGCTGGAACTCAAGGGAGCAGCACAACTGGAACAGTTACAACGACTGATCAGTTGGTTAATTTGGGGGCGGCAGCGATATCGGGTACTCCCCCTGGCGCGTTGGGCATGACGCTCGCCAGAGGCGCCGATTATGTGTTGAATCTTGAGCTACAGGCATTACAGGTGGAAGGGAAAGGTGAAATAGTATCCAATCCAAGGGTAATGACCATGGATCGATGCACGGCGGTTATGATGCAAGGTGTTCAAATTCCATATCAAACTCAGTCGATTGCGGGGGGGGTTACGGTGACAACAACTACTTTTAAAGATGCGGTTCTTGAGTTAGACGCAACGCCGCAGATTACGCCCAGTGGATCGGTAATCATGAATTTGCTGGTTAAGAAGGATGCTGCGAACTACTCAAATGTTACTGCACAGGGTAATCCTTCTATTGATAAAAGAGAGGTTAAAACATCGGTGCTCGTTGAAGATGGAGAGACGATTGTTTTAGGCGGGGTTTATGAGGGGGCCGGATCCATTACTAAGAATAAAATCCCATTTTTCGCCGATTTGCCGGGCATTGGGTTTTTATTTGCAAATTCAACGGAGAATAAAACTAAGCAAGAATTGTTGATTTTTGTCACACCAAAAATCATGAAAGATAATCTAGCCAGCGATTGATTACTTCTACTTAGAACAAAAAGGGGGCATAATGCCCCCTTTTTTAATGGTTTAACCCGCAGGAAGGCAGGTCATGACGCGATCAGAGAATATATATTTAGTTGGCCTGATGGGTGCAGGAAAAACCACGATAGGACGGCAGTTGGCGAGAGCGCTGTCTGTGCCTTTTTATGACAGTGACAAGGCGATTGAGGAAAGAACCGGCGTAGATATTCCGACTATATTTGAATTTGAGGGAGAAGAAGGATTCAGGGACAGGGAACAGAAGATGATTCAGCAATTGACGCAAATGGACGGTATCGTGCTGGCTACCGGTGGCGGTGCGATTCTACGCGAAGAAAATCGCAGGCTATTGAAAGAGCATGGCTTTATCGTCTACCTGCAATGTTCAGTAGAAAGAATTTTGGAGCGGACGCGCAGAGATACGCAGCGCCCATTGCTGAAAACAGATAATCCCAGAGATCGCATAGAAAGCTTGTTCGCACAACGTGAACCGCTGTATTTGTCTTGCGCCGATTTTAAAGTTGATACGGGCGTCATGCAGAGTAAAGAAGTCGTCAGCCGCATTTTAGAAGAATATAAGTCAGTTAATCGTTAATAAACAAAATCTATTCAGGTCGGGTTAGCAATAGGGTAACCCGACACATCGAAGCGGCAAATGTCGGGCTGCGCTGTTGCTAACCCGACCTACAAAGCGTTAATTAATATGAAAAAATTACTAGTTGAATTAGGTGACCGTAGTTACCCTATTTATATAGGCTCCGGTTTATTGAGCCAGTCCGAACTGTTCACAAAGCATATAAAGTCCAAGCAGGTTGTTGTGGTCACCAATGAAACTATTGCCCCGCTGTATCTGGACGCGGTTTTAGAAAATTTGCAGGGCTATACTGTCGAAACAGTGATACTGCCCGATGGCGAACAATTCAAGACTTTGGATTTTGTAAGTCAAATTTTTGATAAGCTGCTGTCTTGCAAATTTAGCCGTAATGCCACGTTGATTGCTTTAGGCGGCGGCGTCATCGGCGACATGGGCGGTTTTGCGGCAGCCTGCTATCAGCGAGGCATTGCTTTTCTGCAAATCCCCACAACATTGCTGGCGCAGGTCGATTCTTCGGTAGGCGGCAAAACCGGCGTTAATCATCCATTGGGTAAAAACATGATCGGCGCTTTTTATCAGCCGCAATGCGTTATCGCCGATGCCGACGTTCTGGATACGCTGGATGACCGCCAATTAGCGGCGGGTCTGGCCGAAGTGATTAAATACGGGTTGATACGAGACTCTGAATTCTTTGCATGGCTGGAAAACAATATCGATGCGTTGCTGGCTAGAGATAAGCAGGCATTGGCCTATGCGATTGAGCGGTCATGCATTAACAAGGCCGAAATTGTCGCCGAAGATGAAACCGAAACCGGTGTCAGGGCGACGTTAAATTTAGGCCATACTTTTGGGCATGCGATAGAAACCGGCGCCGGTTACGGTACATACCTTCATGGCGAGGCGGTCGCCATCGGCACCTGTCAGGCTGCGGATCTTTCCAGGCGCAAAGGTTGGCTGAACGATGCAGATGTCGCAAGAATTATTGCGCTATTTGAAAAAGCCGGATTGCCCGTACATCCGCCCGAACAAATTGATTCAGACCGGTTTTTGGAGTTAATGGCGGTAGATAAAAAGAATGTAGACGGTCAAATCAGGCTGATTCTTTTACAAAAAATCGGCATGGCAACCTTGCCTGTAGACGTAGCCCGAGAACTATTGGAGATGACGCTTAAAACCTATGGTAGAAGATGATACTTTTACTTATCATGTGAAACAGCCGCCGCGCCGCGATCAGGCAAATATGGCTGTTCAGTCCTTGATAACAAAGGAACGGATGCAGAAGCTTGATTTATTAATCCATCTGCTTTCAAACCTAACGCAGGCCCTTGTCGTCTGCGGTCCGGAAGGCATCGGTAAAACGACGTTGCTTAACGTTTTGCAGGAGCGCAAGACTGAATCATGGCGGTATTGCCTGATGCAAGGCAATGCCGACTTAAGTTTCGAGGCGATTTATGATCAGTTGTCAACGGCTATGCGGCGGCAGGGAGGCCAATATAAACAGGTCGTATTGATTGTTGATAATGCTGGCGAATTAGTACCCGGCTTGATCTCGGCCATCATTCAATATGCAGCGGGAAACCCCGTTTTACGGGTAATCTTCGCTTTAACGCATGACGAATTGCAGGTGAAACGGGGATCGGATCGCGCCGTTGACGATTGCCATATCGTTGAAATTCCCCCTTTATCAGAGAGACAGTGCGGCGACTTTCTACAGGACCTGTCGACAAAACCTTCTTTGAACGTGTCGTTTAAAGCAATCGGCGAGAACATGATAGCCCACATCTATCGGGAAACTCATGGCGTTCCGGGACGGATTATCGCCGAGTTATCCGGTTTGTCGGACGGCAAGGGAAGCGGGAAATTGAAATGGATACTTGTCCTTGCCGTCGCAGCAGCCATTGTAATAGCGTTCGGCGTTCAGTGGCTGGCAACATCAAAAAAGGATGGTAAAAAAACGGTAGCTTCTGTTCAACAGAAGGCGGACAACATCGACATTGCTCCTCCACGGCCGGAATCTCAGATGATGCCCCCACTGCTGACTGCCAAGGACGGAGGAAGTGCCGCAATCGGTACGACTGCACCGATGCAGGAAGCAGGGCAACGCATGGAGCCGTTGTCGAAGGAGCCGGCTCAGCCAGCCATCCGGCAGGAAGAGCAAGTAGTGCCGGCAAATGCAAAAGATGCGGTAGATGTAAATACACGCGAACAAATTGCCGCCGCTCCCGAAGCGCTGATTAAGCAGCCTGAAAAACCATCCGATGGTGCGCAGCAGAAAATCATTGAGTCGCTTTTGGATAAGCAAGGCAAACCGAATCAATCGGGGTTTAGCAATACTGCGCCGTCTGTTCCTGAAAGGCCGGCCATTAAAGCTCAATCGGAGCCGGTGAACGCAGTTGACCGGAAGCCGAGCAATAAGTCAACTGATGCCGCCTCGTTCGAGGCTAAGCAAGAAAAATTAAAGCAAGCGGAGTTGAGGAAGTTGGCAGAGAGTGTAAAGCCGTTTGTGCCCAATAATCTGGAAACAATTCAGGTGCCGCCCGAGCCGGTGCGCGCGGTTGTTCAGGCGCCGATCAATAAGCAAGAAAAATCAAAACAAGCGGAGTTGAGAAAGCCGGTAGATAGCGTAAAGCCGTTTGCTCCCAATAATCTGGAAACGATTCAGATACCGCAAAAGCCTGGAGACGTTGTTGCTGTTCCTGGCGCGCAGGTTGTAGAAACCTTGGTGCCTCGGCAAGTGGAACCGGAAGAATTATTAGCGCAGTCGACAAATAATTTCACCTTGCAGCTTATGGTGCTATCAAAACAATCATCGGTTGACGAGATCCTCAAGAAATATCCGGGGATGGGTTCCGGTTTGAGAGCTATCAAGACGGTAGCCAATGGTCAGCAAAGGTTTGTTTTAGAATACGGTTCATATCCTGATACGGTATCAGCAAATAAAGCCAGACAGACCTTGCCGCCTGAATTTCGCAAAGCGCTGGTAAGAAAAATACGTAGGTAAGGGTATTCCCGGCGGGCACCACAATGGGCGACCCTACTTAAATTTAAACCTGAATAATTAAATCCATGACAGTATTAAAAAACGACACCTTTATTAGAGCGCTGTTAAAACAACCTGTTGAGTACACACCGATTTGGATGATGCGCCAGGCGGGACGTTATTTGCCGGAATACAGAAAAGTCAGGGAACAGGCCGGCAGTTTTTTAGATCTGTGCACCAATCCTGAACTGGCTTGTGAAGTCACCCTACAGCCGTTACGACGTTTTGATTTCGATGCGGCCATTTTGTTTTCGGATATATTGACCATTCCCGATGCCATGGGTTTGGGGCTTTATTTTACCGAAGGCGAAGGACCTAAGTTTACCCATCCGGTCAGAACGGCGGCCGATGTGGCTAAGTTGCCGATTCCCGATCCTGAAACGGATTTGCGTTATGTTATTGATGCGGTTCGGCTGATAAGAAAAAACCTGCAAGGCAGCGTACCGTTAATCGGCTTTTCCGGAAGCCCCTGGACGCTGGCAACCTATATGGTTGAGGGCGGCAGCAGCAAGAGTTTTCAAAAAGTCAAAGGCATGATGTATGAGCAGCCCAAGTTGATGCACGTCATGCTGGATAAACTGGCGCAATCGGTCGCGGCCTATTTGAACGCCCAGATCGAAGCGGGCGCCCAGGCTGTTATGCTGTTCGATACCTGGGGCGGCATGTTAACGACCGAAGATTATGCTGAATTTTCTTTATACTATGCCAAGCAGGTCAGGGCGCAGCTTAAAACAAACGTAGACGGGCAACAGATCCCGACTATTTTATTTACTAAAGGTGGCGGGCTTTGGCTGGAAGCCATGGCCGATTCAGGCTATGATGCATTGGGCCTCGATTGGCAGACCGATATACAACAGGCTCGCGCCAGAGTGGGGCATCAGGTTGCCTTGCAGGGCAATATGGATCCGGTTGCGCTTTATGCCGGTCCTGAAGTCGTCGCCGAAAAAGTAAAAACCATTTTGCATAAATACGGTTCCGGTTCAGGTCATGTGTTCAACTTGGGGCACGGTATCTTGCCCGATATGAACCCCGATCATGTTAAAGCGATGGTTGACGCCGTGCATGAACACAGCCGGGCTTACCATCAGGCCTAAGCATTGAATATAATTTAAAAATAGAAAGGTTGCGACCATGAAAATATTGAAAATTTTTTTGGCAATCGGTTTACTCGTTGTCAATGCCGCTGGCGTCAGGGCTGAGGACAAGCCTATTGACATCGTAGTTCATAGAAGCCCGACCTGTACTTGTTGCGGCAAGTGGCTGGCGCATTTGAAAGAAAATAATTTCAATGTAGAAGATGTCGTTACCAATGACGTGCAGGCAATAAAGGATAAATACGGCGTCACCCGGGAAATGGCATCCTGCCATACCGCCATCGTCGACGGCTATGTTGTTGAAGGCCATGTGCCTGCAAACGACATTAAGACGTTGTTGAAAACCAAGCCTAAAGTTGCCGGGATAGCTGTTCCCGGCATGGTTGACGGTAGCCCCGGTATGGAAATGGGCGATACAAAAGACGCTTATAAAGTGGTGAGTTTCGACCGCGAAAATCACACCAAGGTGTTCAGCAGCTACGAAGGCACGCAATGATTGATGACGGGCTGCCCTTGCCCGACTCCTTTCGGGCGCTTAGCTCCAGGCATATTTGTCTGGCCGGTGACGTAGGTGGCACAAAAACCATCCTGGCGCTGTTCGAGACTGAGGGCGATGATGTGAAGTGCCTTAAAAAAGAGCAATTTTCCAGCGCTAACTATCAGACGTTTACCGCATTATTGACGGAATTTTTGACCGATGCCGCTTGCCCGCAGATCGATGCTGTTTGCATCGGAGTAGCCGGCGTCGTTGACAACGGCCGTTGCGAAACAACCAACTTGCCGTGGGTGCTCAGCGGTAAAGAAATCGGCGAGCGCGTAAACAGCCAGAATGTCTCATTGCTGAATGACCTGGAAGCCTCAGCATGGGGCTTGCTGGATTTGCCGGAGCCCGATTTCGTTGAATTGAATCCCAATGCGCAAAGTCAGCAAGGCCATACTGCCGTGGTTGCCGCCGGAACAGGCTTGGGCGAGGCAATCATCGCATGGGACGGCGTCGCACATCAGGTTATCGCCAGCGAAGGCGGACATGCCGATTTTTCGCCGACTAATGAGCAGGAAATAGCCTTGCTGAGATACTTGATGGACAAGTACCCGGAGCATGTCAGCTGGGAGCGATTGCTGTCAGGTGAAGGCCTGATCAACATTTATCAATTTCTCAAACACATCAACTGCGCACAAACCAATTCGGAGACCGAACAGCACATGACCGAGCGGGATCCCGCCGCAGTCATAGGCGAAGCGGGCGTTTCAGGCAGCGATACGCTGTGCGTTGAAGCGTTAAAACTGTTTTGCAGGCTTTATGGCGCGGAATCAGGAAATCTGGCGCTTAAATGCCTGCCGTACGGCGGCGTTTATCTGGCCGGAGGCATCGGCGCAAAAATCCTGCCCGTGCTGCAACAAGGTGAATTTATGCGCGGCTTTTTGGCAAAAGGACGCTGCCGGCCTGTGTTGCAGAAAATATCAATTAAAGTATGCACCAACCCCGAGGTCGCCTTGTTGGGCGCGCTCAGTTACGCAAAAAAGAGGCTAGGTTAAAGCAATGAAAATCGGCATCCCCAAAGAAATAAAAGATCAGGAAGGCCGGGTTGCAATCACACCCGACGGCGCACAGCATTTAATTCAAAAAGGACATCAGGTCCTTATTGAGATCGATGCCGGATTAGGCTCAGGATTTAGCAACGAGCAATATCAACAGGCTGGCGCACAGTTGGTTTCTGCTGCAACAGCCTGGGCAGTTGATCTGGTGGTTAAAGTAAAAGAGCCCTTGGAATCCGAATATCCTTATTTGGACAAACAGATAGTTTTCACCTTTTTCCATCTGGCCGGAGTGGCGCCAAGCTTGACTCAGGAACTGCTGAAAAAAGGCACAACGGCGATAGCTTATGAAACGCTGGAAGACGAACAGGGGCGCTTGCCTCTGCTGGCACCGATGAGCGCCGTTGCCGGCAACATGGCTTCGCTTATGGGCAGCTATTATCTTGCCAAATTCAATCAGGGCAGGGGGGTGCAGCTAGGCAAAGTGCTGGGCAAACGGCATGGCAAGGTCGTGATCATCGGCGATGGCGTGGTAGGTCAGCATGCCGCCCAGGTAGCCAGCGGAATGGGGGCCGAGGTGTTTGTTGCAGGTATTGATCAGGCGTATATGCAGAAAATAAAAACCGAATTATTGCCGGATGTAGAGTTCTTCTTGTCGAGTCCTGAAACTATCGCTGAGCATATAAAAGATGCCGATTTGGTTGTCGGGGCCGTGCTGGTTCATGGCGCCAAAGCCCCCAAAATAATCAGCGAAGACATGATCAAATCGATGGCTAAGGGAACGGTCGTTGTCGATGTCAGCATCGATCAGGGCGGCTGCATAGCAACATCAAAGCCGACCTCGCACACCAACCCCGTATTCATTAAACATGATGTCATCCATTATTGCGTGACCAACATGCCGGGCGCGTACCCCAGAACATCAACCATCGCCTTGTCCGATGCGACATTACCCTATGTCCTGAAAATAGCCGATGCCGGGAAAGAGGCTTTAATGGCCGATAAGACGCTGGCAAAAGCGATTAATACCTGTGACGGCAAAATCACCTGTAAAGCCGTAGCCGAAGGTTTGGATATGCTGGATAACTACCAGTCGATTGAAAACTTTTAAATGGTTTTACGGTAACATTCTAAGGTACGATAAACGCTAAAGCCGATGTAGCTCAGTTGGTAGAGCAACTGATTCGTAATCAGTAGGTCGTGGGTTCGACTCCCATCATTGGCTCCATTAAATCAATGGATTAAGTGACTACAAAAATAATACATCATTGTTGTGGTCACTTTTATGGTCACTCTGTTATTGCAGTATCCTGCATCCCTGCTAATTTATCAAAATAGGCAAGTAGCTTTTTTTTGTGCCAGCGTTGGGTTGACCCTTGTATATCAGGAGGTGGAATTATTCCTTCCCTTACAAAATAACGATACTGATTATCGTTAATATTAAACATAGCGATTACATCCGTTCTTTTTAGCCACTCAGGGCTTACTCTGTTTTCTTGTTTCGCCTCTCGGTTTATTTCAGACATTCTACTATCCCCTTAAAATATTGATTCAATTTTGCGACTTAATAGCGCTTCCAGGTTGCCGCTTTGCAACGCAAAACACGCAGCGCTTAGAGCCATTGCATTTGATTATCTGGCCAAGCTGATCACCACTACAGCACATGGCTCCTACTTGAACCTCAATTCGTGTTAGGGCCGCATGAGGCATTCCTATAAGCTTCATCGCCGCTTCGCGCTGAATAAGCTTTTCTCGCTGCAATTGTTCGATTATTTTTGCAGCATCATCACGCGCCTTGTTCCTGGATATGTCGGATATGTGCAGGGCGAATTCAAATACAAGTTCTTTTGCGTTTTCGCTGAGAAAATGTACCGGGTAGCTTTTTTCAAACTCGGCTTCAATTATTTCTCTATCCACATTAATCTCCACTTAGATCAGGATTTAACCATTTGCCGGTCGTGATCCCGGCTGTCGTAATGGCCTTTTGATGCCATCCGGTCTTTATGCGCTTTGAGCTTTAACTTTAGCTGTGGCGTATTCATTGTTGGTATTGAGGTCATAATTTATCCCCGAATGATTATGATTAATTAATTGTCTCGCCACTCATTAAAAGCCTTTACGTCTCCAGTTGCGACAAGACACATATCATCGTCTCCGTAGACGAAAGTACTACCTCCATGAGTAGCGCCTGGGAACGTAAAACTTACCGAGCAGCGGTGCCCACAAAAACCCGGCTCAGAGGGTTCAAGTTTATTACCGAAGACATGAACATGCTGCACTGTCGCTCCTGGGAATTTTTCATTAAATATTCTAAGCAACTCGGCCTTAGCGTCTTTATTTAAGCGCAAATCTTCGGTGTGCTTTTCTTCACAGGCTTCACTGCAAAAAACGCCGTGTTTACCATGCCCCCTAGGAACAAAATCATTAGGGTTAAGGTCTTCCGCTTCTAAATCTTCGCCCATATCGTCGCTAACTTGGCGATAGCATTCGCTGCACTCAAAATGCCATCCGTGCGCAATTAGCACCAGCGGCGGAACAGGGCCAGGGGCGTAGCTGTCAAACTCCGGCTTGCGCCGACATGACTCAACGGATTCCCAGTCTACATTCAATTCGCTAGCGCCCTCTCGACGCGCAGTCGCGCTGTTCGTAGCGAACTGAATAGTACAATGGCCTTCGTCATTATCCCTGACTTCAAAAGCTTTTAATGGCTTGTTCATCTTATCGTCCTCCGGTTCTTTTGGCTGCCCATCGCGCTTTTTGTCCTGTGCTACGGTTGCGAAACTCACGCCGTTTCTTTTTAGCAATAACTTTAGGGTCTTTGCAGCCCTTGCCGTCAGCGCACCATATACTGAGGCCGTCATAATAACTCTGCACGACGCAGTTTTTAGCCGGGCGGCGACGATTACAGCACTGGCACCACAATAATCTGTTTCCAGGCCACGTAAAGGTCATAGCTTTGTCGCTATGGTTATCAGTCCAGCAGGTTGCTAGCTGCATGTTTTCGGTGTGTATATGGATATTGCTAATCATTGATCTGGCCGCATCAAATTTTCATTTGAAAACTTGAACAGCTCAGAACTTGCCTTTTCAGCAAGGTTGATCACATCGCGCTCAAGCTCTGGACTTAAAAACATTCCTTTAGCAATAACGATTATTCGATCCGTCGCCTTATCGCTTAAGTCTTCTAAATCAACACCGATCATTTTTGCTAAGATTGCCTTAAAAAGCTCGCTTTCTAATATGTCGATCATTTCATATCTCCGTTATACAAAGCCCCAGACCCAAGCGCAACGATACGTTTACGCTTAGGCTGCTGGCTGATTAGTTCAAGCAATTCAGCCCGCTGCCCCGATGTCTTGGTCTTGTCTATCACGTTGGCATTGGGCAGGGCGGCGGTTAGGGTTTTAAGAAAGGCGGATTTTGGAAAGTCCATTACCGGAACGAATCAAGCTGTCCGTCAATCAAATCATGATGCTTAAGCTGATCAGATTCGGGCATATCGACTAACAGGCGGGTTAGTGTTTCGGTGTCGCCGCATTCTTTGATAGAGCGCCCCCAGTTTATGTTTGTTGGCGTGGTCTCTTTTTCTGGTTTATTGGTTTTTGCTTTTTTAAGTGACTCAACTTTTTCCATCCATTTTGACCTGGCTATCTTCATGTCGTTTGACGACAGCGCATCAATTAACGATAAAACTCCATCTATTTCGGCTTTTGATGCTGCCGACTCAATAGCAGAAAGCGCGGCTTCAAGCGCCTCTACGTTGTCTGAAGAATCAGAGTCAGCTTCAAACCAATCATTAGGTGAACTCATGCCATCACGGATTGAGTTATATATCTTTTTCATTGTCACCATTTGCGCCGGTGTAATTGCATCAATTCTCCTTTGTAATTTTTTCTCGATAGCCGACTTTGAAACACCAATAGAGCTGAATCCCGATATCATTTTAGCAACGGCATCGGAGGACATATCGCAGCTTGTGTTTAGTGTGATGTTACATTGGTTAATGGCTGCGTCTTGTACGTCGCCAGGGATTAAGCCCAAAATACACGCCCTTAATCTTCGCGCTCCTTGATTTGCCACAAGTTCATAGACTTCCCTTGGATCGGTTATAGGGTAAGCTCCTTTCTTGGTATGTCTAATGTGAGGGACTTGAAACACAATTTCTCTTCGCGTGTTTGTTTCGATGTCCCATGCGTAAGACTGAACTGTACTGGACCCGTTTTCTTGTGATACTTCTTTAATTCCGTATTGGATATTCCCCCAATTTTGAGCTAATGACTCGGCCATTCTGATTGATGGTCCTGAAATATCGGTTCCACCTTTCGAATATTGGTATTGCGATGTTTCGGCCAGAGTAGGGCGCATACATGCAGTTAAGATCCTATCCAATGCCGCACGCTCATCGCGTGGAAATTTCTTTGCTATAACCATTGCTGACTGAATTTCAGCAATAGCCTTGTCTGATTCAACAGACACCATATTATTTTTCTTGGTTACGGACGGCGCATTGAAAAAATTATTTTCATGTAACATAAATTACCCCATTAATATTCTTGAATTTTACGCCACTTGTCATCGATAACGGCCACTGGCCGGTCATCAATGCGTGATACTAAGTAAAAACGCCTGGATTCTAGCAACTCATTTACTATGGCCTCGGCCTCGCGAATCCAAAGCGGCGAAATACGGACAACCCTGACCATATGCCCCATACCTGTATTGCAAAAAATCAGGTATGAGTTACGAACCGGCTTATCAAGATGTCGGCGAATAATGTTTCTAAATGCCGCCGACCAGTGGTAACGAAGCTTTTTAATGTGAGCCTCCAGCGTTGCATCAGAGAACTCTTTAATTCCAAGCGTGATTGATTTAAGGTCGTAATCATCCCCGTCATCTTCCAAGTCAATATCAAGCCGGCACTTGCAAACAACACCGTCAAGGTCGGCGAAAAGCGACCGCTCTTTGATCCCTTTGTCGATAATATCGCCTGCAATAGCCCTAACATTTTTAGCCATGCGCTCAGCCTTTAACATCGAATTAGATTCAATGATTATTCGGTCGGAATTATCGGAATAAAAATCCTTTTCTGCCTGGGCTATGCTGATTCCGGTTTCGGCTTTTGGTCTAAATTCCGGAATGACCACATAGCGATTTTCAACATCGTCAGGCTCAAGAACTAAGGTGTGGAGCAGTGTGCCAAATACCAGAGCAGGGGAGTCGCCCAAGTTAAAAAGGCGCTTGTTGTCCAGGTGCTTATTAGACTCCGCTAAAAGCGTTAAGTTGCTTCCGCTTATCCCAGGCAAAGAATGATAAACTTCATTTGGAATATCAACGCCTGATGCCCCGGCCGCCACGCACATGTCGATTGTTATCTGCGACAAATCAGCAATTGTTTCAACAGTTATTTGGGCCGCATCCTTGTCGGCCAAATCTTCCGGTATGCTCCAGTCATCGTTAAACATCTTCGCTGCTCACTTGCTTTAATTTTGCCTGCATTTGCTCGGGCAATTTTCTGGTTAAGAAATTCTCAACACCTTTATTTGATGTAGTCTCGGGTATTTCTGGCCATTCAAACATCATCCACACTCGTACTACTCTTGCTCCGGTAGATGATGTAATTAAGCGCTCTTCTACCCTTGGTTGCTCTGATCCTGATGCTTTCATGTTGACCGAAATATCCGGGTATAACTTTACCGTTTCAGTTTCGGTTATTTGCTTTGCCGGCTGAGGCTGCTCTTGCCTGACAATCTCAACCGCCTCTTTCTGCTGATCGGCAAGCGCGGCATCCAAAACCTTCTGATTGTCAGCTTCAACTTTCACCTTAAGACGCTCTTCCATTTCAGTTTTGCGCTTGGTTTCGGCGGTAATTAAAGCCTCGACTTTCGCGTCAAACGCTTCATCGGTTCCGTAAAGTTCATTTCCCATGCTGATAGCAGTCAGCGGAGGGTTTATATCGGCCCGTAGGCAGCGATTTTCAAGAATTATTACGCGGCTATCGAACCGCTGCTGCAACGTTAATTCGCCATTCGCGATAGTTTTTACAAAGCCAAGCGCCTTTGAAGTAAGCTTTCCGCCATCGGTAAGTGTGCCTGATAATTTAACCATTGGCGACAGATTGTATTCACCGTAGAACTCAGGCCGTAGGCCTATTTCAATGCGGTACTCGTCCAGAGTATTTGCAAGTAAGGTCTTTATCGAATCAAGCCTTTCCTTTTCCATTTTTTCGAACTTAGCATCAATACCGTCTGCAATCGCTTCAAGTTCTTTTATTTCAACAGTAAAATTATTACGCCAATTTGTCATCTTTTCGGTTAATGACCGGAAAATATTTATCGCAAATTTATTTGTTGTTCTTGCAAATTTTCGAATTGCTGCGGCATCTTTTTTTGAATCTGCCCGGCCTTTTTCATCAGGAGTATGAACCAAGCTTCCTGCCAACAATTTCACCGTCTTAACTCGCTCAAGATAATCGGGGTTTTTGTAAAAATCTGCCGGGCATTCATCGCCAATTGCCAATAACTCAGCCAGTGATTTTGTTTCGATTACTGCCAGATCGGTATTTTCTTCAGCATCGGAAACGGGGTTTTCTTTCATTACAGCGCTCATTTTGTTCTCCAAAATATCTAACGTATTAATTAAGTTGTTTTGAGTTTACGATTACTTGATGACGGCAGTTTTAGTGTTTCTCCGCCTGCATGGTGTGCGGCCCAATTGATCGGGCCGGTATCAACCAGTTCCCAGCAACTATCATCTTCATCCTGATTGGACGGGTTTCCAAGATGAATGCAAGAACTGCATGGCGGACTTATGTGGCAACTGCAACCATCATAATTTAATTCCCACTCTACTCGGTCATCCTCGGCTTGCTGAGTAAGGACTCTTATGGTCACTCTACGTCACCAATATCAATAACCGGCTTATGGCTTATTTTTGTTGAATAAGAGCGTATTTCTTTGCCGATCAACCGACGATCTACTTTTTTTATCGGCATATCAGAAAGGCAATAAGTTTCCGATCTGGCTTCTCTAAAGCTGCCAATGGCATAAGCCGAAGTGATTGCACAAAAAATAGCGAATACTGTTAACAGTTTTTTAAGTATTCCGGCTATTTCCTGCTTGTCATCAATAAAGCGCTGTCTGCGCGATTGATCGCGCATCATTAGATTGCTCATAAATACCTCTTTGATATTAAATTAAGTTTTGTTGTGGGTTGCCGGACTCGAACCGGCACCACGGGGTATGAACCCGATGCTCTGCCATTTAAGCTATCTCCACTACAAACCATTCCGGCGGTAAGGCTTATGATTAGCCCAAAACCACGCCCGCCGGTGCGCCAAAAGATTAAATAGGTTTCATGAAAACCAGCCAATGCGTGAGCCCTTTCCTACCTGAAAGGTGTCCGAATAATGGATCAAATGGTGCTAGCGCGAGCACTTCGCTTACCTTCACCTGAGTTTCGTTCCACTTAAAAACCAGTACTCCGTCGGGTGACAATACCCGGAAACATTCAGCGAAACCCTTTCTCAAGTCATCTTTCCAATCCGATCCGAGTTTTCCGTACTTTGCAGTCAACCAACTTTTCGTTCCGGCACGCACAAGGTGAGGTGGGTCGAACGCCACTAATTTGAATTCCCCATCCTGGTATGGAAGCGACCGAAAATCGATCAAAGTGTCAGGCTCAATCCTCAGCGTCCGCGTCCCGCTTTTGTTTCCATGAGAGCGGTCAGTCACCGTAATAACCTCGTTGCGCTGATCTCCGAAAACCACATCAGGATGCTGCTTGTTGCCCCACATCATGCGACCACCGCAGCATGGGTCTAATACTCGTTTCCTTGTTCCCATAATTAAATTTCCATGTAAATTGAAGAAAAAACCTATATGAATACGAACTGCGGGTAATTGAAACCCGTCTTTCCTGGGGCCTATCGTCATAGCGCCTTCAGTCCGCATTTATATAAGTTGCGCGGCACTTTTAGGTAATGCCGCGCTGTGTGTCCATTTAAAAATTTATGTCCATCGCACTAAATTAATCCATTGTCCTATCCCCCATAGTCATAGTTACTGGTAAGGCTTTGAATTTAACCATTATTAAATCTATGCAGCTGCTCCCGTCTTTTTTCGGAGCGAGAGGACTCCGGCCTCATATTCTTTTTAAGTCGCCTTATTATCGCTGCCGAATAACTCCAGCAAACGCGGCAGGAAATTAGCCAGTTCCAGCGACATAATGGAAAAATCAGCATCAAACTGTTCTGCTTCAGAGTCGGTTTCAATATCGGCCACCTGATCCTGGATCAAATCAAGAAACTTCAGGCGTTTAACGGCCAGATTCTCATCGATAATGAAAGCAATGCGGTCGGCCCAATTGACCGCCAGCTTGATGACTTCCTTGCCGGTATCCAGATGGTTCTTGATTTCCGGCAGGCTCAGGTCATGGCGTTTGCAGCGGATGATGCCGCCTTCCTCTTCGGGGGCGCGCAGCTCGCACTCGTCTTCGATGGTGATGTCGTCCGGCGGCTGATTGTTGACCAGCCACTCTGTCATGACTTTGACCGGTTTTTCGACGGTATTCAGCGGAACGGCCGGTAGCGAACCCAGACATTTGCGCAAACTACTGAGCAAATCCTCGGCTTTTTTGGCGGACGCCGCATCGACGATCAGCCAACCGTCCTTGGGATCGATATAGGCGTAAGTTTTGTTCGAGAACGTGAAGGCTCTGGGCAGCAACTCAAAGATCAGCTCGTCCTTAATAGCCGTGCGTTCTTTTTTGGATAATTTACGGCCTTGCTGTTCCTCGGTTTCAAGAATCTTTTCCTGCATCATTTCATTGACGACGGACGCAGGCAGGACTCTTTCTTCCTTTTTTCCGCAGACCATCAAAAAGCCATTCGATGCATGGACTAGGAATTCACATGGCCCCGGTATCGGCGAAGTCCAGCCGAAAGTAAATTCTTCATGGCTGCCGCAGGGACGGAACGCCATTTGCTCAAGCTTTTGTTCCAGCTCTGCCGGAGTCAAAGTGAAATCTTCAGTAAGACGGAAAATGCTTAGATTTTTAAAAAACATAATAATGCTCGGTTTGGCCGCATCCTTGCGGCTTTGTTATTGGCATTTCTGCGTTGTTACCGCGACTTATAATGGCTACGGCTCCCTTTTTGTTGACTTCGGGTTACTCTCGGCCCTACTCGGTGGTGGTATAAGTTGTGCAGTCAAGTCGTTACTCTTGATGCGTTACAGCTCCTCATCTATGCGCGAGTGCGCTTGTTCCCGCTTTTCCCTCGCTTCTACTTTCAGCGACGCTGCTTGGTAATCAGTTATCGAGGGTCGAATCCTTGGAATTTCAGTTCTTTTTGCAGGGTTACGATGGCCGATTGCATCAGGTACGCGTCATCGTCGGTTGTTGTGTGACTGCGTAACGTGCCGTAACCGATGCGTTTGCAAAATTGCGCTAGGCTTTCAGCTTGCTCTTCGGTTAGAGGAATAGTTATGGTTACCATCTGCGCATCCAAATAAATGCCGGAATGCGTCCGGCTCGCGTATTGGCATGATTTTCTGTTTATGCCTTTCAGTTTTGTTGCCACAGACTTACGGCTTTGTGGTCTTTCCCGTTTTCTATTTTTTCAATAATCGGTCGTTGGCTATTTACTTTTGGATCTTAGGCAGCGGAAAAGGTAAAGATGAGTCACATTGCCCATCTTGGCTTGCATAGGATCGCGCCTTAAAATCGGCATCAGTCATGCATCCAGTCGCTGCTGATACTGTTGAGCACTTAAGGGCAACCTTTTTCCCTTCCTCAACTTTCACCAAGTCAATGCTTGCCCATCCGTCACCCTGTCCGCATTTTGCTGATTGAGTCGAATCGCCGCGCATTGAAATTGAGTAGCCGGCGTACTCGGGATGAGTTTGCCGGAAAGCCTTGGCGTTAAATTCACTGTTTTCGTTGGCTTGAACTCGCCCTGACTCTACTGACTCAAAAGACAGTTCGTCCTTACATGCAGGCAATGAAAATACAAAGGCAAGAGCAACTAAAAATAAAATTTTCTTCACTTTTTTCTCCTAATTAATAGATTTTGTACAAAACCATTGAAATGATTCTGTAAAAAATGCCCTCCGAAAAGGGCTAAGAGGATTGCAAAACGCGCATCGTATTTGCTGAATAAAAACTCTTTAGAATTCCTATTCAGCAACCGGCTATTAAGCTAACCGGTTGCTAACGCACTGCCTGATTTTTGTTGTTAATCCCACTGTTTAACGTAGAACTTTCCAAATACGCCGCGAAACGTCCCAAGTCCCAATGCTCGGACACCATCTTCAAACAGGTTCTGTATTTCGACTTCCTTAATTTCCTTGTTCGGATAAATCAACATATTGAAAGTAAGTTCCCAGGGAGCTGGTAAAGTAGGGCGCTCTTTAGGGTTTGGTATGCCCTTATCCAGCCTAGCTACTGCTCGATGAATGTACATTCCGCTTAATTCATCATGGTCATCAACAAATCTTCCAAATTCAATCGGCTTGCCGTCACGAAGCAGTGGAATGAACGATTGCTTAATTTGCGTAAAGCTTAAACAAGCGTTAGCTATCTTTTTAAACTGCCTCGCATCGCGTAGGCGTTTTGGCGCTGAATTGGTGTTGTGGGCCGAAAGAAAGCTGGTAATGTTGAGTGCCGGAAGACCAATAACTTTGCTGTTGCCCGGCTGAAAATACAGCTTTTGGTACGGCTCCAGTTGTGTCTTGTTGTCCCCCGCGTACCGGTCGAACATGATGTCGTTTATTCCGCATAAAGTGATTGTCCTTTCGATTATTTCAGTTGGTTTGCTTATTTTTACTGCTGCTGAATCTTTCATTTTTTTCTCATTAATTATAAAGTTAGCCTTGCCTTGCCGATCCTGGCCAAGCCTTTCCTAGACTCGCCTAGCCACTCCATGCCTTGCCTCGTAGTGTTTCCACCGCAAAACAAACTCAATGAATTTGCTTTACGCTGAATCTAAACAGCTCCTTGCCTTGCCCCGCCATTCCGCGCAGTGCCACGCCCCTCCGCGCCCCGCCTAGCCTGGCCGTTCCGTACCATGCATTGCCTCGCAAAATTTCCTAAAATTGTTCAAAAACAACTCATGGAATTATTTTTGAACATGCGACTGTAAAAATCGCTTGCTAACGTGCTTCTGGTTTTAAGCAGATAACCACCTGCATCTTGTTATGCAGTCCCCGTTGTTCTTTGTAATATTTCCAATAAATGTCGTGCTGTTTTATTGTTTTCACAGTCGATTTCTTTATCTTGGTATTACAGGTACTTTTCGGATTTTGTAGTTAATTGTTACGGTGTTCGCCATAACCCCACACGCACCCGCCCTAACTGGTATGGTTTCAAGGTTGAGCGACTGTCTAACACATAAAGTGCGCAGTCTCGCTCTGCCAGCGGATCGGGATTTACCAGGTTTTTAAAGAGCCACCGGAGCGGTGTTTTGCTTCGATGGCTAAAGTTTAGCACGCTTTACCGTTAAGTAAAGCATGCTTTACTTTGTGAGCTAAATAAATTGGCCTTTGTGTATGTATAAATACTTATTTATTTGAAAAGTAACGATTATTTATTTTGTTCTTGGGTTGATAAGTCAGGCAGTCGTTGCCGGAAATGGTGTTTTTTGGTGGAATTTAAGAGTGAAATCCAGACACTCGCCGATAGTTGATAAATTTTAGGCAATAAAAAACCCGCGACAGCGGGTTTGGTATGGGTATTTTTTACTATTCTTCTGCTTTCAATCGCTTTAAGGCTAATTTCTGTCTTTTTTTCGAATCAGCTCTTTCTATTAGTTTGGCTTTAAAATCGGCTATCTCCTTCATTTCCAGCATAATAAGGTAAATAGAAAATAGGCTAATACTGAGCAGTCCCCCAGTAATTTTAATTACTATTCTAAATAGCTCCGCATTGTTAGATAAAAAGAAGAAAAGAGTAACAATAATAAAAGCCGACAATACATAATAAAAAACAGCTCCAAAAAAACGCCGAGTTTTTTCATCAATTATTAATTTTAGTCGCCTTCTTTCTTCTCTGGATATGTTAGTTTGCTCTTTTAGATCCCATAATTTTAAAATCAGCTGAACACAAAAAGATAATGGCAGAAGAAATAGAGAAACAATCGCCCACGGCGCTACTACCGTTGCGTCGACGGGAATTAATCGAAATAATATTTCAAAGCAGAATGCTCCTATGGCGGCAGAAGCGATGACGCCTATTACGCCAAAAGTTGTCCAGCCCTTCTGTAAATATGCTTGTATCATTGTCAGCTATCAATATCTTCCACTTCAATTTCATTTGTTCTAACTTTTGTAACTATCCATGAATGCATTTGATGATATAGGTCACTCTCATCCACCAATCCATTATGCGCTTTAACGCTTACTAATCCAGTTAACTTAAGATCACTTCCATTGATAGTTCCACCGCCATGCAGATTAATTTTTACATCTGATCCATCTACATGGCGTAAAGCAGTAGCAATATTATCAAGCATTTTTTGACCATTGCTAGTTGTTTTTCGTAAATAAGTAATTTCCAGTGTTACCTGTAGATTTGCTTCATCTAATGATGAATCGAGATTTAGCCGATTAAACCAATCTGCCCCAAGTGCAGCCTGAATGACATCGGCCCCCATGCCACAAGGTATCCATTTTACTTTCTTTGCAAATCCGCTTTCTTCTGAACTTATCGTAGTTTGATCCTCATCTTGAGCGCGTGTTTCGACAGGAGTTCCAAGATGGACGCTTTTTACTGGAGATTTTTCAATTTTGGCAACTGTTTTTTCTGAAGGCTTATCTTGTAGAATAAGCGCGCTATTTCTATCCATTACTTCAGTATAAGAACCTAATAGCCATGATAAATGAGCTTCCAGTTCTCTTGCACGCAGACTAGCAGATTGCATTATAACAACGTGGTTATCAAGAACTCCGAAGTAGAGCATGGAATCAATAAACTCTCTGCGCTTTTTTATTTTCTCACCGTCAATGACATCGTTTTCTTTTCCAATAGAATCAGGTGTTATTGAATCTATCTCGTAAAAATCAGCATCATCGTCTAAGGTAATAAGTACTTGGCTACGACCAGGCTCAAAAAATACGAGCTGGCCGAAAAGCATTCCATTGTAATCTTTATGATGATTGATAAGCCTACAGCTTTCATCATCCTGATTTAGAATTTCTCTACGTTGTTTAGCTTTAGTCGCTTTCCCTTTAGAATTAAAAGCCGTTTCCAAAAGATTTTGCAAAGTGACCTGGCTATTTGTAATTACTGCTCGCTTATAATGAATTGTTTTACTTCTGGTTTCAGATTTCACTTAAAATTTCTTCCAAATTATTGTTCGTTATCAATTTAAGCATCATAGTCAAAGTCATAACCGATACATATTAAGTAAGTAATTACTTACGCCCTAGATGCGCCGACTAAAGCGAAAGGAATCGCGCATAAAATATTAACCATACCGGCGTTTTGGTAGCGTAGACCACCAGAACACCCAACCGATGACCTTCACGCCTTTCGCTTCTTCATAAGACAGTGTTTCATCAGGCCACTCCTCCCTGTTTTCGCTTCTCAAGCGTAAAGCGCCACCTGGCATCTTATACAAGTATTTAACCCGTAAAGAGCCATCGTGATCAATGGCGTACATTTCTCCATCAACAATATTTGTTGTTCCCTTATCAATCCCTATGGCGGTGCCGTTGTGCAATTTTGGCTCCATGCTGTTGCCAGAAACAGTTGCGCACGCGGCATTGCACTCAAGAACTTCCTGATTCTTAAGTGTTGATTTTGCAAATCTTAATTTCATCCCGTGATTTTCGATAACCTCGTGGCGACCTGATCCGGCAGCCAATTCAACTTCTCTAAAATATGGTAACGCCACTTCATCATCTCTCAGTGGCGTACTGCCGTCCCATAATTCCAGTTCCCCAAGCACATATTTAGGATTCTGGTTTGGTAGCTCTCCACGAACGGCATAGCTATCTATGTAATCGCCTTTATCTAAGCCATGCTTATCGCCTTTACCTGTAGATAGCCAATCAGGAGAAACCTTTAGTGCTTTCGCTGTTTTTAGCAAATTATCACCAACCAGCTTTTTTGTTAACCCGCTTTCCCATTGGTTAACAGATGATTTACTAACGCCCACAGCTTGGCCAAGCTCGACTTGATTCATCCCTTGTCTGATGCGCTCCGTTTTTATTCTTTCAGCTAATGTTCTCATGATGTTTATTTTACTTAACATTTGGTTAAATGGGCTTGACTGATCGGTAAAGCGTGCTAAACTTTGCGCATGAAAAAAAAAGAAGCAATTAAATTATTTGGAACAACCCTTACCGACCTTGGAAATGCACTTGGTGGGAAAACAAAATCGGCCATTAGTCAATGGCCTGATGATCTGTCCGAGGACCAGAAAAATATGGTAATCGGCGCGGCAGTGCGTAAAGGAATAAAAGTGCCAGAGTCTTTGCTTAAATAAACAATCACAACCCCAAGGAACCCAATGAGCGATTTAGACAAAACCATGCCAGACACAAATATGGCAAACACTAAGAAAGATCACGTTGGTTTGATATACCAGTATGTGACCAACCATGTTGTGGAAACTGGTCTCAAAGTTGAACCCGATGAAAATGGCAAGGAGACTCTTTCGTGTCTCCCGGTCGATGAGGTTGTAGAGCGTTTATGTTCGGCATTTGAAAAGCTCAATGACCGCGTAAAAGATTGGTAATTGCTGTAACGATGCCTTTTTTGGATGCCAATGGATCTTCTTGAACTGATATTACTTTTGAGCATAACGGTAATGGGCATGAGTAAGCGGCGAGTTTTATTTTTTCAACATGTGATGAGCCTGGTTGCCGGTATTCCGCTTCCATGCTGTTTATTTTTAGTGATGGTATGTGGTTTCCGCAGTGAGGACACTTGACGATTTCCATGTTTTAACCCCTGTGTTGGTTGATGGATATGAGAATTTTGATTCTAACATAGGGGTTACTTATTTTTTATCACATTCGCAACCAAACTGGTAAACCTGTTAACTCGCTGGTAATACCCGGTTGCGAATGTGGCCCAATTTAAAACTTAGTTGAATCGGCAAATAATCCATTCAACTATTAGGCCGGTAGCTTAACCGGTAAAAGCGTCCTGCTCATAACAGGGAGACAGTCGGTTCAACACCGACACGGCCTACCAAATCACCCGATTGCACAGCGGGTTAATACTGCGCAGCTTGTTTACTATCCTGGGTCTCGCCCCGAGCAGTCGGCGGGGTGTTTTTTAGGCAGGTTAATTTTAACAAAAAAGGGGCAGATTCAATGCGACATCAACCGCACACTGGGGATTTTTACTCGTTAACTCAAATAATTCGCGATCATCTGCAATCCATGCAACGCGATACCGGGATAACAATGAACACATTTGTTTCCAATGTGCGCCAGCATTATGAGGAAACATGCCGGACAAATTCCCGTTTCGTCGAATGGAGTAATTATTCCGATCCATATATTCGAATGACCCGCGATGCCGAAAAGTTCACCCGCTGGCTGGGTGATGATGTTTTAAAGCAGCTCCCGATTGATATTTTTGAATCCATCATTGCCGCATTCCCGCTTGATCGACGTTTCCGCCTGCAAATAGAGCTGGCAGCACGTCAAGGGATGCTGGTTATCCCTATGCCTACAGGCAACTCATGCGATGAAAGCCTTTTCTTGGGCAAACTCGCTAAAGAAACTGGAGAGGCCATTATTGCCATAGCCCCATTGCTGGAAGATGGCGCAATTGACAAAAGGGATAAGGACAAGGCCACTAAAGCCATAGCCGAGCTTAACGAAGCCATTGCCGTTATGGCGGCGATGAAGGCATTGATTGAGCATAAGGCGCTTGATAAGCATTCAATTACGGTTTTCGGTGTTGATCTTTTAAACACCTATAAAAAAGACTCTACAAAAATCGATTAGTGGTAATCAGCGTGCCTAAGTCAAAAGTTGAGCAGTGGTTAATAGATCATTCCGATACGTCTTGCAATTACCATGATCTGGTTGCCCGGATCAAGTCCGGCGAACAGGTTGAGTGCGTTGTTGAAAATGACAACAGAACAACTGTTCTTGCTCTTGCAGAGTACCGTAAAACAGGATGGGGTGGTTTATTCAAAATATCACTACCATTTAGTGATGCCTTATCGATCGCCGATGAAATGGATTTCATAGCCTACTGCGATGAAAGAAACCTGATATTTGAAAAGCAAGATTTTCTTAAAAGCACTCGTAAGCTGCTTGAGATAGCCAAAAATACTGCCGAATTTCAGGCGATTATGTTGCCGTTAAATACGCCGCAGGACGTTGATGCGTTATTGACGATTATGGATAGGGCGAATGAGTCAGTTTAGTTTGCCTGATTTGAGTATTGGCGGTGTTGATCTATTGAGATCCGCTAATACACAAAATGTTCTTTCGTTCTCTGGTGGAAAAGACTCGGTAGCTATGTATTTACTGGCTATGGAAAACGACATCGATTTTTTACCGGTTTGCGCTGATACCGGCAATGAGCATGAGATTACGATGGATTATGTGCGTGATTTTCATAGGCATACCGGTGGGCCTGAAGTAAGAATTATTAAAGCTGATTTTTCTGGTGATTTTGCACATAGAAGAATGTTTATTGCGAATGATCGCCGTGTAAAAAAACAGCGAGTGGTTAAACGTAATGAAGATGGCAGCATAAAAAACGGTTCAGTAAAACCGGTCAGGTTTACTAATAAGCAAAAGCGCCGGATGCTGGAAAACCTACATCCTTCTGGCAATCCTTTTTTAGATTTGATGATGATTAAAGGGCGATTCGCATCGACAAAAGCAGCATTTTGTACAGAGAGGCTAAAGAGGGATCCGATAATCGAGCAAGTTTATTTCCCATTTATCGATGCTGGAAAAATTGTTGTGTCCTGGCAAGGCGTTCGCGCTGAGGAATCTCCAAGACGAGCTAAATACCCAATCTATGATTCGCCTGGTGGGGGAGTTTGGAACTATAGGCCAATTCATCAATTAACGTCTACTGACGTTTTTTCGATCGCAAAACGGCACGGCATCGAACCAAACCCGCTATACAAGATGGGTATGGGTAGAGTTGGGTGCATGCCGTGCGTGAATTGCAAAAAGGATGAGCTTAGTGAAATTGCGCTACGTTTTCCTGAGCATATCGAACGCATAGCCGAATGGGAATGGATAGTTTCATTATGTGGAAGAAACAACAATGCGACGTTTTTTCATGCCTCAAAAACTGGCGGGTCGATTACAGGGATTAATGGCGTTGCTGAATGGAGCCGGACTGGTAAAGGAGGGCGTACATTTGATCTATTCAAAGATACCGCTGATTCCGCGTCTTGTTCTAGCGCTTACGGGTTATGTGATTAACAAAGTCACTTGCTCAATATGTCGGCATTTGATACCGCCGCCTGCGCAGTTTAGACGGGACAGTATGGCTGGGTGTCAGGTATGGGAGGATTGGCTTGATAAGTTTCCGCTTCGCCGACCTAAGCCATCTGATTACGATAGAAACTTTGCCAAGCTTGGCAACAAGGTCTGGTGGCCTAATGTTGAGCGGTATTGCCAGAAATTTGAACCTAAAATTGGAGCTGGTTGAGTGAAAAATAAGGCCAAAGAGAAAATGACCGAAGGCACCGGACGGTTAATGAAAGTTTTTCCTGTTGACCAGGTTTTTAAGCAAGCAGTTTAAAAAAGCAGTTATCCGGTATTTCCGGATAACTCAAACGATTAACAGTTTTCAGTTGCTCGAAATTTTAGAGCAACTGATTTAAACCAGTTGTTGCGTAGATAGGGGGCACCCGAAAGCATGTTTCCGACCGTGTTTCTACGCTCATTATTTTGTCGGGTTATATCGGAGTGACAAATGCCGCAAATTAAAAGAACAGGTAAGGTTTCATTCGGCGACGCCAGTATTAGCGTATTTGAAGACCCAGAGTGTCAGGTTTCGTTGGTGTTTTTACGCATCGTTCAACAGCTCAATCGGCTGGGTTGGAAGTGCGCAGTACCAGAGGACATGATCGAGAAATACGGCATTAATTTTGCGCGTAGCTATCGTCACTGTCAAAAAGGAGATCTAAAAGCCGATTTGGAACTGTCTAGTCGCTGCATTGAATTCAATATGTTTCAGAACGTCAATGCACCCGACAGACCAGACCATGGAGGGCGCTACCAGGACAACAAAGAATTTCACATGCCTTACTTGATGCTCCTAGAAATGGAGCGCACTCGTCGAAGAATACGTGATTATTTATGCGCGGTATTTTCAGGCTATGAGTTCGATACGAAGCACCGAGGCATCTACCTCAAGCCGCTTGCCAAAACCGCAATAGAGTGCATCCAGTCCCAATACGCCGAAAGCTGTCACTTCAAAGGCGATCTTACCCAGTACGAAATTCAAGATTACAACCGCAAGTCGACGGCAGACGGTGGAATGCTGAATCACGGTCAACGTGTTTGGTTCTTCGATTATCACGGCAGGGCAAGTACCGGAATAGCCTATTACAACATTAACAACATGTGGTGGGTTATAACTGGAAAGTACGACTACACCAACGAAGCAAGCCATAAACTGTTCACAGCGCCGCCAGATAACATTCGTATCAAGCGCAATTCAAGCCAGCGCAGAAAGCGCCTTGAATCAGAGCTGTCAAAAGCAATTAAAGCTATGAACTTCGAGAGATCCGCAATACTGCGCGACATAATTTTTCCAAAAGGCGAATTGTTTGTGGTGTGGCATACAGAGCATGGCGCTTATCACAAGTGCGGGTTCTGCGGTTACACCAACAATGTCATTGATGCTGGTAAATTTACCGCCAAAGAAGCTAAAGGTTGGGATAAAGCGCCAAATGAAGTTAGAAGGGTTGAGGAGGCTTAACTATGCGTAAATCATGGAAGGTTTTAACGGAAGATAAATTATTTATTCCCGGAAATTCCGGGAACTTCAAAGCAGTTAATAAGGATTAATCGTGGCTTCCGGGAGAATCTTAAAAACTCAGATCAGTTTGAGCGAGCAAGTCAACGATTTGTCGTTACATGCAGCTCTACTGTTTACTTGGATGATTCCACACGCCGATGATTTTGGCCGGATGGTTGGAAATGCGAGAAAGGTTAAGGCATTGGTTGTGCCGATGCGTGATGACTTCACATCAGTCAAGGTTGATGAGTGTCTTAATGAGATAGCAGATATGCATCTTATTGAAAGATATGATGTTAATGGTGAGTTTTTCTTGAAGTTTCCAGAGTGGGAGAGTCATCAATCAGGGCTGCATAAGAGAACAAAATCAAAACTTCCTGCACCTACAGAAACGGAAATTCCGGGAAATTCCGGGAAATTCTCGGTAGAACAGAACAGAACAGAACTAGAAACAGAAACAGAAATTACTACTGTACTACCAGTGGACGAAAAAAAAATTGATCCGCCGGTATCGGGAATGTTTTGGGTAACGTTTTTTGTAAATGAAAAGGGATTCCGGCTCCACGAGGCGCAAACAGCAACAACGGTGCCAATGTTTGTTGACTGGGCACAGCGTGGCGTGACATACGAAGACGTTGAGCTGGCAATGATTGCGGCACACAACAAGCTGGGAGGTGGGAGGCCAAACAATCCCACGTATTATCGAAATTTTGTTGATTCGGTGATGCTTGAAAAACAAAAAAGCCAGCTTCTGCACCTGCCCGGTCGAACTGGCTTTCAGGAAAACTTAAGGGGTAATTATGCCACAAAAACAAACAGTAGCAAAACCAACACTGGGGTTAGTGGGAAGCCATCACTCGCAGACCAAGCAAGCCAAGGCGTTAATCGACTCAGAGAACGAAAGGAACGTGAGCGTAAAGAGCAAGATTCCGTTATCAACTGAGCCGCTGGACGAAGAACTGATAGCGCTGATATGGCGCCGAATGATAATTCTGTATGACAACAAATTTACATCAAAACTGGGTTTTGGTGTCAATCCAGACGGGTTCTTAACCGAGGCGGCGACTGTCTGGAGTGAGGAACTGTCAGACGTTACATTGACAGACTTGCAGTACGGATTTTCACAGTTGAGGTCGGCTTACCCGGAGTGGCCACCGTCTGTTTTAGAATTTAGAAAACTGTGCCTTTCAAAAACCATGTCTGACGTGCCTACGCTAGACGAGGTTGTTTCTATCTTGGTGACGGCGTCGATTCGCACGGGTTCTTTGGCGAATCGTTACAAGCATCCTCTGGCTTTGGCTGTATCGCAGTCAGTTGAAATGTTTTCTGTCAGGACTGCAAATGCTGCGGGAGCGAAGGCCATCATTAAGCCCGTGTATGAAAAATTGTTGATAGTCGGGTGGGATGGATTTCCAGATGCCCCAGAACATCAACGGGCAATTGGTGTGCAGGCGTGAGGTATTTATCTCTGTTTAGCGGTATCGAGGCCGCAACAATGGCCTGGCACGAGTTAGGTTGGACTGCTGTTGCATTCAGCGAAATAGAGCCGTTCCCGTGCGCGGTTCTTGCGCATCACTACCCGGAAGTTCCGAATCTTGGCTTATGGTGATAGTGGTTATTACTGAGTTATGAAAAAAAAATATTACCACGGCGGACAGCCGGGCAGACAAAAAGGCGCATTCATTCTTCCGCCAACTGTGACCCATCAGAAATCATGCTCTGATTTTGGAGCTGAAGATATTCACCGGCGCGACAGGGTTTATTTGACTACCGACATTAACGCGGCATTGATGTTTTCATCCGGTTGTAAAAATGGCGTTATCTATGAATGCGAACCGGTTGGCGAGATTGAAGATGATCCGGACTGCAATCGCCCTGGACTTTCTTTTCAGTGTGAAAAAGCCAAGGTGCTTAGGCTTATAAAGCCCAGTAAAAATGCTGTGCAAATAACAAGAATGGTGTTGGCGATCTGATATGACCACACTCTACCTGATAAAGCTTTACGACTCTTTTCGCCCAGCCGACCAAGCCAGTCTGGAGGCAATGGAGGCAATGAAGCCTGGGCAGACTTACAAGGGCGAATTAACCCGTCCACGTAATTATGAATTTCATAAGAAATTCTTCGCGCTGATCGGCGCAGCATATGAAGCCTGGGAAATGCCGGTAAATGAGTACAAGGGCGCCCAGATAGAGAAGAACCTTGATCGATTTAGAAAAGATTTGCTGATTATGGCCGGTTACGGGTATCCGGTTGTAAATATCAAAGGCGATGTGCGCTATGAAGCCAAGTCGATGAGCTTTGGCGGAATGGATCAAGTTGAGTTTGAGGCGCTTTATTCGCGTGTTGTTGATGTCATTTTACAGAAGGTGTTAACGCACTACACAAAAGACGACCTTCAGCGTGTTGTTAATGAAATATTGGGGTTTAGTTGATGTCGAAAATAACCGAAAGCGCTAAAGGACAGAATTGCACAGTGCGTTTGCCGGGTTGCTCGTTTGATCCTGCTACCACTGTTTTTGCTCATATCGCCGGGGTTAGGTTTGGTCACGGCATGGCTAAGAAAACAAAGTTGGGCGCTTATGCCTGTCATAAATGCCATGACTTGATCGACTCGCGTGTTCCCAGGCCGGAAGGCATGACCCGGCAAGACATTAAGCTGGCCCACTACGAGGCCACAATGGAAACCCTATTACAGCTCGATGAAAAAGGACTGATTAATTTATGAATTTGACATGCGCCGTGAACCTGTTCGATACTATTCGCGCTGCCCCTCATTGGGCGGTCTGGGTTGAGAGCCAGTTTAGTTCAGGTGCAGAAGTTATGCGCCGTCAGGTACATAGCTTTTTTTTATGTCTTCCAGTTATGGTGGGCATATTGGGAGGCAGAAATGCCTGCCGGACCCTGAGCCCGGTCTCTCAACCCAGTATGTCCGCCGCCCAAAGTTTGAGAGCTTCGGTCGGTGGTTTTAAATCACTGCTCAGGAGTCATCCCATGAACAACACCCAAGTTGCGTCCAGCGCGCTTACCATATCCGATAGTTCCGTTCGCCAAGACGATCAAGGCCGCTATTGCCTGAATGATCTGCACAAAGCTGCTGGTAACGAATCAAAACATCATCCTTCAAAGTTTTTAGAAACTCAACAAGCACAAGAGCTAATTTCTGAGTTGGAAAGTTATGATTCCGGAAAACCGGAATCAAAAAAAGCAATTTCCATTATCAGAGGAAAAGGTAAGCAACAAGGTACTTATGTTGCTAAAGAGCTGGTCTACGCCTATGCGATGTGGATCAGTGCTAAGTTTCACCTGCAAGTTATCCGCGCTTATGACGCACTGCAAAGCCAGCCGCTCGAAAATTTAGAGCAGTTGCCCAGCGGCTCGCTCGATGACCCAGAATATCTAAAATCCTCCCGAACACTGCTGATTGACTTCGTTGACGCCTGCCAAGCCGCCGTTAAAGCGACTGGCGCAAAACCTCCACTCTGGCCTGAATTAAATAATCAGGTTATCGATGGTTTGATAGCCGAGCGGTTAATGGGTGCCAGGATGCTGCTGCACTTTGACCGTGATTTTAAGATGCGCTTTGCGGAAGTGCCAAGGGACTCTTGCATCATATCACCCAAAGACCCGGTGTCGCTGCGCACCTTCATCAAAGAATGCGTATCGCCCGAACTTTTGCATGTGGTAATGGAGTCGGCCAGTCAGCGCATGGAACGTTACATTCAATATTTGAAGACCAAATTACCGACGAAGGTTTAGAAAATATTAATAGCCAAGGATGGCTATATAAAAACAGTTTAAATCGTTTGTCAAGTAATTAATTTTAAAGGATAAGTTGTATAATATGCTCATCAAAAGAAAGGACAAAACATGCTCAATAAAGTGATGTTGATTGGACGGCTTGGCGCTGATCCTGAAGTTAGCTATATGCCGAGCGGCGGTGCAGTTACGATGCTGAGTCTGGCTACTTTCAGGCGCTGGAAAGATAAGCAAACCGGCGAGCGCAAAGAAGAAACAGAATGGCATAGAGTAGTGCTTTTTAATCGGTTGGCTGAAATCGCCGGCGAATATTTAAAAAAAGGCAGTCAGGCGTATATTGAAGGTCGCATTCGCACCCGAAAATGGCAAGGCCAAGACGGCCAGGATCGCTACACCACCGAAATCGTAGCCGACACGATGAACATGCTAGACAGCCGCAGCGGCGGCACCTCCGAGTTTGGCGGCGATCATGCGCAGGGCGGATATTCCGCGCCTTCATCGAAACCCGCCAGCCAGCCGCAGCAATCGGCGCCGCAAAGCAGTCCCGGTTCCATGCCGCCACCGCCAAATTATGACGATTTCGATGATGACATTCCCTTTTAGGAGGAATACTGATGCTGGAAAAAACAATCAAGACAATAATCGCTATATTCGGCTTGCTTGGTGTTGTGGCTACTGCTCTATGGCAAGCCGGAATGATCCTATGGCGGGTTGGGGTGCTGAATGAGTGAAAGAGTTACATCCTGGCTTGGTGGAAGGTGCGGGGATTGCGCCTATTATTTAGCAAATCGTATTGACTGCCTGATGGCCATTGGAGATCCAGCGCCAAAGATTCGCGGTGGGTTAATAGGTAAATGCAATGACTTTGAGACGAGCGCGTATTTGAAAGCAAAAAGCGAAGAGGCCGAATCGGTTGTCAACGATAGCGAAAGAGAGGCTGGTTGGTATTGGGTAAGGATTCTTGGCTTTGAAGATGAATACAGCGCATGGACACCGGCACTATGGAAGCTAGAACGCCGAGCTTGGCATTCGGTCGAATTTAGCGGGGTGCCTGATACGCAGATGATTGTTGGCGAAAAGCTTGTGCAGCCATCAATTTTCGACCAAGCCGAATTTGACGAAATGGTAGAAAAAGGCGCGAAAGCCTGGGCGGATGTTCCTGATCCTACGGCGTGGCTTGAAGAGTTAAGGGGTAACGATGGCTGCTGATTATTGCCTGCATTGTAAATGCGACACCGGTAATGACGAGGAATTTTGCAATGATGAATGTGAGCAAGAGTTCAACGCGCAACGGACTAACAACTATCTGGCTGCGATGGAATTAACACTCCCGTGGCCTGCTGTCACTTTAAGTCCTAATTGCCGGGCGCATTGGAGCAAAAAATCAAAGGCGGCTAAATCGTACAGGAAAGAGTGCGCATTATTGTGTCGGGTTCAGAATTTAAAAATTGATGGTCTTGATGAGAAATTGCATCTTTTTATCGATTTCTACCCTCCGCGCAACGGCAGGGTAGATGGCGACAACATGCTGGCAAGAATCAAATCCGGGATCGATGGGATAGCCGATCATTTGGATATTGACGACAGTAATTTTGTATTTCACCCGATGATAAAAGAAAAATTGCAGGGCGGATGCGTAAAAGTGAGATTTGCGATATGACTGACAGCGAATATCTAGCCAAAAAAGGCATAGAAACAGATCAATACTCATTCAGCGAGCGCGTATCAATTATGGTAATCGATGGTGGCGTTGATTTGGATAAGGCGCGGGAATTGGCAGTAGCTGAGATAAATAAAGGCGGGATATATGGGCAATGAAAAAGCATGAAACCCCACTATAAAGCCAGCATTCGCAATGGTCGCGTGTACTGGAAATGTCCGATAAGAAATTTATGGTTTGCGCCGAAGAGAGTTTACAGGCGTGATATTAATCAATTACTTTCAAATCTAAATGACTGAAACCATTGATAGCACTGCTTTAAAAGAAGACATTGCGCTAATCATTAATGCGATGGTCGTTAAGAACGCTGACACAGGGGAGGATAACGCTCACGAACATTACGAGCGGCATTATTACCGGGAGACAGGCGTTGACCGACTGCCCGAGCCTATCCAGGCCGTTATGCTGGATATGGTCTGCACGATGGGGCCGGTTGCAGCGATCAAGGCGTTGCAGCGGTCGCTTAAGCCATTCGGGCGTGGGGTTAAGATCGATGGCATTATCGGTGATAAAACGACAGCGGCAAGCTTGCTGGCTTGCGCAGTGTACCGGCAAAGGCTGCTTGATTTTATCATTGCTGAAAATATGGAGTATTGCGCCCGACGCGATGCCCCGCCAACGCCGAAAACATCATTTGAAAGCAAGACAACTGTGGCGATGTTCCGCGCCGAACAGTGCAAAGTCGTCAAGATATTCGGCTTGCGGATGAAGGAAGCCAGGGAGATAGCCAACTTTTCACAGATAGAGGCGGCAAAGTTGCTGGGTTATTCCAATTCATCGAAGCTGGCGAAAGTCGAAGGAGCCAGCGATACCAATTCAATACCGATGTGGCTTATCACTAAGGCCTCAGAAGTTTATGACGTTTCGACCGATTTCTTGTTCGGATTAAGCGACGACTGGGAGCGAGATCCAGCCGTGTCCCGGCAACGAAACGTAGGGCATTGGGTGCATGAACACTGGAAAAACGCCAATGCCGCGCAGGTTGCCGCGATTATGATGTTGAACAAGAGGCTTGAAGTTGTTGAAAAGGCGACAGCGGGCGCTGTCGCCGGCTCGAAAAAGGTCTATGACATGTTGTCACAGGTGAGGAAGTTAAACCCTGAGTTCCAGCAGATGAAGAATGTCATCAACCTGATACTGGCAGCTGACCGGGCAATGGATGATGCCAGAGCTTCTGATGCCGAACTTAAAAAGTTCCACTGCGTGATTGATCTAAGCAAGAAAACTCAGGGCGTGGGGTTGGTTAAGAATTGGGATGTTTTTGATGATGAGTAACAAAAAGCTGGTAGCAGAACTCGAAGGCGCTGAGTTGGATTATTGGGTGGCTAAGGCTCAGGGGTGGTACATAGAGAAAAGCGTTGGCGACGACCATATTGATGTTTGGTGTGATGATAATAGAAGTGAATATGGTCTTAATCCCGTATCAACATACCAGCCATCAACAAATTGGGAGCAGGGTGGGCCGATAATTGAGCGTGAAATTATCGCATTAGACCCAAGAATTGATAATGATGATAAGTTGCTTCTGGTTCATGCCTATGGCGGTGGCAATGGATCTGGTAATACGTACTTGATAGCGGCAATGCGTTGTTATGTTGCGTCAAAATATGGTGCGTTTGTAGAGGTCGAGCAATGAGCATGGAAGCATTAAAGATACCGACTAATTTTTCGTTACATCCAGAACTCCCGGTATGCTTCACTAAACAGCAAATTGCTGATGATGCATCCGTTCATAGAGAGCTTGTCAAATTCATAGCGGAAGATTCCAGAAAGACTGCGCTTGGATGCCCTATTTATCAGCTTGTAATGAATCATGAGCATAGAGAGCCTACAGGAGGGGGGTCAATCAAAGAACTGGTCGATTCTGCTAGGCAAGATGCTGTATCAGCCTTTGCTGTGCCGGGTAGATTTCTGGGTGGAGCGCCTATGCTCAGAATAACTGAAATGACTTTAGACCCGGATAGAGGTAGGTTAATTGATGCCATGATTGATTGCCTTAAAAGAAATCTTGAAACAGAAAATGGCAAAGCTAACTAAAACACAATGGGCAGAAGCCAGAACCAAATGGGAGTCTGACCCAAGGGAAGGTTTCGACTGGTTGGTTGCGGAATTAAAGCTTGATGTGTCCAGGCAAGCAGTCAGCAAGACCGCTAAAGCACAGGAATGGACTAAAAAAGTTGCGCAACCAGCGCCGCAACCAAAAGCAAAAGTTGCGCAACCAAAGAAAGCGGTAGCAAAGTTGACCTCGAAAGCAAGTGAATCAGTCAAGCAAGAGCAGGCCGAAGAACCAAACCCAGTAGGCAGGCCAAGCCTTTATAAACCTGAGTATGCAGAGCTTGCCGGGGAGTTCTGTTTGATGGGAGCTACCGATGCAACGCTGGCCGAATACTTTGAAGTTACCGAGCAAACAATCAATAACTGGAAGATAGATCACCCTGATTTTTTTGAGTCCATAAAGGCCGGAAAGGATGTTGCCGATGCAAAAGTGGCGTCTGCGTTATTCAAATCGGCAACCGGCGGGCATGTTATTACAGAAGATAGGCTGGTAAGCGATGGCAATGGAGGGCAAGAGGTAGTTACCCTTGAAAAAAAGATCGAGCCATCTGTTCACGCACAAAGATACTGGCTAAACAATCGTCAGCCTAAATTATGGAAGGAAAAAGTAGAAGCCCCTGTCGAAATAAACCTAAACATATTCCCATCAAAAGAGGTTCTGGATGGTATTTACACCAAGGCACTCGATGAAGCAGCGTCCCGAGATTCAAAATTAATCGGCAGGCGTGAGCGATTGGGCCTATTGATTGAGCAAGACAGGCTTGATTGATAATGGCCGATAAACGCCTGTTACTTCCAGAAGATCCGCGTTGGTTGCCATTCTGCGAAAGGTACGCGGGGAGTTTAGAGAGATTTGCCATTGAAGTGCAGGGCGTTTCCCCGTCAGCACAGCAAATAGAATTGTTTGGCAGCGTATCGCCGTCAAGGTCGCGTACCTCTGTTGCATCCGGTCATGGTACCGGCAAGACGTTCAGTATCGCCAACATCGTTTTATGGCATTTACTGTGCTATCCAATGTCAGTCACCTTATTGACTGCGAACGATATGGATCAGCTTAAGGTAACGGTATGGAAGGAAATCGGCGTTGCTTTGGAGCGTATCAGGCGTGGGCCTCATGGCTGGATTGCCGATCATGTTGAAATTTTAGCCAACGCCACATGCCGTATTGTTGGTTTTGAAGCGATATGGTTTGTCGAGTCCAAGACAGCCAACGAAAAGACCGCAAATAAAATGGCCGGCCGGCACGGCGAATGGCTGCTGATAATCGGCGACGAAGCATCGTCATTGCCTGACATCGTATTAACCACGCTGTCAGGCGCATTGACCGAGCAGCATAACCGGTTTCTTTTAACCAGCCAGCCGACCCGTAACGCTGGGTTTTTCTACCGAACCCATCACGACCTTTCTATCGATAACGGCGGGGAGTGGGCTTCACTGGTATTTGATTCGTTTGATTCGCCATTTGTGAGCGATGAGTCGTTGATGGAGCTGTGGAACCAGTACGATGATGATGAGCGTGGCGTTCGGCTGCTGGGTAGATTCCCCCAAGATTCATCTAAGCACATGATGAGCCTTGCTGTTGCCGAGGCCATGTACACCCGTGGGCGGATTATCCAAGACAGCGAGAATTTTGGCTGGCTTACATTGGGCGATATTGCATCAGGGGAAGGATTGCGGGATAAGTCGGCCAACGTAATCGCCCGTGTCATCGGATATGGCGACATAGGGCCGGATGCGCGGCGAGTCGAAGTTGTAATTATCCCAATGCTGACCAATAAAATACGCTCAAATCAATTCGCCTGGGCAATGGCTGACCATGGTTCAGATTTGAATAACGTAACCTATGTGGTTGATTCGGGTGGGCTTGGTATTAATGTTTGCCAAGACCTTGAGGATGCCGGAAAGGTGGTTCACCGGGTAAACTGGGGTAATCCATGCTTTAAAAAGTCCAACAAGGACAGATACCTTAATTTACGCGCTCAGGCCATGCACCAAGCAGCTAGGGCGGCTAAAGAGGGCAGGCTTTCCGTATTGGTGGTGGATTACAAGAACGTGCTGGTGGGTCAGTCGTCGCGCATTCCAAAGACCTTTACTGATAAGGGCCGGGTCAGTGTGCCGCCGAAACACGCTAAAGAATGGGATGGGTTGGGTAGCCCTGATTTGTGGGATGCGGTCTGCTTTGCCTTTTTGGAGAGCGTGCATTACATGGTATGCGAGAGCGACAAAGGCGGCGACGGTGTTACAGGCGCAGCAAAGGCGCTGGCCGAGGCCGAGGATATGTTTGCGGATTTGGATAAGACTTAATTTTAACTGGAGATGGTAATGAGTGAAGAAATTGACTATGAAAAATTAATAAGCGTTCTGCCAGAGATAAAGCCGGGCAGTGTAGTAACGGTAAGAATGGACCATGTTCCGAATCGCAGTGCGGAAAAGTTTCTTGATGGACTAAAGCATGTGATTTTAAAGTTAAAGATTTGCCCAGTAATAATTATTCCTATTTATCATGGAATAGAGATTGATATTGCCGGTGAGGGCGGAGCTTTTGGCGACGAACGGATGCGGGCGGTTCATTGGCGAGTAGAAGTTTATGCGGATGGCGAGCAAATACTAGCAATAGAACCTGAAATTGTTGCTGGGGACGAGATAACGCCGGACTACGCAGATACCATACGACATTGTGCCGACCATTTAAGAGGATTTGTTGGACAGGAAGGGCCGCAAGTTTGTTTTTGTTGCGGAGGTTTTGGCTACGAAAATGCTGTCTATGACGGCCGTATTCCATGCCCCGTATGTAGTGCGCCTAACGCCCTTAATTAAGTCGGTACGGGATAATTTTAAACAACAGGGCGGGCTTAGGTGCTTGCATTAAATTAACTGTTAGGCATTTTTATATGATTAAAACAGAGATTAAAAGCAGCGAAATTTGCTCCCTTGAAACAGCGGAACTTTATAGGCAGCAACAGGCGACGAAATTTGCTGAGTCTTTGACTGATAAAAGTCTGCAATATTTGCGGCTTCTTGCGAGCTTTTTTAAATCATAATGGGTGTTCCTAACGCAAGTTATACGACAACTTGTCGTATAACTACGGAATAACCGAGTTTTGCGACAAATAGTCATGCTAAATCATTATTCGGAAAACGCCAAAAGCCACAAAGCCAAACTCGATTAACCTATCCACTCTTTGTAAAAACTACATTGTGTAAATAAAGTTCGGAGGTTATCTTGAAGAAAATATATTATTTTGTGGCGCTGTTGATCGCGTTTATGCTTGCCTTGGCTGCGCCGTCTGCGGCTATGGCTGATGTTGAAACCGGATGGGCGGTTTTGCACAAAAACTACGAGGCATCGGCAGTATTAGCCGAGCCTGCCGCTTTAAACTTAAAACAAAGCGGTGTTAAAGATACCGTCTTGGGTGTTTACGCTGTCTTGCCTTTGATGGGCAAGAGTGTAGCGGGTGATAAATCAGCGCCTAGCGCCATTGCTAAAGCATCGGGCAAAACCGTTGTTGTCAGTTATAAAGACCGCCCCGGCTGGTTAGCGCATTAAGACCCAAAACAAAAAGCCCCTTGATTAAAACCTTGGGGCTTTTTTTATTTCCTATTCACCCGGAAAACCCGCGCAAAACCACATGTCCACCATCCTATAATTACCCAACAGTTTTTAATAGGGTAATGCCATGCAACAGCCACCACTCATCACGTATAACCTTCAGGATCGCGGTCGGCAATTCAGGGGCCGGGATAGAAAATTCAATATCAAAGCCCTGATGGAATCGATTAACGGCGGGGCGACGCAAGAAAGGGTTAAGTCTCGCGGGATGCTGGGTTATTACGGTCACTTGCCGCGCAACCTGGCCGGACTTGAGCCGGTCGAAAGCATGGTCAACAACGGCAAGTACAACGAAATCGAACCGGCCATTGTTACCACGTATCTTGAAGCGTTCCCAGATGGCACGGTAAAGCATCAAACAGAGTTTTTGGACTCGGTGCCGGGCCGAAAAGCCGCTGGCATGTTTGCCCAAAAAATCGGCGGCTTTAGCTCTGCGATTGACCAAGTTAAGCCGGAAATGTTCGGCTTTGATTACGTTTTAGACCCAAACTACCTGACCAATCGCGGGTTTACGCTGGATTCAGCCGGACTGACATTTGATAGCGTATCGGGCGATGCACTGACGCTGGATCAAGTCATCGATGCGCTGAAAAACGAAGAAGAAGAATCCCTATTGGCTATCATCGAGCAAAAAAACGCCCAAATAGCTCAAATATCCGCCGCGCTGGATAGCGTGGTTATCGAAAACGAACAATACCTGTCAATGCTGGCCTCTGGCAACACCAGTATGGTTCTGGATAGCGTCGGCATTGCGCCATTAACGGTATCGCTGGATAGCGTCAACCGGCTGCGGAACGACACCGCGTTTTTCAATCAGACCGCAACGCTTCCGGGCTTTATTGTTCCGAAATCTGGCGACCAAGACAAAGCAAAAGATGAATATGATTCGTTAATCGGACGGATACGCGCTCATGCTTGAGCCTGTAAAGATTGGCCTTGGCTGGTACATGGCGGGCTTTTACAGCTACCTTGTGCCGACCACTAAAGCAATGCCTGAGTTTCTTGCGCGTGGACTGCCTTTGAGCATGGTCTGGGCGACAACCGGCATGATCGATAAGGCCGGGGAAATGCTGGCAGCTTGGCAGCGCAACGACACCGACAACGCGGCAACGCATCCCGCAAAATTGCCGGTCATTATCGTGGCAATAGCGAGGGACGCTATACCAACAGGTCGAGACTTTACCCGGCAAATAGCAGATTCAATGCCGGCGATTATCCCCGGCGATGTAAAAGAACGTAATTTCGGACTTAGAACCATTGCCGGCGACATCCGCGCCCAGATAGTTGTATTTGCCGCAGAAGAACCTACCGCCCGTTCTATTGCTCAGCAGTTTTGCTTATACATGGACACAATCAGTGGTCGGCGATTCTATGCCGATTACACCTTCGCTGGCGTAACCGAGGGCTGGCCGGTACAGGTAGAGAGCGTAGACGCTCCATTTATATCAACGCCAACCGACGTTAAGAATGTGGTTTACATGGCTTGCGATTTGACGCTAAAGGCCACTATCCCGCTGTTTGATGCGCCGAAAGTGGGCGATCCAAATAATGACGGGCAGGGCATACCTGAAACCGCCGATCCAGCTGGTTATCAAGTAGTACGCGAGGTCGATACCGTTAAGCCGACTGGAACAACAACCGATTCTTTAGGGTCAATTGATAAGGTAATTGCACCATGATCAACAGCATATCTCATTTAATATATTGGAATTTCTGGCTATCGCTTTATGCGCTGAACGGACTAATTACGCTGTTTATTCTGATCCAGATCGGGAAAAGATCGGAAGAAGATTATGCCGATATTCAGAATAGCCTGGGCCGAGTTGTCTTGTTGTCGATGCTAGGCTGGCCGTTCGTGTTGTTTGTTTACATCAAGTCGCTGAAATGGTGGCTGGCGTTCACATGGCCTTACCTTCTGTTCATGTGGGTATTTTCATGGCGAATATGGTTTAACTCGGGAACGCTTGAGGCGTTATCAAAGTTGTCTTCTTTCGTATCGCGCTGGGTGGTGGCTAAGTGATCCCCATTCAGGCCACCATCGTCGGCTATTCCGGCAAGCCTTGCACCTTGTTTTCCGCTTATGCGGAAGATGCGCAAGTGCTTACCATCGTTACCTCGACCGCGCACCGCAGGGACAGGCGCGATGGCTGTATGGTAATCACTAACGATTTGAATATAGAGCGCGACGGGCTGTTTTCAGAGGATGATTTTTCGGCGGCAATCGCGGCGTTTTTCAGTTTGAAGGACGGTGCGGCACTGGACGGTAAAAGTTCACGGTTGATATTTTCAGACAAAGTAGCGGCGGCAAACCCTTCTTCATCGATTGAAAAGGACGGCATGGACACGCACGGCCCCAAGTATCGGCTGCAAGAAATTACCAATGCGCAGGTGGCGGTACTGGCAACGTGCTGGTATGCCGCATCTAAGGCGACCACCGTCGAAACTATGTTGGATATGGCGGATAAGCTACTGGCGCTGGACGGCTTAAGACATGGGGATATTTGGACGATATGACCAGTATTGACCAAAACACCCAAGCGGCAAAAGACTTTTACCGGGAAGTGCGTCAATTTGCAGAGCGCACTAAGCCCTGGGAGCCTGCATTATTTCATGAAGTAACCCCTGATGAGATATGGGACGCGACGCTGGCATCACGCAACATCTACGGCAGGCGTGATGAGTTTCTTGCGGTCATGGCAGCGGCTGGTTGCGACACCATCGATCAGCCATTGCCTCAAAAGAAGCTGGTGCTGCCCAATGAAGCGCAGCTTTACGCGATCAAGCGTCGGTGCGGATTTGAATCGCGGGAAATGTACCGTGAAAACGGCAAGCCGACTTGGGAGGATTAAGAGATGGTTGAATCATGGCTAGGAAGTCTTAAAGGATCGGCAGGAGAGGCGAAACAACGCGCCGCAGAAGATGCCGCGCAACGCAAAGCAGAAGGCCGGCGCAAAGGCGGCATCATCCTTAATCAAAAGGACGTACTGACCGGCAGTTGGGATGCAAGCAAGGTTTTATTTACCACCATCGGCGGACAGCTTAGGCCGATAACCGCCGATGATTTAGCAGCGTTCAGGCGCAATATTGCTTCGGCGCAGTCACAAACTGGCCGGTTTTCAAAGGGGATTACCGCTAAACAAGTGATTGACTGGTCGGCGGGTATTGTCAATGGTACGCAGGCGGCATTGAATGGTGGTCAAAAGTCGGATTTAGATCGGGCCAAGAAAGAGATAACAATGGCCGTTCCAACCTATGCGCAAAACAGTGCAGACGGCAGAAGCGCAAAGGTTCGGTTTATCACCAATGCCGGGCCAGACTCTGACGTATCGCGGCACCATGTTCTCGTCGAGTTTATGAATTATGGCCCAGAGGCTGCATCTGGTTTAACGGAGCCGCGCAAAGCGGCCATGCGCTTAAGGCAAGGCCCGTTAAAAATAGAGTGCGATTGCGGGCGTTGGCGGTACTGGTTTCGGTATCTTGCCACCATTGGCGGTTATAACGCTGGCCGTGCGGAAACCGGGTTCCCAAAAATCCGTAACCCAAAGCTTCAAGGCATTGCCTGCAAGCATATCGTCAGAGTAATGGCGGAAGTCCAATCAGGAGGCGCTACCCTTGGGTTTTTGACAAAACTGATGGATAAAGCCAAGTCCAGTGACGAGGCCAAGGCCGTGCTAAGGCACAAACAAGCCGAAGCCGAAAAGATCATCAAGAACCAAGCCAAGCGCACCACCGGTAACGATATTAAAACCAGCGAACAAAAGCGGCTGGAGCGATCGGCCAAGAATGCGGCTAATGCCGCAAAACAGGCCGGGAAGCCACAAAGGGAAAAAGCCATGTCAAAGAAAATAAGCGGCAAGTCACCCGATGAGCGCGAGGCGGCACTGAGATCGGCAATGGCGGTATTTGGCGCAGTGCCAACGGCCAAACAAATAAGAGACGTAAGAAATGCTTAACAACGTACCCGATGCTATCAATAAGCTGGCCCGTAATGTCGTCATCAATCACCCGAATTCATTCAATTGTACGGGAGTTCGCAAACGCGTCACCCGCGCTGGCCCTATAGTAAGCGGCTTGCCAACGCTGGGCGGCTTGGGCGTGATGAGCAATGATGACGAGGAAGATATTGATTGGGATCTGCTGGGTAACGGCTACGCACTTAAGGCTGAAAGTTTTTCTCCGTCAATGATGATGGATCGGCAGGACGCAAATAACGGTTTTGCTGATGAGTTCAAGTTTTTGATTGAGCCGGAAGTATTACAGGGAAACGGATCGGGCGCGGCGTTCACGTTCGTTGTGACCGCTGGGGTTGTTACATCAGCGGTTATTGTTTCCGGCGGCACTGGCTATATGACCGGGCAGAAATTGGTCTTTGTGGGCGTAGGCACCGGGGCAGTAGCCGCGATAGTCGCAACCGATGGCGTTATCACTTCGGTGGCATTGTCGGCGGGCGGAACAGGTTACGCAGTCGCCCCGACCGCTACCGTGGACGATTACGGCTTTACCGTAAAAAAACATGACGTTATTTATCTAATTATCGGCGATACCAGACAGGCTTTTGAGATTGTGGGGGTAGAAACAACAAGCGATATTCCGCCGTACACTAAGCGCTATGTTTGCAATATACGCGATGACCTGCACTTCGCCGTTTAAACCAGGCAGATCATTGAAAAATAAAAGCCCGCCTTGAGCGGGTTTTTTATTGCCTAAATCTAAGTCCGCAAACTCGGAAAACCCCGCCTAAAGGCATTTTTTTAGAACTCAGAATTTACAGCATCCGGTACGCCGGTATTTGTTTAACTTCATGGGACATAAAAATGCCTGCTACTACTGCACTACGCCGCGATAAGCGCGTCATCAACAATGTGAAAACCGAAGCGGCAGGTAAATTTGCCGATCAGTTACGCGAAAATTCCGTCAATAAAGAAAAAGGTGTGTTCGATTCCGCCGCCGCCAATGATTTCATTTTGAACTCAGTCGGTTATAGTGAATCCAAGGTGCCTGAAACGCTGCAAGCCGTGTTCAATGAAGTTGGTCAGGAAAATTCAGCGGCTATTTCAAGGGCTATTCTGGATGGCGCTGCGCAATATGAAGCAATGCACGGCTGCGCTGTTCCTGCCGATGTCATGGAATACGCATTCCACATGGCTTACGGCACCACTGCCGGGGCTAAAGAAAAAATGGCTTTGGACTCGGCTAACAACAACCATGCCGACAACTTGTCATTGCAGCCTAACCGCGCTGTTGTTGCAATCTACACCGCATTGATGGAAGCGATCCCATTTGCGCATTACTTGCCTGCCGATATTGGCTCCAACGAAGGCAAGCTGGGTATCGTTACTCACCAAGCTGGCAGTAATTTTGGATTGTATGCGGCTAACGCCGGCATGGATGGCGCAGGATCGGGCGACCCTTACATCACTTCGTCACGGATTCATGCGACGACAAACAACGCTGGCGCTCACACGGGGCAGTTGACCAACATTCAAGCGACTCGTGAAACTTGCGCAACTACAGGCAGTGGCGCAATCGCCGTTAATTTGCTGCGCGGTCGTTCACAGGTTTATGTCGATGGTCGGATCGTTGCCAGGGAAATTTCATCATCTGGCTCCGGGGCATCGACAGTAAGCGGTTCGGTGACTATTGCCGGCGTAACCTCGCAGATTGCCGGAACAATCAACACCGATACCGGTGTAATTGCGCTGACATCTACCCCGGCACTGGACAATGCTGTACCCGTTATTGTCGAAGGCTTCCTGGATTATGACCGTCAGCCGTCATTGACTCCAAACATCATCACCAATGTCGATATGTTCAGTTTGTGGGCTAAACCTTGGCGGGTATACACCCAACATTCGATGGAAGCGCAGACCCAAATGGCGAACGAATTGGGACTTGATCCGTACAGCGAAAGCTTGATTGCCTTGCAATCTCAGTTCGCCAATGAACGCCATTATGAAGTCATTGCAAAGGCCATGCGCCTTGCTAAATACAGCGGAAATTCACTGACATTTGACTTTAACTGGTCAGGCGCTGCCGGCCAAGGCTTACAAAAGACCCGTGCCGATGTGCTGCAAGATTTGCAATCGCCGCTGGGTGCGCTGTCTCAGCAAATGGCTATCGATACCATGTCTTACGGCATCAGCCATTTGTACGTTGAGAAATACATGGCTTCAATGTTCCTGAGTCTGCCTAGTACTATCTGGCAACCGTCCGGGGTTCAGGCGCGTCCAGGAATTTACCGTCTCGGTCGCTTGTTCAACCAATACGACGTGTATTACACGCCGAAGATTGTTGCCGGAACAAACTCCGCAGCTGAAATCTTGTGTATTGGCCGCGCTCCTGATGTAGCTCGCAACCCGTTTGTTCTGGGTGATGCCGTTCCAGCAACTGTCGTGCCTTTAGGCGTCGGCATCGATTTGAAACGCGGCGCTGGATTCTACGCCCGTAACTTCACCGAGGTAAATCCGCACGGCCCATCGTCTATGGGTTGCGCATTGCTTAACGTCACCAACTTGGGTCTTTAAGGCCAGTCTAATCTAGGAGCGAACTAATGAAAAAATTGATATTAGGCGCTCCTTCCCTGACTGGGAAGGACGCAAATGACTTGGTAGCGGCGGCTTATAAAGACGCGGCATTCCCGATGCAACTTAAGGTGACAAATTTGGTCGCTCGTCCGTTGAGCTTTCCTGAGATCGCCGGGCTGCACCTTAAGCCGTGTACGCACGGCGATGAAGCGACCGTGGTTGTCACCGTGCCGAATTATGACGCATTGCAACGACTGGCTTCCAGTATCGAGCAGGTAGCCGAGCTGAACCATAGCGAGGCAATGCTCGAAATGGGTGTTTTTGATCCTGATGCAGTTGAAGCAGAGCCGGAAGTGGTTGCTGCTGATGCTACCGGCTTGGCAGATGGCGAAGTGAAAGTTGAAGCAGAGCCGGAAGTGGTTGCTGAAACTATCGCTTTAACTCCTGTCACCGGCAAAAAACACCAATAAGGGGTAGGCCATGACAGTCGCTTTTGTAAGGCAATTAGGCGCGGAATCCGGGGTTCAACTTAACCCGCTCCGCGACAATTCAGAAATCCCCACGCAAGACAACTGGGATCAGATGACCGGTATTATGTGCCGGTTGACCCGTGGGCGTATTGACAAACCCTTTAAGGTTGACCGGGGCAATGTATTCAACAAGATCGGCAATGGTGAGCAGATTCGCGTCTCGGCGCTAAACGAGGCATGGGTGCATATCGTAGAAGCTGTCAACAACGGCACCTACGAATTCGTCGTTCAGCGTCTTGTAACATCGTCTGCGGCAATCAGCTATGCCATTGCAACTATCGGCTCAGGGGCGGTGCTTGATGCGACTTTGGCAGCTGGCGTTGTAACGTCTATTGCCGCATCAACTCCAGGAACCGGTTACACCGTAGGCCAAGAGCTGTCGATTGTCGGCGTAGGCACCGGTGCGGCGGCTACGGTTGCTTCGGTTAACGCAACCGGCGGCATTTTAACGCTGACGGTTTCCGCTGGCGGAACCGGTTATGTGACGCCTGTCGTGACCGTTAAAGAGCCGATTTCGTTCTATGTTTCTGCGGAACTACCAACAGTACCATACCTGTTCGCCGTTAAGCATCTTGAGTGCTTTAACGACGGTATCAAGCTGGAGTTCAGGGCCGAAGAAAAACGCGCTGGCGGGGTTAATGTCGCCAATGACGTGATTACACTGGTGCTACGCGATATTGACGGCAAAGCCTTGTATGAATTTACCGGCTCACTCAGCTCTACGGCGCTGGATGATTACCAAAATTCTTACTATTTAACCGACATTGTATCGGCCAGAACCGATGCGGTTGAGGTTAGCGTGGGCTTGCAGGGTTCGATCCCGACAACTTCATCGGCATACGGCTATAACGCTATAACCGGCCTTCCCAATTCGGCTAAATCAGCAACATTGATTTGCTTTACCGAGGGCGGCAGCGCTTATTCAACGCAAGACTACATGGCGGCAAGGCAAAAGCTGCAATATACGCCGCACAATTACGCCTATATCAGCTCAGGCGGTACGCAGTCTGTAGGTATGTTGGCGCAATTGGCGCAATTGGCCTTTGATACCAACCGGCAGTTGAAATTCGACGTTCCGGGCGGCTTATCGACCGATGCAGCGATTACCTTTGTTGAACAGTTGAACATGGGGGCCAGTCTTACCGCGCAGTTGATGCACCAGTATTGGGTCAGGTTTAAATCGGACGACCCGACCGGTATTAACGGCAAGGGTTATTACGGTGCGGCAACACTGAACTGTGCGTATTCAAACGGGCGTAATGCTCAAACCGATGCCAAGGGCTTTGCGCCGAAAAACTTCCCGATTGCGGGAAGACAATGGCCGGTACGACGTACCGGATTGGTTCACGACCCAAGATTGACCGATCAAGAACTGAATGCGGTGGCAAGGGCCAAGATCAACCCGGTGATGTCAGAGACATATACCGGCGGTAGTCGTACCGTGTTCAGGGATTTCTTGACGGCGGCTCAGGTTGAATCAAGCCTGATTAAGCTGACTTCGGTTTCCGATATGGCGGCAACGATTGATGATGCGGTAACCCGGTTTGGCAAAGATATATTGATGTTGCCAATGGAACTTGCAGTTAAGCGCACAGAAGCTTATCTGAAGGCGTTATTTGAAGGCGCTCAAGCGGCTAAGTGGATAGTGCCGTCGTCAGATCCTGAAATGGGCGGTATGGCATTCCGGTACGTGGTCAAGCCTAACGATCTTCGGCCTTATGATAGGTTAGACATAAATTACTGGCTGCGATACGATGGGGCCGTCCGTCAGATTTTTGTAACTCAGACGCTAACACGCTAACACGCTGATGATGCAAAGCGACCATATTCATCTTTGTTTATGGTCGCTCCTTCTGCCTTTCTTTTGGCGTGACGACGCCGATTATTCTCGCTTATTTTTTCTCTTGTTTCGGTTGATGGGTTTGCCTTTGCTGCTGATATTTTGGCTCTTGTTTCGGATGATGCTAGCGGGCGTTTTGATCTTAATTTAGCCGCATCGCTCATCTTTTTTCTTGTTTCTTCTGAGACTGGGTGGCGTTTTTTGGCGGCTTCACTCATTTTTTCTCGTTGTTCTGCTGTTTTTGGTATTCCTTTGAACTGTTCTGATGTTTTTTTTCGTCTCTCATCTGAACATGGTGGTTTTTTAAGTCCTTTTTGCGCTACCGACATTTTTGCCCTTGTTTCTATCGATGCTTTTTTCCCAATTCTTGATGCAGTCATTTTGGCGCAAGCTTCTGGAGACGCTTTTCTGCCCGTATGAAAAGCTCTAGTTTTTTCAGCTATTTCTGGTCTTTTTCTACCGACTTGCCATGCTGACATTATCTCTCGCGTCTCTGATGATGGAATTGAACTATATCCACCTGTGCGTAGGTTGTATCCGTTTGGCGATAGCGTTACGTGCTCTTTAATTAAAAGCACTTCCCAGTAATTAGCTTCCTCAATAGTTAGATTTTCTTTCAGTATTTCTTGGGTAAAGTTTTCAAACCCATGCTTATTAATTGCGGCATTAAATGCGCGGCATTTGCCTCTTAATTTGTGCTCTTCAACCCTTCTTTTTAGATTATTTGTTTGCCCAATATAACTTTTTCCGCTGGGACTGGTGAACTTGTAAATAAGGAAGTTGTTTTTCATAGAGATATGAAGATGTTGGGAAAATCGAATAAATACTGACCATTCGCCAGCATATCATTTAAGCACGAACACCCCAAACCCTATCAAAATAACGGAGCAGTAAATAATGAACGACTATTTGCGAGATGTTTTAAAGAGAAAGCCTGCGCCTGTCGTGGCGGCGGTAGCGAAAGTGGAGCCGGTTCTGGACGCGGTAGACGATACCCCGGAAATGACCGGTGCAGATAGCTACACCCAAGCCGACATCGCCTTAAAAGCGGTGGCGGTGGTGCAGCAGTGGGTGGAAACCGACGACCTGGACGATGATGAAAGTTTAGCAGATCGCCTTGCGAACATGGTTGTCGGCATTGCCGATGCCAACAAGGATGGCGAAATCAGCGACGACGAACAAGCCGTTGTCGATATAGCCCTGAATTCTATCTGGGATTATCTGGCTCAATATGAAGTGGCCGATGACGACATTAGCGCCCTGTTGAACGACTGGGACACTGATGCGGCGGAACGCATCCGCGACTTGCTGGCGGCTTCATTGCCGGAAGGCGAAGCGGCTGATGCGGACATTGACAACTTTGTTTTCGGCGGCACCGACCAAGAGCCTGCTCTTGATGCGGTGTACAAGAAAAAAATAGTCATTCGTCACGGTAAAAAAATGCGTATCAATAAGCGTATTTCCGGGCGTGTCAAGCTGTCGGCAAAGCAAAAGGTAGCGATTAAAAAGGCTGGACTTAAGAGCCACAACGCGGCGGCACAAATGCGCCGTGCCAAGTCGATGAGAATGCGCGTCAAGACCGGGCTGTAACACATGTCCGAAGTGCTTACTTCCGAGTGGGGTGGATTAAACCCCCACCTTCTAGCCACCTTTTGGGAGGTGGACAGAAATGGTAAGCCCATCGGGTCTGATGTGATTGTTCAAGCGCCGTTATCAGAATCAAATCTGAGCATGACGCAGAATTGGCAGTCACCATTTGAAAATGTAGGACAAAGTAATCTCCCCACTTTACAACAATTATTACAGAGTGGGGCAGGTTTGGCGTTGGCCGGTAAGGCAGATGCGGCTACCGGAGCAGATACAAAAAAGCTGCTTGCCCTTGTCGAGGGTAAGAGCAGCGTTACTAAATTAAATTCTACCCAGGTATGGAGTGGGTCGCCACCGGCAAAGTGGCAGATCACCGCCGTATTTCGGGCCTGGAAAGATCCAAAAAAAGAAGTTGAAGACCCTGTCGATCAGCTGGCGCAGTGGCATTTACCAAAATACCTTGCTAAAGACGGTATTCTTTTAAGCGGGTTGGACGCGGGAACCGTATTCCCGTCAACCGTACCATCAATTTTGGCGATTAAGTATAAAAACCGCACCTATTCCCCCGTAGTCATTGAGTCATTCGATTACCCGACCAATAGCCCGATTAACGCAGACGGCGAGTATGTCGAGCTTTCAGTACCGATGACCATTGCAACGCTTACATCTATCGATGTTGGCGACTGGAAGTCTTTCTCCAACAAATAAGGACAAAAACATTGAAGCATTTTCCTATCCTTCGCACCCGGCGCTTAACCGTCCAGTTCCAAGAGCTGGCAATCGGTGATGCGATTTCCGTTGCCAGTATGCCTGAGCATCTTACTGAGGCCGAATGCACAGCGTTCTTGAAATTTGCCATTAAAGAAGTGACCAGCGAGTCGCCTGACCCGGCAGATTGGACGGTGCAGGAAAGGGCGTTAGGCGTAGCGCATTATCTGGCCTCAGTTGCCGAAGACGGCCCCGACTTTTCCCTGGGGCAAAACAAGTATTCTGATTTCCTTGACGGTACCGCCGACATATCGGTGGCACTTAAACAAGTTCCTATCGGCAATGTGGGTGACGAAGATTGGGAAATACGCCACTTGACCGGCAGCATGGCCGAATCTATCGAGCGTTTGATGGGTGATGTTGAGCAACTATCGCCACGTCTGCATTGGGTGGTTGGGGCAATGGCGGCGCAACTGGTCAGGGTTGCAGAAGATGAACCGGCGCTTGATACCCCGGCGCTTTATGACCAATGGCTGCTGCATCGTATGCAAGTGCTGATGAATATCGCAGAAAGCGATTTTGAACAGTTGATGGGCGCATATAACGCCGGGCGCGAAAAATTGCACCACCTGTTTGCGTACAGTTTCAATGAGGATGGCATTGTTGTTTTGACGAAAGAAGGAGGGGCAGAAGGCGGTTCTTCTGCCCGATTTTCGGTTAGCGCCTGCTTATCGAGACTCGCGAGAACAATGGCGGGAAAAGCTGACTGATTTAGCGGTTAGCCTTAGTTTATATTCGTCCACATCGTATAACGAAGCGCTTACGCTGCCGGTATCAATGGCGACTCAGTTTTTTGAAGGGAAAGTGTTCACCGACTGGAAAAAGGCCGATGATGCGGAAAATAAAACCCAAGTGGAAATTGCCAATCGGCAAAACAACATTGTTAAGGCTGTCGGTGTCGTAGCCGAAACAGTCGCAAAGAAAAGGTAGATGGCATGATTTCACAAGAGGAATTGGTAGGCGGCGGTATAGGCTCGGTAATAGGATTTCCGTTGCTGGTTTGGTTTTATAAGCGCGTTTTTGCTAAAGCAGCTTTTGAGGACACATCAAAAACAGCGACAGATGCGCAGTGCAGCGTTATTGAAATGCTTAGGAGCGAAGTGGAACGGATGGCACATAGCAACAAAGAGCTAGGATTAGCTGTCGCCCAGTTCCAGCACGAAAATGTCGCACTAAAACAAGAGATGTCAAAACTCCATGAAACCATCAATCAATTATCGCTACAGGTAGCTGCTAACAATCTAATGCGCGAACAATGCGGAGAATGTGAGCATAACCAAAAGCCTGTAGCTAAAACGGTTGACCTGGGTAATCTACACCGCCACTTATCCGATAAAAAAGGCTGACTGCATGGATAAACTATTCACGCTTACCGCCTTTGGCTTCTATGGCATTGGAATTGTCGCCATGTTCGCCCATGCGCTGCAAAAAATGGCAAAAGGAGAAATGTCTTGCAGCTTCATCGAATGGGGCTTTAGAAACAAAGCAAAAACCGCATGGACGTATTTATCGTGCTTAGGATTAATCGCGGTGGCGATCCTGACCGGGCAAGTTTATGACCTCAATGAAGGGGCGCATATTATTGCGGCTTTTGGTATTGGGTTTGCGTCTGATTCAACACTTAATGGGGTGGACAATGCCAGTAACAACTCAAATTAAAACAACGCTTCTAGCAGGCCTATGCCTTGCCTGCTTTGCCGGTGGACTGGCAAGTATGGGCGGCTACGCTTTCATGTGGAAAGCCAAATATGACAATTTATCGGACAATCTTGACCGACAAAAAGAAGAGGCTCAAGCACTGCTCGAAGCAGAGCAGAAGAAAGTTTCGGATCATGAGGCGAAAGCCAAATTAGATAATGCAACCCAGGCCATAGACCATGAAAAAAGCAACAAAACTATTGATGATTTGCGCCGCTCTCTTGCCGCTACAAGGCTGTCCGACCCCGGACGTAGGAATGGTGGTAAAGCCACCTCGCCAACAAGTGATAGTGCCGGAATTCCTCAAACAGAAGCCGGAGCCGGTGAGCTTTCAGCAGAGCTTACTCGATTTCTTCAAATCAAATTCTTCCAAGCCGACACCGTAGCTGAATACGCTAATCAGTGTTACACGTTTGTAGTCGAGAAAAATTGCGGCATAGCCAAAGACGAGGATTAAGATGCTAGATAAACTCAAAGGCCATGTGCCAGATAGCGTAATCGCACAGATACCCGGCATTGCCGAATTAACTACGCCTATGAGACTGGCTCACTTCCTATCGCAAGATGATCATGAAAGCGGCGGATTTAAGCGCACCGTTGAAAACCTGAACTATTCAGATGTAAACAGGATAGCGTTAATCTTTAAACATGACTGCGATCTTGACCATGACCGGGTAATTGAGCCGGATGAACTGGAAGCGGCCAAGAAATACATTAAAAACCCACAAGCACTGGCGAATTTTGTTTATGCCAACCAAAACGGCAATGGCAACGAGGCCAGCGGCGATGGTTTTAAGTTTCGTGGACGTGGTTTTATCCAGTTAACGGGACGCGACAATTACACCGCATTCAGCGAGTTCATAGGCGAAGATTGCGTTGTTAATCCTGATCTGGTTGCGACAAAATACCCGCTTGCATCAGCCGGGTGGTTTTTCACCAAGAACAAAATATGGGCTATTTGCGATAGCGGGATCAACTATGTGGCGATAACGGCTGTTACCAAAAAAGTGAATGGCGGCACAAATGGTTTGGCTGAAAGGACTGCATTGTTTAATCAATACTGGGGTCTGTTAAAGGCCTAACCCCAACACCCGGAAACACCCGGAAAACCCACACAAAACCAAAACCGCCCAGGCATAAACTACATGCCATGAGCGAAATTACCGGGCAAGACATTCAGGGCATGATTACCCACTGGCTAGGCTGTCCGGTTGAGGGTTATCACGGCTCGGATTACGGGCAAGACCTTAAGGCGTTACTGCATAACCCGCAAGCGTCCGGTCAGGCCGACGAGTTCATTGCCAAACTAAAAGCCGACATCCCAATTTTGCAAGCGTTTCCAGTAGGCAGCATAAACCTATACGGCGTTCAAACCTCACCAGACCGCCTTGACTTGGTGCTTGAAGTCGCAGGGCAAACCTTTACCATTCCGAGCGCGAAATAATGCAAACCAAGGCGGATTTTCAAAAATTAATCAATGATACTGCGGTAAATTACCCGGCGATAGGGCCATTGCATCAAGCCGGTGATCCACGAATTTTGCAGTTTCTTGAATCTGCTGCTTCGGTGTTGTCCGGTTTATCGGCGCAACTGGAAGTCGCCCAAGCAGAACCATTTGAAAAAGTACGCGACAGCACGGTGCTGGCCGATGCCGCCATCCGGGGAATTGTACGGAAAGCCCGGTCAGGCAAGGTGCGGGTAACACTAAACAACAAAAGCGCCACGTCGTTTTCGGTACAGGCCGGTAGAAACGTGCTGGACTCCAGCGGCAACATGTACCGCATTGAAACCCCGGCAACCGTGGCCGCAAACGCCACCGGCACTTTCGACGCGCTGCAAATCAAGGTGGATACCCTGGTTCATACCGTAGCTGGAAGTGTGCCGTTTTATGCAATCGAGATCCCCGAATCGCTGGACGGCAGTTATTTAAGCGGCATTGCGGCCAGTGATGCCGATGGCGAATATACCTACCGGGAGCGTTACGTCAATATCCTGCCCGATGAGCGCGTTTTTCACGTCGAGGCCGACGACCGGCAGCGGATTTATGTGCGTTTTGGACAATCCGGCATTGTCGGCTTACAGCCGGTAGACGGTCAGCAAATCACCTTGAGCATATCCCGCGCAATTGGTGTTATTTCGCCGTTATCCGGCTCTCCGTTCTCGTTTGAATTAATCCAAAACCCGCAAGAATCACTGATCGAACTAACGCTTAATGCGGTGCTGGATAAAGGCCAAAACCCGCCCGATATGTCTACCCTGCGCGACATTACCAATTACCCGTCTGTTTACGATCATAACGCCGTGTACCGTGGCGAATTCGAGTTTTTGGTGCGCCGGACTTATTCTGATACGCAATTTTTATCGGTCTGGAATGAGCAGATCGAAGAGCTGGCACGAGGTGCAAGCGTTGATCATATCAATGTGCTGTTTGTGGCCTGCCTGTCCGCCGCCGGCACCGAAACCGTATTAACTGAAGCTGACCCACTTACTCCCGTTGCCCCGACCCTAATAGCCGACGACGCGCTGACCGCCACCCAAATCGGCATTAAAAACGTGATTTTGGGTGCCGATGACAGCTACAAGGTCAAATTTTTTACGCCAGTACGCTCTAAAATCGTCATGGCTATTACCGTTGTGGTTTCGACCGCATACGCGGCTGGCGATGTGCAAACGCAGATTATCGACAAAATCCTTGCCGAGTTTGGCGTAACGGCCACAGCCTCAAGGCGTGGAGCCAGCAAGCCCTTATACCAAAGGGTTTATGCGCTATTGAAAGCGAAGATTCCGGCGCTATCCGAGGGCAATGCCGACATGCAGGTCGCCATCACCGATTATGCAGGGGCATACCGGCCTGAATTGTGGCGCTATGTTGCTGCCGACAGCCTGACAGTGACGGTAACCACGGCCAATATCACTGTAGCGTCATGGAATTAAGCCATGAGCTTTGATTTCCCCAGCGCGCAGCTTCCCGCGCTTACCCCGCTGCGGAATAGCTTTGTCAGGGATGAAGTCGAGGCCGATCTAAAGCAAATCTTCCTTAATCTGTTTGAATCCCAGCTTGCCGCCGATGTATTCGATGTCAATGTGCTGGGCATGCCGCATCTTGGCTCCCTGGATTTAGTGCGCAGGTCGGTTAATGCCGACGGCTTGGTTTTATTCCCAGGCGAACGGGAAGAAGCCGCCACGAGGTACGTTTACCGGGCCTGGAAAGCCCGAAACATGCAGGGCAGGGGGCTATTCTTTTTAAAGACCTATCTGCAACTGCTTTACCCCGGCTATTGGGATGTCGAACAGCAGATGCAGGACAAAGCGTTGCCCTATCCGACTGCGCTTTATGACCGCTCAACGCATGGCAACGATGCTGATAAATACCTTACCAGCCGCCTTCATATCAGATTAAATGTTGCCGGAAACATTAATAATGTTGAAAGCATTATCCCGGTAATATCGTCCATATTGCCAGCCCGGTTTGTCCCCAAGGTGTCGTTAATCATGCACGCCGAAACTAAGCTTCATGTCGCCTCGGTTGGACGCGCATCGATGACCTTACGGGCAACCAGTACAGTTGATGCAACAGCTATCAGCTTCCCCGATGCCAGTACGGTAGTCGCCTCATATGGTAATCCATCAATCACCTTGCGCTGTACTTCTACTGTTAGTCGATAGCCGGAAAACATCGGCAAAAACAACTGAGCCAGTCGATAGCATAAGCCCATCGTAAATTTATGAGTAAATCATTGTGAGCACACTCAGTCTTCCCTTTAAACTGACCGCAGCGGGCCTAGATGCATCATTTAATTTAGGCGCAATAGCCCTGAATGTGACCCATGTGCAGACTGGATCGGGAAATAGACTAGCTAACGGAAATGAGGTGGCATTGGTTACCCCACAGGAAACAGCAGTTATCAGCGGTCATTTCGAGGTTTCGGCAGGACAGCACCGCATCGCGGCAATAGTCGCCGGCTCTGCATCTGTTTATACAATTTCTGAAATCGGCTTATGGTCTGGTGTGCCGGGAGCTGGCGGATCTGTTTTGGTATTTTACTGGTCGCTGGCAACAGGTTATATAACGGTTAAATCGGCAGGGATCGATTTTAATTTTGAAGATGATATTACTTTCGGTGGTGTGGTACCGGGGAATATTACTATTGTCGCTGACACCCAGTTTAATTCTCTGGCTATGCTGGCGGCACATGAGGCTGATCTTAATGCGCACCCGGCCTTTACTACACCTCCATTATTTGATAACGATACATCGCCCGCAACAACGGAATTTATCCAGAGAGCGCTGGGTAATCTTGCCGGATTCTTTTCGCTGGACGCATCCACAACCATTTCTTTGGCCGAACTTGGTAAATGCGTGCAGGTTGCCAATACAACTCCGCCTAATCAAATAATTACGTTGCCATTACTGGCAACGGTTGATGCTGGCTATGGGTACTGGATCGAAAACCTAGCACCATACCCTGTAACAATAAAGGGGTATGGATCGGAAAGTATTCTATTAGGCGGCAGTAGCTTTAACTCATTTTTGCTTAATCCTAGAGAGACTGCGTTCGTACACGGACAATCCATTCAATGGACTGTATTCGGGGCTATTGCTGCACAAGTATTTCAGTCATCACTCACGGCTAGTGGATGGCAAAAGCTCCCAAGCGGACTTATCGTGCAATGGGGGGCATTCGATGTTACCTCAGCCGGACAATACCCTCAAACATTCCCTGTAGCGTTTCCAACTGCGTTATATTGCTTAACACTGTCGGCGCAATACAATTTATCGACAATACCGAACGTATGGTACGGAAACTCTTCAGTGACAAGCTTCACGGGGCAAATCAATATTAATACAGGCGACAAAGTAACGTGGCTCGCGATAGGTAAATAATATGAAATATTCAGCGGCAACAGGTGGATTTTATTTTGATTCAATACATGGCGTCAACGTTCCAGTTGATGCTGTAGAGATAAGCGATGAGCATTATGACTACCTATGTCAAGGTCAATCCAATAGAAAAAGAATTATCCCGGACGGTAATGGTTATCCGATTTTACAAGACCCACCGGAATTAACTATAGACGAAATTCGCGCAGCAATGCAGTGCTCGCGGTGGCGATTTAAAAGAGCGCTAACTCAGCTCGGATGGCGCGCCGATGTTGAGGCGTTTGTTGCTTCGGCGGATCAAGACACGAAAGATATGTATGCGGACGCGCATAATTTTACGCGCTTGCATCCATTCATTGTTGCCGCCGGTCAGCTTATTGGAAAAACACCCGATCAAATTGATCAGATATTTGCGATAGGCAATGGGTTTGTTGAGTAGTTTTCATAATCCGGAAAAACCAGCAAACTAGACCAAATCCGCCCATTACCATCATGGCATGTTTTCAATTATGAGATTATGCCATGACACTAAGCATCCCCGCACAACTAAAAGGGTTTCACCAAACCGCTAAAGCCATTGGCGCTAAAGCGGTATCTTCGGACTTCGCGCTAGAAATTGAAGGCCATGAAGACAGCTGGATGCTCATTAAGCAAGGCCCGTGGGCTATGCTTTCAACAGGTGGCGAAATCGAAGTTCCCATGCCGCTTGGCGCTGGCATGTGGCAGCAGCAGCAAGCTAAGGTGCATCAGCAAAGCCCTGTTTCGCTCATGGAAACAACGGTCGGCAGCGTTGATCAACTGCTGGTCAACCTGATCGCATCAGGCGGATATTTCAACGCAAAAATCTATGAAGGAACCCCGCAAAAGTACCTGCGAGCCAAACCTATAATTGACTGTTTTATTCAGGTGGACAATCCTGATCGTGACTGGGAAAACAGGTCGCAGCTGCTCTTAGTCAGCGGCACGATATTTTTCCATTATTACGGAGAAACCATTCCCGGCAATTCAAACGATTACCGTTAAGCGGTAGCGACTTCATTTTTTAATCATAAGAGGATAAGCAAATGTCAGGTAAATCTCCATCATATTTAGGCCCATTAACAACCGATCCTGGTGCAACTGGTGCATTAGTTCCGCAGCGTCAAGAGATTGACAGAGATTTCGCTGCAAAATCCGGCCTTACTGTTACTGAAGGCGCAAACGCCAAGCAAGGCGTAGCAACGCTGGTAGCCGGAACCGTCGTGGTCGCCAATACCAGTATCACTGCCAATAGCCGAATTTTCCTTACCGCGCAGACCAACGCCGGAACCACTGGATTTTTGAGCATTTCAGCCAGAACCCCAGGCACAAACTTTACGATCTTATCCAGCAGCAACCTTGATACCAGCGTCGTTGCTTATGAAATCTTCGAGCCAGCAGTCGCTTAAATAATGTCCACAACGCTTGCCGACTTAGCCACACGCTTTGAAACATCGGAGCGTCCAGTCGGTAACATGCTGGATGCGCCGGGAATCCTTGCTCTGGCAATCGCGGCAACCAATTTTTACGCCGGGTATGCCAATCTTGCCGCGCATTTGGCGATACCGATTGCTGACCCGGCACCAGTTCCACCAACGCCGTACCCTGCGATAACCGGCGCAACTGAGATAAGCGTGTCCGAGTGGGCGGTTATCCGGTCGCTGTTTATGCTGTATGTCGAGCGAGAAACCGCTATACAACTTGAAGCGTCACGCGGCTTGGGGGTTGATGTGTTTGGCCGGTCATCGTCTGAAATATCCAGCGATATTGCGCTTTATGAAAGCAATTTGCCAAGCAATGTTTTTTGTAGTCTTGTTATTACGATTTAGGAATAAAGCATGATTTGCAAACCGGAAGAGGCTAAAGATTACCAGTGCTGCACAATGCAAAAGGCCTGTGAAGGTAACAAGTGTATGGCATGGCGAGTGTGGCACGAGACAGATAAGGCGTCTGCTAAAATTGCGACCGATAAAGGTTATTGTGGGTTGGCTTATAAAGGAAAATGACAAATGAATAGATATAACCGCATCTTTATCGGCTTGATGGAAATGTGTAATACCGGTTATTGGACACCGGCTGAGGAAGCTTGCCATGACTTGCGTTTAGAGCGATACCAATTCGAGCTATCTGTAGCCAATCAAAACCCAGCCAACAACACAGACGCTATGCCGACCTATAAAGCGTGGAGCATCGGCTTTATAGGCGCTTTGTTAGGAATGGTAATCGGCGCTTTAATCCGGCAAACTTTTGTTTAAAACCGGGCGATGCACCTAACCCTATCCAACGGCAAGCCCATACGCGGCGACTTAATCAAACTGGTGGTCTTGCGCTACGATATGTCGCCGGTACCGGCCACGCTGGAGGCCGAAATCCGCGTTGATGATGAACTGCGAAAGCTGTTGGCAGACGGCAAAACCATCAACTGCAACGGCGACGATTTTCACATCGTTAAACCGGCGGCTCCTTCGGGCAATATCGCGCAAGGCCAGCATGATATGGGATTTTTGCGCATTACCGCGCTGCTAAATGCTTGCCATGCCGTCACCTTTGTGCGGCAACGGGCGATCATCAAAGAAAACGTCGTGTTGTCGCAAATATACCGCGCATCTGGGGCGACGCTAAGGGGTGTTGACGGCGATTTTAAAGTGGATCGGTTCAACTGCATGGTCGGCGGAACCCCGAGCTTTAAAATAGCGCAATTATTGCAGGAAGAGGGCGGCATTGTGTGCTGGAAGGGTGGCAAGCTCAAGTTTATGCGTCTGCCCGACCTGTTTAAGCAAAAACCCGTGCTGTCCATGCCCGACAATGCCAGCGAGAACATCATCAGCGGCTTTCTTGAGCGCCATGAGATCCCATCGTTTCATTCGCTTTCGCCAACGGGCGAGATTGTACATGGCAACCGGGATAAGGCTCGGTCATCCCGCTTTGTGCCGCACAAAAACGAACAGCAGTTGATTAATATGTCGCGCTGCTTGGTGCAACGGAAAATAATTCCCAGAATGGACTACAACGACAAGATTTATGCCGGTGACGTGATTGAGTTTATCGGCGCACAGCCGTTGGTCGTCGTGACGGCGGCGCATGTATTTTGTAGCGGCACCGATGGCGGCGGCAGCCAACAGTACACAAAGCTCTGGTTGAGCGGGTTGGTAGGGTAATGGAATACGGCGGCTATCCGGGTAAATACCCGGCTGTCGTTGAAACCTACGACCAAACGACTCGACAGGTACGTGTATCGATACCGGGTATTACTGACGGCAAAGACGTGTTCCCGCTGGCTGAAATTGAATACCCGGTCGGCGACAAATCGCGCATTGTCGAAGGCCAGCACCAGACCGAGATTGAAATACTACCCGGCGATCATATCTGGGTGGAGTTTATCGGTGGTGATGAGCGTTATCCGCTGATTACCGGCTACCGGAACCCGAATGCACCTAGTTCGAACTCAATCAACTGGCGGCGCTGGCATCATGCCAATATTGAGCTTACGGCGGATGGCATTATGCGGCTGAATGCGCATGATATTGAGTTTAATGCCATAGCAACCATTACAACGAATGCAAAAAACTCAACAAGGAATATCGCAGAAACTGATACAACAACGGCAACCGATACAGTTATTAATGCAAAAACACAAGTGAATGGCAGCATGTTGAAACACAACAGCAAAAATGTCGGCGATACCCATACCCATCCGCACGGAGATCCTGTTGTTGGAGTACCGACTTAATGCAAATTAACAATTAGTTTTAAAGAGGATATACAAGTGGACAATAAACTACTCTTCACCTTTGCAGATTTATCAATTAAAGACAAAGCAGCCAAAGCCGCGATCAAATACTTTGCCAGAGCCGGGGCGCATGTTGTGGCTCAAGACGTATCGCCGCAGATTAAACGCACATCCGGCATTAGCTTTCGAGAAATGAAGCTGACCTTTGCCGACTCGCAAACAATCCTGTTTCGAATCAAGCAGAGCGGCGACATTTACCAAATCCTGCTCAATGGCAAGGTTACGCCGATCAAGAATCAGGATGACCATATCGGTGCCATCGCCGAATTGGTGCAAATGCTGGATACTGGACGCACCAAGTTCCAAGCAAAACTGGCTAAGGCGTTGGTTAAATTGCCGCCTGCGCTCAAGACCGCAGCGCCTAAAATGCTGGCGGCACTGACTGAAAAGCGGGATGGATTGGTTGAAGCTATTGCGGCGGTTAGGGAGGAAATTGCGCAGGTTCGAGGAACGGCTTAGTAAACTTTTTTACGCAAAATGACCGTTATAGTAAAAATGGATGCTTTTTTAAATTTTTAAACATAAATTCATGCACAACGCCCACGTAGCAAGACACTACCGCTTCATGTGTTGGCTTGCCGAAAAACAAAGCAATCCAATGGCACAACTGCACTATTACACGCTGGCTATGCTTGAGGTCGATCCAGCATGGAAGCCTAACCACTTGTAGCCCGGAAAACTCACCGAAACACCCATACCTTACCTCCCATAATGAGCCTAACTATTATCATAGCGGCTCATTATGGCGAAGAACCTACTATCCTCCCTTGGCATATCGAAACGGACGTACACAGCGGCCAATATCGCCCCAGCTAAGGAAATAACCCAAGCCAGCACTTATATGTACGGCGCAGGCACTACTACAGTGGCTACGCTGCTGGGTTCCGGCAGGCGACAAGCACGGGCGCGGCAACAGGTTTATGAAAAATGGGCATTAATGGAGTCCGACGCGGTGATCTCGTCGGCGCTCATGCTGCTGGTAACTACCGCTCTGGGCGGGCATGAAACCACCGGGCAAATGGTATTCATCGAACAAAACCCCAAATTCCATGACAATAAAAAAATGGCGCAAATGGCTGAGGAAATCAATACGGATTTAGTTGATTTATTCAACCGCGTGGCTGTCCAGGTCGCTTATACCGGTTGCGCCTTTGGTGATTCGTTTGCGCGTATTTACAGTGATGGCCGGGGCGTGATCGACCTATACACCGATGAAATGGTCAGGCCGCCGCTGGTTCAATCATTTGAGCGCGGCAGTCGTACCGTAGGCTATGCCGTTTATACAGGGGATCGAAATTTTGAGCGCCTTAATGTCGAGCAGTTGGCGCGGTGTAAAATGCCGCGTACCCAGTGGGTACCGCAAAATGGTGTTATCGAAAAGTCTTTAAAAGTCGCCCTTACAGAAGATGATGTAGACAAGCTGCCATTAATGCCGTCAATGGCTGGCGGATCACTGCTGTATGCCGCAGAAGAAGCTTACGATAACTTTTCCGCATCGCTGAATGGCCTGGTAACTCAGCGATGGATGGATTCGATTAATGAAAAAATATTGACCGTAAACGTGGACGGGATGACCAAGGAACATCAAGAAAGGTTCCTTGGCTCCATCGTCACTATGGTCAAAAAAACAAAAGCCATCATAGAGTCTGCCGTAAAGAATGGCGTTGCTGTTTCCGAGAAAATAACGCATATCTTGCCGGTCGATAATGAAAAGCAAGTCGTTCAAATCAGTTCGCCAAACTCAGAAAATGGGCGCTCAAGCAATATCTCAATTGAGGATGTAATTCTTCACGCCAGACTCATGACGGGAGCGGTCGGCGGTGTCGATTTATCAATGATCGGTTTTTCTGACCAGCTTAATGGTGGGCTGGGTGGCGACGGTGGGTTTACCCGGACATCTGCGCAAATGGCGGAACGAGCGCGGGTCATTCGCACCTCTTTAGTCGATTTCTTCAATGACATAATCGACATTCATACCATGAACCGTTACGGCGTGGTGTTTAAGCCTAGCGAAAGACCGTGGAAGTTAAATTTCTACGGCAGCATATCGGCGCTTGAATCTGAGCGACAAAGAACCAAAGCCGACAGCATGAATTCCGGGCTGCTTTTGGTTGGAGCAATCCAGCAACTTAAGGACGCCGGGGCAACTAAGGAAATGATGCAGGACTTCCTCACTAATGAAATGATGCTCGATGAGGAGCAGGCCAAGCTTTATGCGCCAATAGTTGATGTTAAGCCGCCCGCAGAAGGTGAAGGTGGAGGAGGGTTACCAGGATGAGCGATCTAGCCGACAAAGCCGAAGAGCAAAGCCAATCGCTACTCGATGCCAGCATTCAATCTATCCGCAATAATTCCGCGATTCAGATTAACGGCACCGGCAAGTGTTTGGTATGCAGTAAAAAGGTTGATCCTGTTGTTTTAAATAATGTCGAGTATATGCCTCGGTGGTGTTCGGTTAAATGTCGCGATGGTGGTTATGATGAGTAATTTCACAGCATGAGCATTTACGATGATGCCGCTAACGCCCTATCCAAAAAAAACATAGCCAATGCTCTGCGTGACGGTGTTAGCTCGTCATTAAGCGGTATCAGCGGCGGAGTGACTGACGCGCTGGGCGGCAGCGCATTCGGCAAGGCCGTTTCAAACATCGGCACCAGCATGGCCTCCAATGCAGCCGCCGGGCTGGCAAACAAATACATCCCAGCCAGTATGCAGCGCATGGCAACAACCGGATTCGGCGCGCTGGGCGACGTGATGAGCGGAAACCTCGACAACGCTGGAGTGCGCTTGCTGGATTCCGGCATGTTAAGCGAGTTTTTGCCCGGCATGGCGGGTATCGGCGCACAAGCCCGGTTTTTTGGTACGCCTACCCCGTTATTCGGCGGCATAAGCCCGGCAGAAGCAAAGCAAATCTACCAAGAAATGCGCAGCATCAATTTCTGTCGCAAGAACCTGTTTTTAATCGAGGTTTCAAGCCGGCTGCTGGGTGATATTTCCAGCCGCTTTAATATGTTCGTCGTTGACCTTGATTACTCACCGATGACGATTACTGGAGAGAAGCGCAAGATAGGCGCAGCGCATATCGACCTCGTTAATTCATCAGATCCAGTCGAGCTGAAAATAACCACGATGGATGATACCGATGGTTTTGTGAAGGAGTGGTTCAGGGTACATCATGCCGCCACCGCATCATCGGACGGCACGGTCGGGCTACCCATCGAATACGCTATAAAGATAAAAGTCGTGCATGGCTTTATCACCCAAGGTAGCAATTATGGCGGCTATCAAGACCTTGGCTTATTTCGGGTGGCCGATTTGTCGGTAAGCCACAGTAGGCGAGAGGATGCTTTGCAGGAGGTGTCTTTGAGCTTTGTGCAAATGGATACTTTCATGGCTCCATGATGATAAAAGGTAATAGATAAACATGGCATTAAAAGCAGATTCGCAAGGCTTCCTAATCGGCGAGGTTGTATCAGACATCCGACGCGCGAATGAGCAATTAACCGGCATTCGTGCCGACGTTAAGGCGATAAAAAACGCCTTATTGGGTGCAACGAGCAAAGGTTCAAAAAACGCTAATATCGACGGCGGTGCAAAAATAGCAGCGCCGACAAGCCGGCGTGATAACGGGACAAGCAAGGTGGCAACACCTGCCATGTCAAAAGGCGCATCCGTGCTTCCGCCAGCGCCAAAAAAAGCGGACACGCCCATTGGTCGGGATGCGTCTACGGGTAAATTCACCAAAAAAGAAAAGCCGGATGACGGCAGCAATAAACCCGCTCCAGACGATAAAAAGGCGCAAAGCATAATCAGCAGCCTTGCCAGCCGCATTACTTCGACCGCAGCAGGGGCGGCGGCTGGAGCTGAAGAAGCCGACCCGGCGATAAAGGCCATCAAAGAAGTATCCGAGCCGATGATGCGCGGTTACCAAACCCTTTTTGGTGGCGGCGACAAGAAAGAGCGCTGGTTCCAGAAAATCTGGAAAGAACTTAACCTTTTCAGAAAAGACGAATCGGTATTTAACAAGGCCGAAGCTAAGACTTTGAAGAATATTGAAGGTAAACCGGGCGGCGGTGGCGGCGATGGTGATAGCTCCGGTGGAATTATGCTTGCCATAGGTGGATTGCTTGGTCGCTTAGGGCCGCTACTGTTAACTGGAATAACCGGTGTTTTAGGGTTTATCTTTTCGCCGATTGGCCTAGCGATAAGCGCAGCCGGGGCGGTGGCATGGGGCTTGTTTACCGAGGAAGGACAAAAGTTCTTCGGAGAAGTCGGCGCTAAGATTATTGCCGGCTGGGATAAGGCTATCGATTGGTTTGTTAAAAGCTCTCCAAAGACAATGGAGATGCTAAATAAAGGGCTTGATAAAACAAACGAAGCAATCGATGCTGTAGTTGATAGTTCACCTAAAACAGTAGCAGCCGTTAAATCTGGCGTTGACACTGCAAAAGACTTGGGCGGTAAAGCCGCTGATGCCGTTGCCAAGAGTTCGCCGAAAACAACCAAGGCATTAAGTAATGTATGGGGAGCGGCTAAAGAAGGAGCCGAAAATATATCCAGACGCGCAAAATTTAATGAAGTTGAGGCGGCGAAAAATTTCCAAGGCGGGGAGCAAATCACCGGACTTAGTGATATTCAAACAAGAGCATTGGCCGCGAATACATCAAAAACAGAGAGCGCCGGAAAAGTAGATGCGGATAACAAACAAGGTTATTTCGGTCAGTATCAATTTGGTGCCGAAGCATTGATCGAAAGTGGATTAGTCAAGCAAGATAAACTTGAGGAAGCCAAAAAAGCATCCGGTAAGGATTGGTATAAAAAGCGCAACTCGCAAGGAGAAATGGGTGGGCATGAGGCCTTTTTGCGTGATAAATCAAACTGGAATACCGAGGGCGGATTGGATGCGTTCTTGCAAGATAAAGGGGCGCAAGACAAGGCGTTCGTCAAATACACCAGCAAAAATGTTGCCGGTGGAATTAGGAGTGGAGCTATTTCTAGTGGCGATTCTGCCGAAAATATAGCCGGATATTCTAAAGCCGCGCATTTAAAGGGCGTAGGCGGCGCAAATAAGCTGTTTAAAAATGGCATTGCAAGCACGGATGGCAACGGGACATCGACGGCAACGTACGCAAAACAAGCGGCTGCTGCCATGACTGAAACGGTTGATGCAATTAATGCGAAATCTGGCGAAACCGCCCCCGCTGTTGCATCCATGTCCGACGCCCCAACCCAAGGTGGCCGCTACAAATATGATAAGCTTGAAGGTGGCAGTGCTCAGGTAACCGATAGTCAAGACGGCACCATTGGCCTTGCCAGCGACGAGCAAGCTAACGCCTATAGAAGGCAGCAGGGTAAGCCTTACTTAGATTCATTTGCGGCAGCAAATAACCCGGACTCATACAGTCCGGGCGGTGTGTTTTCAAAGTCTCCTGCATTGCATGACTTCGTGGCTGGGCCAAGAAATAACACTCAAACCGCTTACGCGGCAGCGCCCAAAGTGCCAACATTTAGCCCGGTATCGGCACCGGCAGAAGCGCCCCCGGTTAAACAATATTTGGCTAGTAATTCAGATAGGAATACGGCGGCATCCGCCCCCATTATCGACGTAGGGCAAGACATCAAGGATCGGAATATAGCCCATATTGCGACCGGTGGGTTCTCGGGGCGTGGATAAATAACGCTTGACGCTTAACGCGCCGCGTTATATTCTTGGTCGCATGATTCAAACATTCCGCTGCAAACACACTGCTGCCATCTTTATGGGCAAAGAATCCCGGAAATGGCCTATTGAGTTCCAGATTCTGGCATTGCGTAAGCTGAATATGCTGGATTCTGCACATACTATCGATATTTTGCGCAGCCCGCCCGGAAACCGACTGGAAAAACTGTCAGGCAACCGATCTGGTCAATGGAGTGTTCGTATCAATAACCAATGGCGACTGTGTTTCCGTTTTGAGAATGCCGTGGCCTATGACGTTGAAATTGTTGATTACCACTGAGAGGGCTTTATTATGACCATCCACGTTGATGACTTGGACAATATGGATTTTTCTGACGTGTCTACTGGAAATAACCTTCCCCCTATCCACCCTGGCGAAATCCTACGGGAAGAGTTTTTGGTGCCGCTTGGCATGACTGCGAACGCACTGGCATTGGCGCTTAAGGTGCCATCAACCCGTATCAATGACATCGTGCGCGAACGCCGTGCCATTTCTACAGATACGGCGTTGCGTCTGGCGCGATATTTCGGAAATTCAGCACAATTCTGGCTTAACCTGCAAATAGGTTATGATTTGCGCATTACCAAGCAGAAAGCTTTGCCATCCATTGAGCGCGAAGTTTTGCCACGCGAGGCGGCTTGAAGAGCGTGCGGCGTAAATTAATCCCAGCTCCCGCTTGCGCCGCCGCCACCAAAATCACCGCCACCGCCTGAATAGCGGCTACCCAAATCGCTTGAGCTACTTGAATCCGATTCAAATGATGGCGCAATAACCATATCACTGCCGAACGAATCTCGTCTTGCTTCAGGTGAATCACAGCGACTGCAACTTGGCCCGTCTCTGTGCATTGATGTTTTGGTGCATCCGCTTCTTTTGCATTTATAGGGCATGGGTCGCCTCGACATCAGAAATAGATTATCAAATATTACCGGTCAGCCTAAACAACAGTCCCGCAATAATCGTTATTTGCAGTAAGCCAACACCTACTACCCAGCGAATTAAATCGGCCTTAGTTTCAGCAGCATCCTTGCGTATGATTAACTCCAGTTCTTTCAAGTCCCGCTTGGTAGCTAAATCATCAAGCTCATAATCATGCCGCGCTTGCTCCAGCGTATTTGATATAGTGGCTTTCTGCAAGTCGGTCAAGATTTCAGCCTGCTCCTCGCTAAACCCAGCGCCTTTCAGCTTTTTAACGAAATCATGGGTATCGAATGTGATTGTAGTCATAACGCATATCCTATTTTAATTTTTGCCAAATTATCCTCATGACCAACCTTTGTCAAGCGGGGAGCCGTCCTTGGCTATTACATCCGGTTAATCTTGAGATTTCCCCGCTTCAACTCTTCCCAGTCTCGCTGCTGCGACTTCGATCATGTACGGAAGAAACTCATTAGGGATATAGTCGAGCACCAGCTTGCCAGCAGAAACTTTGTCCTTTCTTTCCATGATGTAGAACTGACCTTTTTTGACAACCATTTCATCAGGCAGAAGCTTGGTAATGCTTGTTCCCAATGGGCCGACACTAACCAGTAGCTTTTGCGGTTCATCGCCTTCAAATTTTAATATCACGCCGCCGATTGCATCCTTTGGCATAACTTCTCCGACCCTGGCCCTGTCCATATTTTCTCGGATGATGGACGACAGTTCTTTCGCGGTCAGCATCATAAAGGCGTCTTTGTCTTCGCCTTCAAGCTTTCGCAAATACTCCTTGGCCTCGTCGAACTTTTCAGCTGGAGTTAGCTTGTAGCTGGATAGTTTGAAGTGATTTTGAAACCGGCTCCAGAAATAGGCATGAGGTTTTCCGGCAGAATGTGCTTTGTTGGAAACGATGGTAAAAAGTTCGCCTTGCTGTGCATTGGTTATGGCCGGTGGTTCTGGGAGTTGTTTTAGGCCGTATTGAAGCTGGTTTTTTGCGAAATAAGAATCTTCCAGCCTATCTTGAACTGCCCACGCATTGTCTGTATCTAAAATTTTTGCATGGCGGACTGTACCTCGTTCTGTCCATAGGTAAAGTTTGCGCACCATATTTGAAATTTGTACTTCGATTTTATCTAAGTGCAATTTTAGTTCTTTTAAATCAGTTCCTTTGATTATGAAATAGTGGATTCCCTCAATAAACCTGCTGGTGTTGTTATTGAAATTTTGCTGAATTTGGATTTCTTTTGCGCCGTAGATATTGGCAAGTAATTCGGTGGTTATTACTGGTTGATTCTTCCAAATAATGGAAGGAAGTGTTTCTGGTGATAATGTAATTGCGTTCATGATTGAACTCCGAGTTTTTATTTATAAACCCGGCTCCACGAATGCCAATCATGGAGCCGGACTGAGCGAGGTTGGCATACCGGGAACTCGTACCCGGCCACCCTTTCGAGTGCCTCGCCCAGCCCGACATAATGAAAGCTGAACGCTACGCAAAAAAATACCGCGTGAAGCGGCTTGCGCCGAGTTATTTCCGAGATGCCAATCCCGTGCCGCCATTGTGGGCGACGGAGAAAGCATAGATTGGTTTACAAGATATGTCAAATTACAATATCAAAACTTGTATAATATATAAATAAATATATAATAACCCGCATGAAAGATATTATCTTCCTTGGCAATAGCAAAGACGACCTAAAAGACTTCCCGGATGAGGCGCGGCGTGAGGCGGGTTTCCAATTGTACACTGTCCAATCCGGTTTTGAACCTTCCGACTGGAAGCCGATGCCTAGCATTGGTTCGGGTGTTAGGGAAATCAGGATAAAAATTGGCGGGGCGTTTCGGGTGGTTTATTTAGCGACACGTCCTGAAGGTGCCTATGTCCTGCATTGCTTCCAAAAGAAATCCCAGCAAACCGCCAAGCACGATATTGCGCTGGCACAAGCGCGTTTTAAACAGATAGGATAAGCGACGATGACTGATATTGTTAAAGCCAACGAAAATCTATTTTTAGCTTTGGACTTTCCACCTTATGAAGCGGAAATTTTACAGTTGCGCTCTGATCTAATGATCCGGTTGCGCGCGTGGATTGACGACCGACAATTGACGCAAACCCAAGCCGCTGAAATACTGGGTATCACCCAAGCTCGCGTGTCTGATTTGGTGCGCGGGCATTGGAAAAAATTTAGCCTGGATATGCTGTTGACGCTGGCTGGCAAGGCTGGCATTCGGTTCAAGGTTACGTTGGACGAGGCGGCGTGACAAATGGTGGTGGCGATAAGTCCGGTCAAACTTCCGATATTGCTAACGCCGTTAAACTTGCGGCACTGATTGAGGATTAAGTAATGACCAAGAAAATTAAAATCGCCGATTTGCCAGACTTCGATCCAGCAGAATACCTAAAGGATGAGGAAGATATGGCGGCTTACCTTAATGTCATCCTTGAGGATGGCGATCATGCGTTGTTGGCTGCGGCGTTAGGCGATATTGCCAAGGCACGGGGCATGACTCAGCTTGCCAAAGATACTGGACTGACGTGGGAGGCTTTGTACAAAGCGCTGCGACCTGATGCCAAACCACGCTTCGATACCATTTCCAAAGTATGCAAGGCGCTGGGGGTTAGGTTGCATGTCGAAGCGTGCCATTTATAATGAAGACCGCCGCTTGATGTTGCCTTGGGCGGCAGTCTGAACACAGGTTCTTACCACCGCCCAAAGGAAGACGGCCCCGCCGAAGCGGGCCTGTGCCAGACCACCATAAACTGATAGGCATAAAAAAGCGCATGATGCGCCGGAATCTTTGGGAGTATTATCGGGGTTGCAATCCCGGCTTCCACAATTAGGCGAAAGCATAATCAGATTAGACCAAGGCGATCACCTTGTAAAATTAACTAAACCGAAAAATGCATATCATCTCGTCGTTTGCAGATATACCTATTGGTGTAAATTGAAACATCTTCAGCTACTTCTACAGCTATAATCTCAAAAGCTATCCTATTATCGCCAAGCCTTAAATAGAACAAATGTTCTTTTCCAAGGATGAATTTATCCAATTTCCACTCAATTTCTTCAGGTTCTATAAGAAACAAAAACTCATCATCTGAATTATTTATTGATTCTTGTTTTAAAGCATAACCATTTCCAACCAGCTCCCATTCATCACCCCAAACATTTCTTACTACTATACAATTATATGCATCATCATGGTCTTCTATATAGTTAAAATGCTTGCCATATAGTTTCTTTAGGATAATAAAAACATCTTCTCGTTTTAATAACAGAAGCGCAACAATATCATTGTTAATAATTGATTCTCTGACGGACGCTGAAAGCGAAAGTGCGTCGGCTATGTCCGTCCATAACCTTATTATTGCTTTGTTGTTGTCCCCGTCATAATCCGTGTAAACACGATCCCAGTTAATATCGCAGTAGAGTAAAAAGAAAATAGTAAGTCTGAATTCCCTAATTCCACTATGTATGGCGGCATCAAGAGGGTGGCCTAGTGGATAATTAATATCGCCTCCTGCATCAACAAGCATTTTGGCGATTTTTAATTTGATAATGCCTAAGTCGTTTTCTTCATATCGTTTTTTTAGCTTATTTTGTCTAAGAGCGCATTGGCGATGGGAAATCTCGCCATTACGAGACTGGTTACCGATTATTAAAAGCTCATCCAAATAACATCGGCATTGATTCAATCTGGCAAACACAAGTCGGGTAAAAATTGATATTACATCTTCAGCTTTGTTTGGCTTTGCACCTATTTCAAGAAGAAGTTCTACAAGCTCAATATCGGTTCCGCCTATAGCGCTTATTAAAAACTGGCCTTCTCCGAGGTCAATATCACAATTAGGATCAGCACCTTGCTCGCATAGGCTTTTGGCTAATTCTTTGTCCCTATTGTCCAAAGCAACGGCAAGCCGTCTATTTAGAGTTTTAATGGATGGCATGGAAATGGATTTACAGTGAAAAATGTATTTTTTCCGAAGCGGCTTATTCTACCTTCCTGCCAAATGCAGTTTGTGACATCACATAAACAACATCTATAAAACGAGCGCTTGGATTTTGTTTGCATATTTCATAAGCCAGCGATAGAGCATGATCGTCATTATTAAATGGAACTTTCTTGTCGCCATTCGCCATCATTGACGATGCAAAAAAGCCCCCAAGAGTCCCGTTAAAGTCACCGTAAGCGCCAAAAGTACCGATGATTTTAACAACATCTTTTTCTTCTTTGCGATTAATGCGCTGCTTGGCATCGTAGGTTTCTATGAAAGTCGAGCAAGGCTCTTTCCCTATGCCAATAATGCTATTGGGCGGGTCAATTAGTTTTTCTGCCCATGCAACATTCCCAACCAAAGACAACCCCATCACCACCCCAACAATAATTTTCTTCTTCATTTTTATTCCCTTCGAAGTTATCAAACATTAAAAATCAGCCGAATTCTAACACCGATAACGGCTAAAGCAATGCGCGGGGGATCGCGTAAACTCGGAAAACGGCTGTAATCCGCTATTTTTTAATCCATAACATAACGACTCTATTATTTTTACGGGGTCAGTTCAGTAATGAGCAATTTAATAAAAAGCAACAGGGTGGCAAAACTTCTATCGGTGACGATGCACACCGTCCGCGATATGCGAGACGACGGGTTACTTCCAGACACCGTTACCGTTGGAAAAAGTCAGTTGTGGGTTGAATCTGAGATAGATAGCTGGCTAAAGCATAAGCTAGCCGCAAGAGAATGGTGCAGCATGGATATGGTTGATAGTATGCCTTGGCCCCCCGTTTTTATGAAACCGAAACAGGTGGCGAGCATTTTTAAAATATCTACGGCCAGTGTTTTTGCATTCATTAAATCCGGTAAATTGCCAAGCGGCATTTTTATATCAAAGAAAAGCTCTTATCGGTTGGTTAAGTCTGAAGTTGATGACGTCATTAATCGGCTTCTTTTAGAAAGAGATGGTACCGACAAGCTGCCTTGTTCGCCTGTATTTCTTGGTGTAAACGACGTTTCCATGAAGCTAGGGTTTCCCGATTCTGATTATGTTAGCAAACTCGGCAGGGAAGGTAAGTTGCCTAAAGAAATCACATTGGGTACAAAGCGGCTCTGGGTTGAGTCGGAGATCGATGACTGGATCGCCCAGAAAATGGCGGATCGTGATGCTGGGATTGTTGGTGGTGCGGAATGAAAGAGCTAATAAGAATCGAAAGTCGAGAAATCGGTAGCTCTGTTTCAGCAAGGGAGCTTTATATCGGGCTGGGTTTAAATGCCGTCAATTGGTCGAGGTGGTCAAAAGAAAACATAGATAAAAACACCTTCTTTTCTAATGGTGTTGATTTTATTGAACTCTTCATTATGAAGAGCCGGGAAAATCCAAACCCGCCAAAGGATTACGCAATTTCAATCGAGTTCGCCAAGCACATTGCTATGCAAGCCAGAACCGATAAATCGCATTTATACCGGCAGTACATGATCGATTGCGAGAATAAATGCAAAGCGACGCAACAATTACAAGTTCCGCAAACATTCTCTGAGGCTTTAAAGCTCGCCTATGAGCAATCGGTTGTTATTGAGCGCCAACAAAAGGTCATCGAAGAAAAAGATCATTCAATCGCCAACAAAGACCAGTTAATTGTCGCCTCCAACGAGGCCAGCATAAAAGCTGGTGAAATTTTGGTGCGCGAGTTCGTGAAGTCCAACGATTTAATCGACTTGGGAGAAAAGCAGTTTTATGAATGGATGCGTGAGCAGGGTATCTTGCTTAAAAACGGCAGGGAACCAGATCAAAAATACGTTAAGCGTGGATATTTCACATATAAGCCTTCAGAAGAAATGTATGGTGGAAAATTCCGCCATACATTAAGAATCACACCACGCGGCAAGGTCTGGCTGGCAGGAAAGTATTTGGCTTATTTGGACAGCGAGGTAACGGCGTAGCCAATGCCTGCCGGAAAATCCACCGATACCCGCTTTCAGTCATGGCGATAATAAGCCATGACTGAAAATACCATAGACACCTTTATCGCCATTGAAGCCGCCGCGCATACCGGGGCTTTTGGCGACAACCCTATGCCCACGCCGACCGATGCGCAGGCCATAGCCGGTAATTACAAACTTGGTCGGGTAAGCATCTACGGCATACCCGTTTCCATTGAGCAGCCCCGGCACTCATACCGCACCGGACTAGATCAGAACGGTACCCGCTGGACTTCTCGGTTAGCGGCACATTACGGCTTTTTCCCCAAGACCAAGGGCGCGGATGGCGACCCGATTGACTGCTTTATCGGATTTTACCCGCAAGCCGAATACGCCTACGTGATTAATCAGCATGTGTCCGGTTGCTTCGATGAGCACAAGGTCATGCTCTGTTTCCCAGATGAGAACAGCGCACGGCTGGCCTATCTGCAAAGCTACGATAGGGGCTGGGACGGCCTGCATGACCTGACCGTCGCCTCAATTTCACAACTCAAATGGTGGCTTAAAAATGGCAACCACAAAAACCCATTATTGCCGAACCACTTACCCTACGAAGGATTTGAAACCATGACACAGCAAGTAACTTGGGATAACGCTGCAAACCCTAACGGCATGAGCCTGGACAAGCTTTTGTACGAAATCAAACGAGCAGATAGCCGTGAAGGCTTGATATTTGATGCCTGCACGATGGCTGACATTCTGGAAGATTCCGATCAGGTCATGGTGCTGGATGCCCTGGTCACGCCTTACGCCAAACTACAGCGCAAAATGGACATGCTAAAAATCATCATGGAGCGCACCGGCGGCACGATTAAACCGGAAGCCCTACAGATTAGTGATCCGTTTAAATCAGGCGGCGTACTGCAAGTGGCGGCAGTGTTCGAGCTATCCGACGGGCAGACCGTTTCTATCTTTTTCCATAATCCCGACGTGGACCCGAAAAAGATCATGCCGACGGATGAGCTCATCAGCTGGAAATGGCTGCTGAACAAAAAAGATGTGACTATTGTTGTCGCTCCTGAAAAGGGTGTGGATTTGAATGTTAAACAGGTCGCAGAGCGTATTATCAGGCTGGCCGAAAAGAACAGCGTCGCGTTCCAAAGAGCCAACGCAAGCCGCGCTGCGAAAATGCAGGGGATTGAAGACATCAAGACCGAAATTACCGGGCTTGAGGCCGAATTAAAGGCCGTGCAGCATGAGCTTGAAGTGGCTAAGGTTGAGGTAGCGAAGGTTGAGGCTGAGGATAGGGCGGCTAATAAAGCCGATGAATCAGCAATCGACCCGACCTCGCCAGAAGGTTACGCAAAGATAAAGGGTATAGGCAACATGGAGTTGCGCCATCAAGATGCACTTGATGATTTTTTCCAGGGGCGGATTATCGCAGTTAGAAATGCGTTAATGGATGTCGGATGGAGCGGTGTAAGACAAAAGGGGAATTATGACTTATCTAAAAACGGCTACGTCGCGAAGTTCAATTTCAAGCGTGTCGGTGCTGGCGCCAATGTGGTTGGTTATTATGTATCTGTCATGGGTGGTAAGGATATTCAGGCAGAGGTTGGGGATAGGTTAACTGGAACACCAGCCGATGTAGCTGCATCAGTTGATGCGGTTGTAACTAATTCAGGGCAAGTTACACAAGCCAATTATCCGGCCCAAGAATCAAATATAACGTCAGATACTGAAATTACGCCGCAAGCAGAAGAGGCAGGAGCGGAAACTTCTGAGCTAAATCAAGCCACGTCTTTTGATAAATATATGTCCGATGCGGACGGTGATTTATATGGCGCGGCAAAAAATTATTTCAAAGCCGAATTGCAGAATAAGGTTGTGAAAACAGTTATTGGCGACGTCCATATTATCGGATCGACTCTAACTGAAATGAAGCGTGGGCTAAAGCGAGATGAGATTAAGGCTAATTTATTTTCGTTTATTGAGCCTATCTTGACGAATGGATCTTATAAAGGAAAAGAGGAGTTAAATAAACTACGCCACGATAGTTTCATAGCATTTCACTTTTTTGAATTGGACAATATTGAGATAGGTGAGTATTTGGTCAATGCGGGTGTTACCGTTGCTCAGCGAGTAAGCGGAGAGCTGGAGTTTGACTTGTCAGCCTATGGACTAGGCCATAGCAATGAAGCAAGGTGGAAGAAAAGAATTGGGGCTAACCCGCTGTCCCGGTCAAGAGCCGAGGACGAATTAGCCCCACAAGAGCCGGGAAAACCGGTTCTTGATTCAAGTATAGGCCTTGATAATGGAGGTGTCAATATCGTTATTTTAAAAGTTTTTGATAAGGATGGTAATGAACTTGTTGAGCTTGAGGACGACATTGAGCAAGAAGGGCATGAAGTAGTTGAACATCCGCCAAGTGAAAGTGATACAGGTATTGAACAATCTTTGATCGATACCTACGATGCCACATATATCAAGGTGGCCGATAAAATAACAACTGCCGTTACTGAGATCAACTGGGATGCAATTATTGATACCAATACAGCCGACATAGAAGCCCGTCAATTAAAAGAAAAAGTCGGTAATGGCGAAGAAATTAAGCAAGCCAGAAAAAACTTAGAAGATGCCGGAATTGACTATCAGTTAGCTGTCATAGCTGAATTACCCGGATTATCGCTATATTCGCAGGCCATAGTTAATGGTCGGGATGCAATTGACAAGATTTATGACGCTGGTAAAAATGGCCTAATAAAATCAGGAAAAGAAAAACTGGCAAGCCTATCGGAAGATGCGACGCTGGAAGAAAAAGCGGCGGCGGTGTTTGCGGCAAAGGGGATTGAGGGCTATAACGGCGAAAGAATAATCAGCGCTATCAGAGATAAAAACATTGAAGATTTGCGCTCAATGCTTGGCAACACCGACAACAAAGCGTCCCGCACTGTATTTGAAATGGCAACCGGCATTAAGCTGGAAAAAACAGTTAAAGGCACTCTGGCGCAGATCGACGAATGGGTTGGAGTTACGCCGGAACAAAGAGCCACTATCGAAGCCGAAAAACAAGCGTTACGCGATGCAGATAACCTGCTGTCAGATCTTAAATATGCCTGGCATCCCTTAGAGCAGGCTAAGGCGAAAACCGACGCCGGCATTGAAACAATGCAAGAGCTGGTGATCAGAAAATTCAAAGAAGGCTACCAGCGCATCGAGACCTCTAAAAGAGGTGTGGCGACTGCATACTGGATGGTAAAATCGGCTAACGAGTCTATCGGGTTTAAAAGGGTAAAAATCTTCAATGCGTTCTTAAAGGCGGCTTTGGCTTACGGCGGTTCTGAACCGGGTGGTATGAAAAAGGCGTTAACTGCGCTTGGTATTGAGTCGGAATCGGCGGCGCTTACACCGGTTGAGTTGGTCAATGCGGCTTATGCCTTCAACGCCACAGACGACTTCAAAGAATGGCTGTCCGAATCTGTCGATAAAACTGAACAAAGCCCATTTTTAACCGCCAAAGCGATGGACGAAGCGGCCAAGCGCAACGGCGCGGATATTGAATGGGGCTTCTTCGGTAGGGCAGCACTGGATAGCGTGGTGGGTGATGGTGATCCAGATATTGAGCTTATCGATGAAGATGAGTTGGGCGCAACCTTCGAGCCGGATAGCGACGACGGCGCTGTTTTTGACTCTGTTATACTGGATGGCGTGGATCAAGATGGATATGTCGGAAAAATCAGCAAGGACGGCGCTGTAGCTGGCAGAATCGACATTGGCGATGATGGCAAGGCGCTGGTATTTGTTGGCGAAAGCGGCGATGTACGGGTTAAGTTTGCCAGCGGGGTATCGGCTGGTTATTCGGACGATGATGCGGTTGAAATGATTGATTCCTTGTTTAATGTTCCACAGGTCGATGCTGATATAATAATCGATCCACAGCCTACCCAAGAGGAAGAAATATTGCCAGTAATTGAGCCAGTATCCAAGGCCGAAGATGCCCAGGTTATCCCCACCGGCAACACTGAGATTGATAAACAATGGGCAAAGCTGAAATCACTCGCCGCCTTGCAAGAGCGCATGAAAGCGGCCAACAAGATCATCAAAAGCAAAACCCTGTCCGATGAGCAAAAAAAGCAGCAGTTAACGGCGGCGGGAGAAGATTACGACCGCCTGATGAAACCAGACTTTGGCGGAAGAATCGGCTATGCCGATTATCTGCTGACCAACAACAACGCGGTAATTGGCAATACAAGAAAGCGTATCGCCCAACTGGAGGCTCAAGAATTGGCAGAAAGCCTTGCGGCCAGCGGGGATCGTGAAACGTCGTATGATTTTGACGGCGGCGTTATCGACCTGGATTACGGCGATGACCGGCTTCGAGTCCATTTTGACAAAAAGCCGGGTTCGGATATGATCAGCAAGCTAAAACAAAACGGCTTCAAGTGGTCATATACTAATGATGCATGGCAACGGCAGTTGACTGATAATGCTATTTCAACAGCCAATTATCTGTTCGGCACCCAGATTCAAACCGCAGCATCGGCCATGAAGGAAGAAGTGAACAAGCCAAGGGGTGATGTTGTTGTCCCGGCAGCAATTAAACCTGAACAAACACTGGAAAACTCTATGAAAGCAGCTTTTGAAGCAGAACTTGACGCACTGAAAGCCGAAACCGATATTGAAGCTTTCGACCGCAGGCTGGATGAAATAGCCGGTCGGATTGAAGGGGCTGGGTTAATGGAAGAACTGGATGCTGAACTTAATGCAGCGGCGGACGTTTTGACGGCATTGCTGGCTGAGGCTGAAAAAGCGGCTTAGGTAGTAACGAATGACGGTCACGATTGGTTGACCGTCATTTTTACGTATTTTCGAGCGTCTAACTATCATTTTCACCAGAAATAATAATTCTCCATGCGGTTTTAATGCGCCATATTGCTTCTTTAGCAAATTTCTGAAATACGCCGTATTTGGGATAAACAGGCTCAGGCTGCATAATTTTGTAGCCATCTTCGCCATCTTCATTAGTCCAGGTTACTATCGGGAATGATGTGCTTGAATTAAAGCCAACTGCGACTAATCCTCCAGACCCGGCTTGTATGCTTTGGAGTTGTTCAATTTCTATAGGAAATGCTTTTTTTGCTATTTCCAGGTTTTCAGGTTTCATAACAACATCGGTTCCATTTTGGAGCATGTCATAAATTATTTTTGCGGATTCGTTCATTTGTTATCCTGTTTTTGATTGGCAATTCTGGCCTTAATCTTATCAAATTCTTGTTGATCCACAGTCACCATAATCGACGGTGGCGGCATTCTAATCTGTAGCCGTACCACCTCAGCAAAAAGCGATTTACGATCAATAATTAACGCCTTGGCAAGCGCCATGACTGCAAGTTCCCTAGTAATTTGCCCATATTCAACTTGCCTGACAAAATGGCGGGTAATATGGCAATCCAAGGACATTTTTAGAATATCATCCCATAGGTCGTTTTCTGTAAATTTGCCAGTTAAATCACTTATTATACCACTCCACTACTTCGAATTCATGAGGTTTAGCCCAAAGCTTTTGACCGTCTTCAAATACTACCGCCACAGCACCGAATTTGTTTGTCCAGCATGGCAATACTTGGTCAAACTCTGCGGTTTTATAAATTACATCTGAGCTTTCAGGTGGTTCGATTTCAGCAACCCCTAAAAAGTTAGGGTCTGTTGTAACTCTTCTAAGCAAGCGAACTTTTTTAGGTACCTTATCGCCAAACGGATAGCCTTCGCCTTTTTCATGCAGGGCGGGGCAGTCAATAAGCGCAGTCGTAAATTCTGCTTGGTTTTGTAGCGCCGCCAAATTAAGCCTTTCAGCTATCCATGCCGCATCTTCAAAAGATTTGCATGTGCAAATTTGGGTGTCATTAACTCCAGAAACAACCATATTTCCAGGTTGGCTCCAGCTTTGCGGGGTATGCTTTTATCTTTGCCGATTACGGTATCCATAAAATGCAGGTGCAACAGTACGGCATCGCTTAACTTTCGCAGGCTCTTACGTAATTCACGCGCTTCTTTTTTAAGAAGTCTTAGTATCGTCTGAATTAGGGCTTTTCCATTGATCGGTCATTTGTTCGCTTAATCTTTGTGGTTACAGGTGTGTCACTCGTTATACAGCACCAAGCAGTACAAAGCCTTCTTCGTCGTTTTCGTCATCATCTTTAAAGTTATATCGAATCGGCACAAATCTTGGTGTCATGTTTTCTGTATCTCCAGAATTTCCAATGAATACCAAATCATTTTCAGGAAATTTTTGCAGTAGTTCGATTAACTCTTTTGCAGTCCAGCTATTTCGGCATCCGAGTTCTTTAATTTCGGTATCACTCACCACTTTGTCTTCGAGCGCATAGGCGTATTGCCTATTAAAAGCTTTCTGGTGTAGTTCTTGTAAAACCATATTCCCTCCTAAATGTATACCAAAAAATTGGAAAAAATTGGGGTCAGGTCTTACGTTTTGCGCATCTTTTCAAGACCGGACCCGTTTCTTGCTTTTATAAAAAGGTGGCTATATTGCATCAGCCATCACTGGCTCCCATGCGCTACGATCAACCGGCTCAACCCATCTCAGCTGCCTCTGCGCGTGTGTCCCACACCATAGGCATTCTCGGTGGTCGCCAGCCGTACGCCAGCGCGTGTCGTCGCCGACGAAGTAAATCTTGTGTTCCTGGTCAATGGCGCAGCGGCCTATGTCCGTGTAGCGATTCCAGAAGTCAGGAACTTCACGCAACGGCCCAAGATTCACCCAGCACCTCGTTTCAGTCTTTGCGCCGTTACATAGCACTTGCATCAGTCGTGCCCCAAAAAGGTCGCCTAGGTCAAGCATTCCAAGCCACAGCGTCCCGTCCTTGTCAGAGAAAACCCGACTCGTCCAGGCACGGTGCTTCTCACTGCGCTTCGTTATCCAGGCGTGAAGGTTCGGACTGTACTTCGTACCATTGCGTGGGTGGATCGCGTCCACGTCAAGGTTGTTAGCTTCTGTTGCAAGTGTCATTTCGATTCCTCTGTGGTAGCACCTGATAATCCATCACTCAAGCAGGGTGACGTATCCATGGGGACAGTTATAAACCCGTTAGCGTAGTAAATTATATATTCACAACATGCGCAAGTCGTCATCATTCAACATCCAACAAACACCCCGCCATTACAGGAAAACCCAAGATTCCACGCGGCATTCAGCCCTTAAAATAGTTGCACAATCCAGCAACCAAGGCACAACGAATGCCGTTATCATTTTTCGAAAAAAGAGCCATCCAACGCGCTATCGTTGAGCAAAACAAAATCCTTTCCGGTTCGCCGTCATTTACCGTTAAGCGGCAGGCGCAAAAGGTTAAGGTCGAGGCTATGACTAAGTTGGGCATGGTTGTCAAGCAGCAATCAAATACAGAGGTCACGGAAATAGCGACTGTTGACGTAAAAATCGAAGACAAAACAATTAACGACGACAGAACGATAAATATTTTTAAAAAAGAATATCAGGGTTCTATTGCAGTTAGTTTTAATGAATTTAGAGACTGGGTGCGCTGGGCGGTTAGCGAAACAAATTCAATACCTGTCATGGCTTCAGGTAAATTTAGCGAAAAAAACCTTTCCGCAGCCGCTAAAAGACGCCAAGAGGACTCATTTAGAAGGACTCAGTTAAAAAAGCTTGGTTTTTCACTTGGCTCGTTCGCATCAGATACCCCACCAGATCAAAAAATAAAAAGAGTTTTTGACAAAGCATTTATTGAGCAAAACCTAGGCACTGATCAAACAAATATCGACAACTCAATATCGGATATTCAAGCAGGATTAAACCGCACTACTACCGGCCATTTTTACGACTTCGACCCCAACCGAAAGCTAGCGCAACGCAAGCGCGAAAATACCCAGGCCATCGCCTTAATTCGGCAGATTGAAGCCGGTGACGTGGACGGCGCACAGCTCACCGACGAGCAAAAAGCTACGCTGGCGAAGTATTCCGGCTTGGGCGGGGCATTGGTAGGTATTGACGGGCAAAAGGGCAGTGCCTACGAATACTACACGCCAAAACCTATCGCCCAAGGCGTATGGGGCTTGGCCGAAGAATTGGGCTTTACCGGCGGCAAGGTTCTTGACCCAAGCGCCGGGGTCGGCATATTTAGCGCAACGGCACCGGAAAGCGCGGTAGTCGATGCGGTCGAGCTGGACGAAACCAGCGGCTTAGTCAATAAGCTGGTTAATGGCGGCGTGGGTTCCAATGTCACTATTGCGCCTTTTGAGCAAGTAGCGGCTTCGACTCCCGATGAAGAATACGACGCTGTCATAACCAACGTACCGTTCGGAACCAACGCGGCTCGTGGCAACAACAAGATGCACGATAAGCGTTATCAAAAAGAATCGCTTCAATCTTATTTTATCCTGCGTTCGCTTGAAAAGCTTAAACCCGGTGGACTTGCGGTGTTCATTGTGCCGCCCAGCGTGGTAACCGGGCTCGGAATCAAAGAAACCAGTCTGCGTGTCCGGGCAAGCTTCGCGGCTGAATTCTTGGGCGCTTACCGGCTTCCCAACACGGTATTCGGCACGGCTCAGGCCGACACCATTACCGACGTGATCGCTTTCAGGAAATACAGCCGGGAAGTCGCCGAAAAAATAGCCGAACTCAAAGAGCAATCACCGGATACACTGATAGCAGCCAAGGTGCAATGGCCTGAATTTACCGAAGGCCAATACTTCAAGGGCGAAGGTCGGCGCTTTGTGCTGGGTGAGTTTATCCCCAAAATTGAGGGGGACAAATTCAGCCGTGACCAGATCGTCAGCAATGCGTCTATCGGCGAAATCGGCAAAATGCTGAGGAAGTTCCCCGGTTCCCGCATCGATTGGGCATTGCTAGACGCCACCGAAACCGAAGCCATCTTGTACAAAGAGGGCGACACCGTGACCCAGGCCGGGCAAACCTTGCAATGGACGGATAATCATTGGGTGGCGCTGAAACACACTAACGACAATTCGGCGATTCTGGAATCCTTGGCGGCACTAACCAGCCCATATGCGGCGTTCCAGGCAAAAGCCACCTTCGATACCGCCGTTAAAGCGCGTGATTATTGGGTAACCGCTGGCCTGTCTCTGGATATTCCAAGCTGGCTCAGAGATGCCCTGTATCAGGTCGAAAAGCGCCCATCGAATGACCGGCAAAAATTCTGGAACGCTGGCGTTATCGGTTTATCGTGCGCCCAAGTGCTGGAAGAGCGGCTATCCGAAGAAACCGGTGTTAATTATCTGGAAGATTACCCGGAACTGTCTGAGGCCATGCAGCGGGTGGCGTCAACCGCCAAAGCCAGCGCCAGCAAGGTAGGCGGCGACATTAAACAGGGTTTGCTCAAAATCGGCCACCATTACACAGCAAAGGCCGGGGTTTCGGCGTTATGGCGGGGCGACGTGTTGCAAAGTGTAGCGGCGGCGGTGACAACTCACGATGCCAGCTTTGAGGGCTTGCTGTACAAAAACAAATCGCCTTGGGCCAACATCGAAGAAGCCAAGGCGATTTATGGCGATAGCTTTGACCCAATGACCGATAGCGTGTGGTGCATTTCCAGCGACGGCCAGAAAATCATCCGGGCCGATGATTATTATGTCGGCAATTATGCAGCGTTCATCAAAAAAGTGGATGCCGATATTGCAGCGGCCACCGATAGGGCGGTCATTGCCAAGCTATTACGGCAAAAACTCGATGCTGAAAAGTACCTGGATAAGATCGATGTCAAGTCGCTAAGTTTCAACTTGTTCAGCCCCCATGTGACCCATGAAGAAAAGGCCGAATTCTTGCGCAAGTTCGGCTATCCCGCTGCGGCAGTCATTTATGACGAAAAGACCGGCGACAAGCGGGTGGATATTGACATAAAGATAACCAAAAACTCGACTGGCCGGGACAAGCTTGCGAACCGTGTTGGCGATTACCTGAAAAACGGCACGATCAGCTTGGGCGGGGCCGACACCGGCATGAGTACCGTTAAAGCCTTGGCCGAACTGAGGCGCATGGTCAATACCGCCAACGAGCAGTTCAACGGCTGGGTGGCGGCGAATCCGCAGATTATGAATCGGTTGGAAGGCAAAGCCAATGACCCGGCATTGTTGGCATTTAGGCTGGCCGATGATGAGTCGCCCATGCAGATACCGGGCATGAATCCCGGCTTAACCCTGCATGGTTATCAGAACTCATGGGTGCGAAAGATGGGGCGCGATTTTAGCGACATCAACGGCTTTGATGTTGGGCTTGGAAAAACCTTCAGCGCCTTAGCAGCTGTGCAATACATACAAGCTATCGGCGTTAAAAATAAAACCATCTTCGCTATGCCTAATTCGGTTTTATCAAAATGGAGGAAAGAGGCTATAAAAGCCTATGCCACTATTGATGATTGCCTATTTGTCGGCTTGCGCGCGAACAAAAAAGGCAAGCTGGTCGTCAACGCCTCGTTTATTGATGCCGATTTATCATTGATCATGGAAAACCGGCACAGCAAAATCTTCGTGACCTTTGAAACCTTCGAGCGCATCAAGATACGCGACGCGACCATTGACCGCTATGAAGCTTATTTGGGCAGTATTGACTCAAATTACGAAACCAGCCTGAATGTTAAGGATAGGGAAGAGGCAGACTCGAAAAAGGCCGGTATCCGTGCGGTGTTATCTGGTAAAACCGGCGCAGCGCCATTTCTTGAGGATTTGGGCATTGATTCAGTAGTGATCGACGAGGCGCACGGCTTCAAGAGTTCGGCGCAGATTTTCAATACCAAGAGCGCCAAGTTTTTGTCCCTGCCAAAAATTGCGCAACGCGGCATTGATGCGCAATGCAAGGCTTGGTTTATCCGGGGCATGTCGCCCAGAACGGATGGCGTATCATTGCTGACCGCCACGCCGATAACCAATTCGCCTTTGGAAATCTATTCCATGCTGTCGCTGGCTAAAGGCCACGATAAGGTCAACGCCATGATGCTAGGCATTAGAGGCGCTGATGAATTCATGGCGATGATGACCGATATTGAAAACCAAGATGACGTGACTATCGACGGCATTGAGCGCACCACCAACGTGTTTGTTGGCCTTAATAACGTGGGCGTGTTGCGCCGCGCTATCGGCCAGTCATCAACCATCAAATCGGCTGCGGATGTAGGCGCACAAGTGGACTTACCGGACGGAGAAGATCATCCCGCAACGGTTGACTTGTCAGACGACACCGTTGACCGCTTGATGCTTTACAAGGATGCGTTCCGGTGGGCGATTGATGACCTGTCGGGCAAAAAAGACAATCGCGGCAGTCGTGCAGCTTATGATTCCGTTGCCGATTATTTCGGCGAAACCCAGGCGCTTATCGCGCATCCGTTCAACTTGATCAACAAGATGACCTTGTTGATTGCGGACCCAGAACTGGACAGGCGGGCGACGTTCTTTACTATTGCGCCGGGCAACACCGACAAGGCTATTGCCGTCATCGAAGACTTTAACAAGAGAAAATTCAAGGAAAAGCGCGAACGAGCAGCACCATTTACCGATGCTGATGCGGTTATCAGTAAAAAAATGGTCACCGATGACGAAACCGGTGATAAATACGAAGAGCTGACTATCGAAGTTCGGGCGGATTTGCAGCCGGACGGCAAGACCATTGTTATCGATACCATGGATTCACAGACCCAGTTGCGCTGGGATGAAATGGCAGAAAAGGCCGGGCTTGATCTTGATGTTACCATCCCGCCCAAGCTGGCTGCGTTGCTTGAAAATGTCCAATATGAGCAAGCGAACCCGCGCGGAATAGATCAGGAAGGCAACCACTCACCTATCGTCAAGCAGATAATATTTTGCGACATTCTGGCATTACACAGCAAGATCAGGCGGCTTTTGTCCAAAAAGGCCGGTATTCCGGTCAGTAAAATCGCTATTATCACCGGCAAGACCAATAACACGCCCGATGAAATCATGGCGGTGCAAGACGGATTTAACGCGCATGGCGAAGATAACCAGTATCAGAACATCATCGCCAACGAAAAGGCCGAGGTCGGCATTGATTTACAACAAGGCACCCAAGCCATTCACCACTTAACAATCGGATGGACACCGGATAGCAAAATTCAGCGTGATGGACGGGGTAAGCGGCAGGGTAACAAAACTGCCAAGGTCAATATATACACCTATGATGCGGATGGTACTTTTGATGTAGCCAAGCGCGATATGGTCAACAAAAAAGGCGACTGGATCGGCGAAGTTATGGCGGTCGATGGTGACAACAAAGTATCGATCAGCGGCGGCTTGTCCAAAGAGCAGCTGGAAGAGCTGATTAACGTAACCGGCGATAGCGCGGCCATGTCGCGCATCCAAGAATCCGTTGCCGCCAAAGAAGCCGAAGCCAGGGCCACAACCAATATCGCCAAGCAAAAGGTTAATATCGACACCATTCAAAAACAGCGTAAGTTTATTGACGACAACGACCCGGTAACGGATTTCATTATCCCTAAAATCGCCAGTCTTTATACCATCAAGAATCAAATCTTGATGATTCAGTCGCGCATTGACAACCCCAAGGCGACGGCAACGGCGGCATTCAAGAATCAGGCGGTATTGGGCGAACTGCAAGCGAAAGAGCGCGGGATCAGTGAGCAAATTAGCGGATCAGTCACGATTAAGGCGCTTAGTGGCTACGGTACCAGCAGGCAGGAAACCGTTATTACGGCAGAACAGGCCATTGACCGATACAAAAGCGATTATGCGAAAAACAATCGGTACACCGCAGAAGGTTTTGCCGAAAAATTGGGGCAGACATATCAATATTTGATCGAAGTCACCGACGGCTCACCCATGCATACCGAATGGGCGGCAGAGCTGGCAATGGCGCAATCGATGATTGATACTGCCTTGAGCAATTTTACCCAGCAATCGAAGCAACCGGGCGGATTACCGGCAGAAGTCGGCAAGGCGTTTGCTGAGGGCAGGGGAGTTGAGCATAATGGCGAACTAATTACGGTTGGATCGTTCTTGAGAATTGATCCCTACCTTGCCATTATTACCGAACGTCACGGGCTGGTTGCCATTAATGGCGCTGAGCCACGCCAATTAAGTATTCCAAATACACTGGAATCAATTATCCTGCCCGGATCAAGCGATTACGAATCCTGCCTGATCGAAGCCGCAAAACTGGAGGATGCCAGCGGCCTTAATACCTACAGCGAAATTGCGCCCGAGGTTACTCAGTACCGGACGACGGCGCGGGTTAAGGAATACAGCGCAGATAAATATCAACTTCCACAGCCTTACTTTCCGATTGCCATTGCTAAGGAGCAGATACAAGGCAATGCCTTATTGCAGGCAATATTCGATGACCAAGCTAAAATTGTCCTATCGCTCAGGACGGAATACTCCACCGATTATTTTACCGTGACTTATGAGCAAGAGGTTGATGCAAGTCAGGGCGGAGTGACGCTTGCATCAGCGCTTGCGGCTTATGCCAGGGCAAATAATAAGACAATTGCCTGGGATCTTCATATCGGCGGCGAACATACTTTCAATTATGCCATTAAAAAAGAACTTGAAGCCACGTTTGAAGTCGAGGATGAAGACGAACTAAAAGCCTTGTTGGCCGACAAAACCACCATTGAAGAACTAGGCCAAACCTTTGTTGATTTTGTGAAGTCGAAGATTGGCTTTATCGACTTTACCGGGGCAACGGTCGATGACGTAGTTTTACTGATGCCATTTGATATTTATTACCCCTATAATAAAGCGAAATCCGATGTAGTACGAAAGGCTGAAATGGCCTCAAACGCAACAGTGCAGCCAGCATTGCCAGCGGTAGCCACTGAGGAAGAAGTGGATCAGTTGTTTGGCAAATCAAGTGGCGATCCAGATGAAACCGTGGCGATAACTGGTGATACCAAAGCCTACTACCTGAAAATTAAAGCCATTGCCGGGCAGTACGGCGGTGGGAAGTATAAATGGGATGGCAGAAATTCGGCCTGGAATGTAAGGCGCATCACTTGGGATAAATTGATAGAGTCATATCCGAGCGCCGCCGATAACTTAAAAATAATCCCAGCAACAATAGCGAGGCTTTAACAGTGAATTTCACCGAATACAAATTTGACCCTGACTGGGTAGCCGCCGAAGTTGCTAAAAAACGCGAAAATATCAAAGCCAATTTAGGCGAAGGCGCAGACCTGCTTAAAAATGGCCTGAAAGTGATTGTCGGCCGACTTGCAAAAGACCCGATGCGCTACCGGGATTACGGCCCGTATTGGTGGGCGCTCAAGGCGCTACTTAACGTGCATGGGCATTCATACGGCAGCAACGACAACGTGTTAATGCGCGATGCGTACCATGGAAAAACGCCGGTAGAAACACTGGTAATGGCTGAGTTGTTTAGAGACGATTATTTGCAAACCTGCTTGATCTACAATAACCAGTTCATGCTCAGTGCTGATTCTGTTGAAATAACTGTTATCGTTGATGGGGATATGGAGGGGCGCTAATATGTCGTATATATCGGTTATTTCGATGTTATACGACATTGTGTCGTATATATCGCGTTATACCTCAAAATTAGTGCCTGTCTTTCCAGGCTGTCATCGGTTTGCCAAAGCTCTCCAATGGCCTCTACCTCTCGTAAGAGTAGGTATCTCGCTTGCTTCTCGGCGAGTAGGGGGCGCCCGTTTCCGAAACCCTCGCTCTCAACACACTGTAATTAATAATGCGTTCAGAGCGAGATTATCGATCTTTTGTATAACTATTAATTCAAGGCGAGCGCTTAACGCTCGCCGTATTTCTCAAAATCGTACCGCGCCGCCTTAATCAAGCGTTATACACCGGTTTCATTGTTGGCCGGTTCTGGATCGTATCTACTACATGACTCATCGTGTCCAGTCCCTTCTGTGTCTCCGCACTCCGGGCATGAATAGTGAAATTCTCCAGTTTTCGGGTCCATATCTTCGTTCCATCCGTTTACGCAATAACTTCTCATCTAATGATCCTCTAAATTAATACGCATAACCAAACGCTCAAGCAGAGCGCATTCTTAATGCCGTAGTGTTTATTTTCTTTCATCAGTGCGCCTGCTTAGCTCTGCGTTAGGGGCTTGCTCGGTAGGCTTCGAGACAGCCCCTATCACTCATCCAAACAAATACCCTCATTAGCGTTCGTGCTGCCTCGTTCGGCTCGCGGGTTCCGTTTTCCCATTTTTCCCATGTCCCTCTATGGACGTTCATCAGCTGAGCCATCTCCGTAATGGAGAGACCCAGCTTTTGCCGGGTCTCTGCTGGGTTCATTCCGCTATATCCAATGGTTTTCCACGGAAATCTTGTTCACCAGCAGGCCATGCTTCATCTCCTTCTTCCCATTCGTCAGATGTCATGGCGTAAGCGCCTTGGACTCCATCTCCTTTAGGGTGTCCGGTTTCTCCATCGATGATCATGTAAGAGATTTCTGTTTCTAATTTGTTGAATCGTGCCATTGTCTTTCTCCGGTTTTGCTTCCAGGCAATCTGTCAGCGTCGGGGAAATAATACACCCATTGGGTTTAATTGTCAACCCAATGGGTGTATTATTTTGGTTATTGTAATTATCGCCCCTAACACAACGCTTAGCTGTGGGACGCCAGCGATAAAGCCGCTGTCGCCCCACAGCTAAGCGTTATACATTATCGAAAAAGGTCATAAACGACTTTAAAAGGCCAAGCCAGCGCAACCAAAACGCAAGCCGCTAAGTCGTGTAATTGGTCTTTACCAGCTTGGTGCTGCCTTCCAAGCAGGTACATAAAAAACCACCCAAAAACGCTAAAGTAAAGATCACAAAATTTAATCCAGCTCATGTATAACTCTTAGTTCGAAAGGACGCGGTTCATAATCCGCGCGATGCCAGGAGCTTCAACAATCTTTTTTGCTCCTTCAAGCTCCCAGTCTGTTATTTCGTATTCCATAATTTATGCCTTTTACTTGCCTAAAATATCTTCCAAATAACGCTCCCATTGCTCAAGCGCCGCTCTTTTTTCGGTCAAATAGTGGTACTTGTTATAGTGCTTGTCGCTCACGTCGGTCAGGGCATGGTTCTGTATCCTGTCCATAATGGATTTCTCTATCCCGATTTCCGCGCAAATAGTTTTCCATGTCCGCCGCAACGCTCTAACATTAAAGCTATCTACACCTTTGACCCTCCTAAGCGCATGACTCAGCGACGTATTACGTATCGGCTTATTTGGATTAATTCGCCCAGGGAATAGGTAATCTGAATCCATCGAATATATCCACTGTCGCTCGATCAGAGTTTTCGCCATCGGTGTAATCGGCAGTAGGTGAGGGCGCTTATTTTTCCCGCTAGTTTTGATACGCTCCCAGGGCATTGTCCAGGTCATCGCATCGAAATCGAACTCGCTCTTTTTGGCCCCACACAGCTCCATTAGCCGGCAGCCAAAAATAAGCAGCAACTTTGTAGCAATCAGCATTTGCTCGCCAATGTCGGTACTTGTCCAAAGGATTTGTATCTCATCGATAGAAAGGTTACGGTCACCAACGACTTCGGCTCGGGTTATTTTAGGGATAGCTTCTACCGGGTTGTAGGACAACTTGAATGTTACCGATCCTAATGGGTTAGTCGGGTCGTTGTCGTGATAGATCCCCACCTTAAATGCGCGATGCAGATACGCCCTAACCCGATTAACCATGACTTCTTTCGGTTTCTCAGGGGTGCCGCGCAGCAGTATTCTATGCAGCACGTCACGAATATGGGATGGCTCAACCCGATTGGCCTGCATATCCATAATATCGCCGCAGTTGGCGGATAGGTCTTTTTCTACCGCCGCCCAGGTACGCTTTCCGTCATCCTGCATTTTTTTGATGTAGTAATTGAATAGATCGCATACAGTGCCGAACCTGTTTGGCGTCGATTGCTCTTGCGGGTCTATGCCACTGTCAATTATAGCCCTTACTTCCCGGCATTTTATCCGGGCATCGGAAAGGGAAACAGAAGGGTATCTACCAAGATTATAAAATCTCTGCTTACCTGAGAATGAATACTGCAAAAAAAACGATATACTTCCAGCGGGTGTCACTTTTAGCCCGAATCCTTTATCAGCTCCTTGCTCATAAATTCGATAGGCCGATTCCTTTGCTGATACACCCTTGATGTAATTATCGGTTAATTTCATGCGTGGTCACTTGTGGTCACTTTATGGTCACTTTAACTGCATGATGTATTGTTTGAAAATAGGTGAAATCGGTGGGTATTGTAGCATCGATCAAGAGCTATGACGTTGAAATTAGCGCAATTAATTGCAATTTGTTGGTTGTTGTGTATTATCGCGAATATGCGGACACTGATTCGTAATCAGTAGGTCGTGGGTTCGACTCCCATCATTGGCTCCATATAAATCAAAAAGTTATCTATAGGCTGTGAGCTTGATATCTAATACAGGTAACACATAGGTAACAAAAAGACAGGAACTTGGTGAAAGACTATGCGCCATTTTTTCCTTATTCTTACTAACTTATTTTCTATTAATTTTCCATTATTAAGATTTGAACCACTCGCTTTAGTTGTGATATTAAATCAGTTTGCAAGCTTCTTATGGTGCTCAATTAAGATTAGCTCTGCGCTATATCATGGGCATCAGCGCAGTAAGGTTAAATTTTAATGCTGGGTCGCTCGGCACGTTCAGCCCTGGCGCACCACACCTATCGCTTTGGCATGTATGAGTTATTGGTGCGGAATCCTTACGGTCACTCAACATGGTTACCCTCGTAATTTCATTTGATCAACCTCCGTGGTCTTATAAACATATAGAGTCTGTTTATAAGACCATAATTTTGATGAGTCTGTCAGTGATCAAATCCTTCTCCGCTTCTTTGAACAGTTGTTTGAGTTTCTGTCTAGCTATGGCCTTAGGGGGGGGGTATTTGAACGCTTTTTCTGGTAACACTGGCAAAGTTTGGACATCTTTTACCACGAAAGAGATTTCAATTATATTTAAAAATTATAATAACTTATATTTCAATATGTTATGAAATAAATACAGTCTAAGTTAGGAGTTTGAAGTCGTTTCCTAAATTTTTGCTAAATCCAGTATGGTAAAATGTTATTACTATCTGAGAAAAGCCAATTTAAAACAGGCTCGAAAGGAGAGTGAGGTCGGAAAGTGTTAGAAGCACAATCCGACGTCGTAAATAGCAGTGCTGATGCAAGCACTTTTTTAACTTAACTTTGGACAAGTACGGTCGAAAAAAATTAAAACGCTTTATGCCACCTGATAAGGTGGTAATTACATTCTACTCTTTTGCAATATGCGTTGCAATAGCTGTGATATTAAATAGTATTTTTGTGCGGAAACACAAGATATTTTATGGTACAGGCAGCGCAGAACTGCATGATTGGTATGCGCGACAATGCATTCGAAAGGATAGCTGTCCGTAAATTTGATTCCGTCCGTTTATTTAAAACTTGTCCATTGATTCCCAATAATAATGAGGAATATCAATGATGCAAAAAAAACTACTAATTTGTCTATTAACGTTTGTTCGCCCTAGAGACGTGCAAATAATTTACGGGGTATCTAGGCAAAGCGTTTGGCGTTATGTACGAGAAGGGCGACTTGCGCCGCCCATTAAGATTTCACCGGGCATTTGCGGCTGGGATAGGGCGACGCTTGACTCATTTTTCGGCATAACTCCTGATGCTGTAAATAATCTTACATCAGTAGGTGAGCGACTAGTTAGTGATGAAGTCGGGCCGACCAATGTTGGGAATTCAAAGCAAAAAAGGGGGCACAGATGAGATACTTAGTATCTGAAATTGAAGCCCAATTTCGTTCCGCTATCAACCATGCGGGAATCACCTATCAAGGCGATGTCATGGCAGACGGCAAGTTGCATCGCTTCCAAGTCGACGGCGATAAGCTCGGCAGCAAAAATGGTGCATATATTCTCCATGCCGATGGCTACTGCCCAGCCGGATATTTCGAAGATTTTCGTCAAGGCATCAAAATGACCTGGAAGTTCAATAGCCATGGCGGCCGCAGCCAAATCACTGTCGAGGAACGAGCACAGATTGCTCGTACGCAGGCTTTACGCAAGCAGAATGAGTTGCAGCGGCAGGACAGGGTGGCCAAAAATGCTGGAACGCTTTGGGTAAATGCTGAGTTAGCTCCTCCGTCGCATCCGTACCTTGCGAGAAAAGCCATTATGTCCTGTGGGGCAAGAATAGCGCCCGATGGTCGACTAATGATTCCGCTTCAGGACCAAAATCTGGTAATTAGAAACTTGCAGTTCATAAGTGCGGACGGCGAAAAACGTTTCATGTTGGGCGGTCAAAAGCATGGCTGTTTTTTTTCAATTGGCGAGATGACAGAAACAATTTTTATAGCCGAAGGATTCGCGACTGCCGCGTCCATTTATATTTGTGAACAAATGTTAGCAATCGTTGCATATGATGCGGGCAATTTGAAACCAGTCGCAGAGATCACAAGGGCTTTATATCCTACCGCAACAATTATTATTGCGGGAGACAATGATCATTCGGGTGTTGGTCAGGCCAAGGCTGAAGAAGCCGCCAATGCCTGTGGTGGATTGATTAGTGTTCCACCAAATCCGGGCCAAGACTGGAATGATTATTTATCGGCTTTTGATGCTATAGCTGCAAAGGAGGCGTTATGAAAACAGTTGTGAATTCAACAAACGTCAGCGTTTTAAATGCAGCAAGAGCTCCTATAAAACTTGCACAGCCGACGATCAGGAATCGCAATGCTATGCAAGACTCTGATTTGTCTTCAGAGTTAACTCAGGAATTTATTGATAAATTTATTTATGACACACTCGCAAAAACCTGGTTTGGGTATAACGAAGGATTGTGGATGCCATTAGATATGCATTTGATGCACCGTATGCTTGCTAATAGATTGCGTTCGATACTAACTAAAGGTTTTCCTCACCATCGACTTGTTAGTGTTGAAAAGTTTTTGGGAGTCGATCTGGCGCTTGATGAATGGTCAACCCAACCCAATCTACTGCCCCTAAAAAATGGCATATTGAATACGCAAACCCTAGAAATTCAAGAACATTCACCAAAAAACAGATTTACTTGGCAATTACCCTATTGTTACGATGAGTCTGCAACTATGCCCATTACTGCGGGCTGGCTGAGTAAGTCCACAAGCGGTGATGCTGATGCTATTAACATCATTCGCGCATTTTTCCGATCTGCACTTTTGAGTGAGGGTGTTCAGAAATTTCTGGAACTTATTGGTCCGGGTGGAACCGGGAAATCGACCATGATTCGGCTTTTGACTATGATGATTGGCGACAACAACTGTGCATCAACGGATCTTTATAATTTAGAAACGATCAGATTCGAAACTGCGAAGTTCTATCAAAAAAAGCTGGTAATTATCTCAGATTCAATGAGTTATGGTGGCTCTGTCGCGGTACTGAAAGCAATGACTGGCGGCGACCCTCTCCGGCTGGAGCGAAAAAATCAACAGCAAATAGCAACATTTATGTACCAAGGGGCAACTGTGATTGCAGCTAACGAGGCTATTCAGTCAACAGACTATACTAGCGGCTTATCACGGCGTCGACTTCCGATTATTTTCAAGAATAAAATTACAGATGCAGATCAAGAAAAATGGAGCTCGGAGGGCGGACTTGAGACTGCTATGCAACTAGAATTGCCGGGGTTGCTGAATTGGATTCTATTAATGAGCGAGAAAGAGATGCAGAACGCAATAGGGCGTATAAATTCCGGCCTAAGTGCGACAGGGCGCGAACATTTATGTGAGACCAACCGAATTGCGCAATGGATTGAAGATAATTTAGTGACTATTAGTGGGTATATAACTTATGTGGGCAATGCAAAGGATTTCCCTGAACAAAAACTCTATCCCAATTACAAAGAATGGTGCGCCGAAAACGGAAATTTACCAATTTCCATGTCGAGGTTTTCTAAAACCCTCATTGATGTCGCTGAACAGCTAAAGTTGGATGTAAAATTGCTGAATCGCGATAGTGCCGGAAAACGAATTTGCGGGTTAAAAATACGAGAACTCAGCGACATTTCCCTTCCCACTCCAGTTAAACAGCAATGGTTGGATGGGCGGGCCGATTTGGAAGAATCTTTGTTATTACAGTCGCCAAATAAAATACTAGTACCAAAAAAAGGTGAGTAGGTGATGGATGTCATGCTGCCTACAGGCCTTGTGGATGCTGATGATGCTGATGATGCTGATGATGCTGGCGATGAAACTACTTTTTTAGTGTTAGATTCAGTCTGGCATAATCAGTCTGAGGTAGCTACGCCAGAACCGGTGGGTTAAATATCGTCCGCGTCAGGCTATTAGCATTGTTGATTCTGGAAACCAGACGTAGATATATATAACCTTATCCGGCATTTGCTACGGGAGATCCGATTTAGTTGCCTGGACTGAGGCAAGTTGTGATCTGTGGAATCGAGGCAAACGAAAATAAGTCGGTAAAAGGCGATGACATGGATGTCTTCGCTAATTGTTAAACGCTTTACTGCTCTCTCCTTAGCCGTTAATGGATTAAATTATCAACTACTTTCTTTTCCCCTCAAAAGCCAATAAAAGATTTGAATAATTTTGATGTCGACAGTTTTTTACAGCATCATCAGCATTGTTAACATTTTCAATGTCTCTATAGTATTTTAGTCAGCACAGTATTAACATTTCCTGTTGTTGTCTCATCATACTGATTTCTTTGGAGTCAAAAAAATGATCTCTTTTTGGCGTTAATGTGCAAAACGGTTTACAATTTTTCCACTATTTAGTCAATCCTGAAAAAACACTCTATCCAATTGAAAAATTTAACTAATATTTATTTTTAAAGTCATCTTTTCGACCGGAAATGTTAAAATATGCCCCTATTTTCCGGTTGAAAGGGTGAAAAATGTTGATTACTTCCAGCACGGGTCATCAGACCAACTTATTCGGCACCGATCTGCTGCAACAACTCGACCTTAATGATCCGTTGCTCCGCCTTGCCGGCGTGATTCCCTGGCACGAGCTGGATCAGTTCTTTGCCAAACATTATTGCCATGGCTTGGGCAGACCCGCCAAACCCATACGGCTGATAGTCGGGCTGTTGATTCTCAAGCAACTGGAAAATCTCAGCGACGAAGCGGTGGTGCTGCAATTCAAGCGTAACCCTTACTATCAGGCCTTTTGCGGTTTCACCGAATTCAGCTGCAAATTGCCTTGCGACAGGTGCGAACTGGTGCATTTCAGAAAGCGTATCGGCGCGCAAGGTATCGATCAGCTGTTTCAACTCAGCGTGAGATTACACGGTAAAGCCGCGCAGGAAGACACCGTCAACATCGACACCACGGTGCAGGAAAAGAACATCACCTATCCAACCGACGGCAAACTGGCGATCAAAATCATCAACCGTCTGAGCAAAGCTGACCAAGGCTTACTGATGTGTAAATACTTTTCCGGGCACAAAGTTAAGCAGATTCTAGCTGCATTTCGTAGTCCACTGGCGACAAATAGTCATTGGCAAGAAATTTAAGGTGCTGCTGAATAATGATTGTTTACCAACTGTTTTGGGTGGTTACAATATAAGTGCAATACGTTGTAATGAAACAAGGGCGAAGACATCTCTGCTTTCCGGTAAGCAGCACTCCATCACATACCGATTGCTGCATGAATCACAGTCATCTCATCCACCTACCTTGAGAACTAGGTTGGCGACATTAAACATATCAATCCCCGCTGCCAAATCAATGAGCTGAGTATTTGCAGCGTTTAGAGCGGTATCAGCAGGAAATCACCAAGTCTGTCAAACAGTCGAGTAGAATGGCGCAGCAATGCGCTATCTCTACCTGACTTTTTTGCACACTTATTTTGAATCTAGCGCATAGATAAAGTTGAATGAATCTATAAATGATTAACCCATTTTACTCGTAAGGTTTAAGGTATTGAACAATACGTTTTTGACGTTTCTTTATTTATGTGCGAACGTCATATGAAATGCAAATTATGTCTGTTATCTTAATGCGTACTTCAACAAATTAATCGATATAGAACTTATTTTTAATACAAATATTGCTGTGAGTAATTTATCTGTTATAATTTTTGAAGGAATTAAAAAACAGATTATAACCCAGATGTATTGGGTAGTTACAGTTTGCTGCGGACTATGCAGAAAGTGCTTATACCCAGATGTATTGGGTAGTTACAATTTGCTGCGGACTATGCAGAAAGTGCTTATACGCAGATGTATTGGGTAGTTAC
>JALNYY010000238.1 GCA_023229605.1 Methylobacter sp.
GAAACCTAAAGGAAACGCCGATTTAATCCTTCGACAGGGCTCTCCTGAGCGTAGCCGAAGGGCTCAAGAAAACGGTAACATACTGATTCCGTTCATGGTGAGCCTGTCGAACCATCAACGGAAATGATTTGCTCAACGCTTCCCTAAAGGTTTTATTGGCTGGATTTGATTATAACGCAGTAGTAAAAAGCTTGGCTGAAAAGTGAAGATGCGCCACGTCTGGTTACGCCACCCACCACACATTGAACCGTGTGCTATCAAATGCTATCATTCAAGTGCATGTAATTCTGGATTTTTGGGGGCATATCATGGCAAATTTAAGCGTTAGAAAACTGGATGAGGATGTCTTTTCAAAACTACGTCTACGTGCTGCGACACATGGCGTTTCGATGGAAGAAGAAGTACGCCAAATTCTTAAACAAGCCGTTGCAAACCCTATTAAACTCGGCGATATGGCTTTGCAATTGTTTGGCGAAAAGCACGGAGTCGAACTGGAATTGCCTGAACATACGCCGCATGAACCATTGGATTTATTGTTGTGATTGTTCTGGATACCAATATCATTTCAGAAGTTATGCGCCCTCACCCAAGCGAGTCTGTTGTAGCATGGCTAAATCGGCAACCCGGCACCAACCTCTTTATTACTTCCATAAGCCTTGCAGAAATCGGATACGGCTTGCGTGTCCTGGCCGATGGACAACGCCGTAGAAACTTGCAAAACCGTTTTGAAGAATTCGTTACCCAAGGCTTTGAATATAGGGTACTCGACTTCGATGCCGCTGCTGCGCGTATTTATTCTGAAATAATGGGACACCAAAAAGAAATTGGCAGTCCAATGAGCTTTCCCGACGGTCAAATCGCCGCAATTACATTAGCCAATCATTTTATACTTGCAACCCGCAATATTAAGGACTTTAACCATTGCGGTCTTGATTTGGTTAATCCTTTTGAATAAGTTGCAGCAATTACGCTATCGCCCCTGCACCGCCTTACCTCTTGCTTACCGCACGGTTTTTTCGGCCTAACAAGACTTTATTGCCGCAACAATACGGCAATAAACAATATTAATCATCTCGTTGATTATTCTTAAATTTAACGATCCCATTCTCATACCAAGCAGCACCGAGAGTCCTTCGACGATACGCGTCTCCCATCTCCTCGTAGGTAGATCGCTCACCTATGTAAACCCAAGTGTATTCAAGCCCTTCTGACAAACACCATTCATCAAAGCATTTTTTATCAAGTAGCAAAGGTGAACCACGTCCTTCCAATCTTCTCAGAAACACCTGCCCATCTGGCAATAGCCAAAGTCCTCTATTTCTGGGCTCAGGGATGCTTAATCCAAGTGCCTGATGAATACGTGGATGAGGCACTGTATATTGGACGTTCCCTTTAATTGAGCAATCAGAAATATCTTCTATGTATCCAGTAAAAATCGGCATTGCTATTTCTGCATCACCGTATCTTGATGATTCCAAAAACGGAATTTCATCTGGTGACATCAAACTAAATTCGTAGACAAAATAACCGTCTGGCTTTTCTTTTAAACTCCATCCATCAATCCCATGGTTATGATTTTTTAAAAAACCATTTACAACCTTTTGCCGATCACCCGCCTTGTGGACGACCAGAGATACAAATGCTTGCGCTTGGCGGCGGAATGCATCAAATGAATGTTCGTCATCAATCGATTCAGACCAATCAGCGATCAAACACTGACGGCCGTCCAACATACCTGTCAACCAGTCCTCGGGATTGTCAAAATGGTCAGCTAGAAAGGGCCATAACGCAAATTCAGCATCCTTAATTTCTTCGATCAATAACGGAGGAGGCCCAATGAATGACGGCTCGGGCAATAGTGTGTTATCTTCCTTGGGAGGTAAAATTGTGGGATCAATACGATCACAAACCCAAGCATCCTGTCTGGACTGATAAATCCGCGTTCCTTTGTCATATTCAGCCTTAACCCAAAAATTGTCCGCCAAACGCGCCTTAACTTCTTCCAAGGCTATCCATTGATACTTTTTCCCAATCCTTTCGATTACCTGACGCTTTCTACCACTGCTATGCTGCTCGTGAGGGAATCGATCCTTAGTCCATCCAAGTTCGTAGGCACGTCGCCCTACCCATAGACCGACCGGCTCTGGATTACACGTTTCGGGCGGTTGGAACTGTCGATGAATTTTTGGTGCAAGTTCCGTCGCATAATCCAACCTCAGTGCTTCCGGCAGACAGCTGACAAACGCCGTTTCGAGACTATGGATAATCTCGTCGGACATATTTTGTCGCTTACGAGCAGTGCTAACAGTCGAAAGTAAAGCTTCAAGCATTAACTCAGGAGCACCACCCAAATCATAAACGCTGTCTTCAAAACGATCTGCCCGCTCATCCTGCGTCAGCGGCGGTGGTTCAGTCAGAAGAGTCTCAGTAAAACTGCTGATTGCCGGTTTGATTTCATAGATAAAGAAATCATCAACTCGACATGACCTTGAAATTGTATTATCGCCTGCTGTTATTGCAATCGCCTCCAGATCATCCTTAGTGAAGTTAAACATGGGTGCAACACTACCAAAGGGCTGACGCAACTGATCCATATTAAAATCTTTCGGTGCCAGATTACGTTCGGCAGCTCGTTCCAGAATTGAACGCGCCCAATCTCGAATCGATAAATGGACGGGAGGCTCCACAGTTCCGAAAATCACATCGGCAACAGCCTTGGCTGCTGTTGTTAATCTTTCGTTAGACGGGTCAAGACAAATTGCTCCATAACCAGAAGCAAGAAGGCGATCCAAAATATAAAAATCATCAATTGTATGAAACAAATTCATCAAATAAGGGAAAAGCGTTGGCGCGCCTATTTGCAGATTCACCAGAGCCTTAGTAGCAGAATCACGGATAGAACGGTTCGTCACAGCGAGCAACCAAGTCAACGTAATCCCTGCAAGCCGAACAACCTCTCCATCAGCGATTTTGGCATTTACATTGAGAGCCCAATTAGTGACTTGTGCAGATTGTTCGAATAGTTCCGATGAGTTATCAGCAAAAAAAACTGACCACTTTGAATCCCGATCCGCAAGTGGAAAAGAAAAAAGCCATTCAGCTAAAAAATAGGCATTCCAAGCATGTCCCGGTACGCAGGCAGTTGATAAGAAAATCGCCAGTTTTTTCTCTGGCTCATCTTCCCATAACCTATCAAGAAGACACCTTGTATCTTTTGTGAATGCGGTACAAGAACGGTCACGTATAGTGGACCCCGAAATCCGGACATTAGTTTAAGCTATGCTCTGAGCTAAATTAGAGACCGAAAATGAGTGAAAAGAAACGGAAGATTTTTACCGGAGCACAAAAAGCTAAGGTTGCTTTAGAAGCCGTCAAAGGCATGAAGACGATCAATGAAATTGCCCAAGAACATGGCGTACACCCGAATCAGGTAAGTCAATGGAAAAAAGAGTTGTTGGAGAATGCGGGCAGCCTGTTTGAAGGCAAGCGAGGGCCGAAACCGATCAACGCGGAAAGCAACCCTGACCGCTTATACGCCAAGATTGGGCAATTGAACATGGAGTTGGATTGGCTTAAAAAAAAGTCTGGGATCAGCCTTTAAACGAACGCCGGAGCTGGATAGAGCCGAATGACTCTGTTGCCTTATCAACACAATGCAGGCTTCTTAAAGTCACACGCTCAGTCGTTTATGAGCAGAAAAAGC
>JALNYY010000239.1 GCA_023229605.1 Methylobacter sp.
GTTAGTTCCCAAACTCCAGCTGAATAATCGCTGTGTGAGAGCGAAGAAAATGTGCCGGTAGTACGAATTTAATCCCGTATGCCGCGCCGAGTACCGGAGCTTTCGGCGGGAACAGCCCGTTAGGGGTGCGGCAGGGATGCCGCACGTTGACGAAGGGACAGGAGTCCCTTTCGTCAACCCCCGGTGAAAGCGAGGAACGCAGGAATCAAGCGGCAACCGGGCCGCCTTTTCTTTGGTTACTTTCTTTTGGCGGAGCAAAAGAAAGTAACTCGCCCTCGGGGGCGAGACCCCGATTCAATCAACCGTCGCGCTAGCGACACCTTATTTAAAGCCGAGCCACCAAAATGCCATTAATCTCCTCATCCGTCAGCACAATCGGATTAGTCTGCATACTGCTACCGCGACTATTGGCGACAATCATCGGAAAATCCTCCGAGCTAATCCCATAGCCATTAAGCCTTGGCAGTTGCAGCCGCTCGCTCCACTCGGCCAGCAAGGCAATTAACGCCGAACGCGCCGCAGCATCATCAAGCTCATCCCGGCCGGTCAGTAATCGCCCGACTTGCGCATATTTAGCCAGAGCCGGATTTTCCGGTTCCCGCTGTTGCATGGCCTTGATGTTGACCTCGGTGGCGGCGGATACCAACGTGCCGCAGACCACGCCGTGCGGGATAGGAAAGTAAGCGCCCAACGGCGAGGCCAAGCCGTGCACCGAGCCCAGACCGACTTGAGCCAGGGTGATGCCGGACAGCAAGGCCGCGTAAGCCATCGCGCCGCGCCCCTGAGCGGCCGCAGGTTCGCTCCCTTCCCAGGCAGCAAAAAAGCCTTCCTTGACGGCGGTCATGCCGCTCCAAGCCAGCGCATCGATGAAGGGGTTGGCTTTCAGCGAAACGTAGGATTCCAACAGCTGGGTGAACGCGTCCATGCCGTCGGCTGCGACCAGTTCGCGGGGGCAGCTCGCTAACAAATCGGGGTCGATTACGGCATATTCGGGAATTAAACACTCGTCGCGGAAAGATTTCTTGAAGCCGTCAGGGCCTTGTATGCTCAGAACCGAATTTTTGGTCGCTTCGCTGCCGGTTCCTGCGGTGGTGGGGACGGCGATGAAAGGGGTGCTGGGGCCGTGATACGGAACGTTCTTGCCGACGCCTTCGAGGTGATCCATGACCGAATTGCCGTGCGGCAGGAGGCCTGCTATCGCTTTGGCGGCATCGAGCACGCTGCCGCCGCCGATGGCGATCACCACGGCTATCGCTTCGCCGCGAAACCGGCTTACCGCCTGATCCACCAGCGTCGGCGACGGCTCGCCCGAAACGGTAAAATGCAGCCAGTTAATTCCCTTGCTTTCCAGCGACTGGGTGAAAGATTGCCAGCGTGGCGTCGAGCAGAATGACTGTTTGCCGGTCACCAGCAAGGCGGTGCGGCCATAGCTCGCCGCCAGCACCGGGAGTTCGTCGATACGGCCGCTGCCGTAAATAATGCGCGGCAAACGCGAGATAGAGAAAGGAGAAAATTGCATAGGTTTTTATCCTTGCGGAAACAGGCCGTTATAACGGACGCCTTGGCGCGGCTGGGCCATCCAGTCCGCCACGGTATCGCGCCAAGTTAAATAATGGGTTGTTTGCTTGTGGGCCGCCGCATCCTCGGCTGAGGCATAGGCTTCATAAAGGATAAATTGGCCGGGGTTTTCGGGTGATTGCAGTATGTCGAATCGGCGGTTGCCGGGCTCCTGGATCGAAGCTTCATGGTTGAGCCGTGTCGCGGCAATAAAATCATCGATATGAGCGGGTTTTACGTGGACATGAACCAAGGTAACGTGCATAGCGGAGCCTTATAAACTATGAATGTGGCGGATATTATACTTCACGCGGCGCAGTTTCTAGTTATTGAAAACGACCGGAAGTTAAGCGGTATCGCTTTGTTTTTGCCTTAGGCCATATTGCAGTGGAATAGGCTGATGGTAGGGTATGGGATAATATATAACGTTGAATCGGGTAAGAGTGATTATATCTACAGTTTTTCTTCCCGTAAGTTAAGTGTTGTAGGAGCGGGCCATGCCCGCGATGAAGCCGCTACAAATTTGCAATCACTGCCCAAATGTCGCGGGCGCGGCCCGCTCCTACGGCGTCATTGTGCTTAACTAAGTGACAGTGATTCGCTGCGCGGGAACGAGAAAATTATGATTTATCAAACTTCAATTGACTTACAAATTCCCTTCCATGACGTCGACATGATGGAAGTGGTCTGGCACGGGCATTACGCCAAGTATTTTGAAATTGCGCGCTGCGAGCTGCTGGAAAAAATCGATTATAACTATCCGCAAATGCGCGACTCGGGCTATGCGTGGCCGGTTATAGATCTCGGCATCCGTTATGCCCAGCCTGCGGTATTCGGGCAAATCATTACGGTAAAAGCCAAAATCGTCGAATGGGAAAACCGCCTGAAAATAAACTACCTGATTACGGATAAAAATTCGGGCTTAAGGCTGACCAAAGGCCATAGCATCCAAGTGGCTGTAAACATGGCGACGCGGGAAATGTGTTTTGCATCGCCTGCGGTGTTGCTTGAAAAACTCGGACTGGAGGCTTCTTGATTTTACTAAAAGCGCTGTTGCTGTATTTACTGGCATTCGGCCAAGCCGTCGCGGGCGAAGCGGTGCTGACCGAGATCGCCGCACGCTTGGCAAAAACGCCGATCACCCAGGGCGACTTTCATCAGCAAAAGCACCTGAAGGTTTTGCACAAACCGTTAATTTCCACCGGCACGTTCACTTACGACCAAAGCAAGGGTGTTATCTGGAAAACCCTGACGCCGGTTGTTTCATTGCTGCTGGTCAATGAATCGAAGCTGCTGACCGGGCAGGGCGAGCAAGCGGTACCTGCGGCTTTCGGCAAGGTTTTCAAGGCCATGCTGGGCGGCGACTTGGCGGCGTTGACCGATGGCTTTAGCATGACCGGAACTGATCAAAAAACCTCCTGGCAGTTGGAGTTGACACCCAAGGACGAGATGCTGAAAAAAATCATCAGCACGATGCTGCTGTCCGGCGACACCGAACTGCGCTGGTTGGAAATACGCGAAGCCGTCGGCAATGTCACCCGCATCACCTTCGATAGCATCACGCACCCGGCACAGTTGACTGATGAACAGGAAGCCGATTTTGAGCGATTATCACCCTAAACTGACCGCGGGGCTTTGGCTGGCCGGAATGCTGGTCATCTGTATTCTCGGTGGCCAAGCCTTGACTAAAGATTGGCTGGAAACAAGCTTTTTGGCGTTATTACCGGCCAGCGAGCAGCAGCCGGAAATCGCCAAAGCCACCCGGCAACATAATGATCTGTCGAACCGGAAAATGATCTGGCTGGCGGGCGCGGCGACATCCGGGGAAGCCATCTGTCATGCGCAAAAGCTTAAACAGCAACTGGAACAAAGCCGGCTGTTTAACAAGGTGGTGCTGGAGTTTCCCCAGCAGCAATACATCAAGCAGTATCAGCAGCTTTTTCCTTACCGCTATCAGCTGTTGGATGCGCAAACCCAAGCCCTATTGGCGACTAATCCTGAGGCGCTGATCAGGCAAAATCTGGAGATACTGAGCAACCCCATCGGGCAGATGCAGGCGGCCGACCTGGAGCGCGATCCGTCGCTGATATTCAGCCGTTATTTCAGTGCGCAAAACCCGATCAAGTTGAATTTGGA
>JALNYY010000240.1 GCA_023229605.1 Methylobacter sp.
AGTCACAGCACAAATTTGATTACCAGTCACTGTGATCGAGCTATCTTGCTAGAAAAAGGTGAGTTGGTTTCCGACGGTGAACCAATCGATATTGTAGATGAATACATGGGTTTACTTTTTGGGCACCGCGTAAGTAATTCGGATAATCGTGCTAATAACCCCGAAGCAAATGACGATGCAAAATCTTCTGAAGAACACAGCAATGATCTGCTGAAACAGTTTATGTCACTAGACGATAGCGTCGGTAGTTGTAAATCAAGAAGCGGATACAATCCAAGCGAAAGGGAAACGGGTGACCGTACCGCGGAGGTCATTGACTACCTCATTGGAACTTATAGTGACATCGACCACAACACAATACGACTTACAGACACAATTAGATTGTTTATTAAGGTTAAATTTCATAATCCCGTCAGGCATCCTTTGGTAGGATTTGAAGTGAAAACGGTGGATGGCATTTTAGTTTATGGCACCAACACCTATATGTTAGGGGCTGGCGTAAAGGAAGCAATGGCAGGTGAAGTGCGTGTGTTCCAGTTTGATTTCCATCCACGACTGAGTTCTGGAGACTATTTCCTAAATCTGGGTATTGCAGAAACTGACGGTACACCCGGTGGTTGTTCACCAAATGTGCGTCTCTCCGTTGTGCATATAGTATTAGTTGATGAAAAGCCAACATTCAATGGCTTGGCTAATCTTTCGCCGATTTTTTCAGATTTCTCTGTCGCAGGACATGAGTTTATCCATGATAATGTTGCTTGAAAAGGAAAATGTCCTATGTCTTTACAAAGCTTAAAAGAAGCACTTCTTTCAGGCCGCCCATATTTCGGCACGGCCATGCGTGCATTGCAGGGTGTTCCAATTCGTCATGCCTACATGCAGGCTGTAGTAGAATTGCTCTCTAAAGAAAACCATACCGAACCATTCAAGGTGCTTGAAGTGGGATCTTGGGCTGGGGGGTCTGCGATTACATGGGCCAAAGCTATTCAGGAATATATCGGAGGTGGTCAGGTTGTATGTGTTGATGTTTGGCAGTCGTATTTTGATACAAATATTGATTCCGACTTAGTTTATATACAAATGAATGAAGCGGCGCAGAGCGGATCGATATATGGCCTTTTTTTGCACAATATCCGAACAAGCGGCGTTGCGGGTCTCATCTCGCCCATGATCGGTAATTCGCATGATGTGTTACCTACCCTTGAGAAGGGTAATTTTTCCATCGTGTTTCTAGATGGGTCTCACAGGTTTGATGACGTCAAAAACGATATTGCGCTTTCTTTAGATATTATCAAAGAAGGTGGAATTTTGTGTGGAGATGATCTGGAACTGCAAATATCCGAGGTCGGTTCAGCAGAGGCGGCAGAGGATGTTGCAACTGACCAGGACTATGTAAAAAGCAAGCTGTGCGGTATTGATTATCATCCTGGTGTTACCTGTGCGGTTGGAGAAACCTTCGGAGAGGTATCAATGTGGGATGGATTCTGGGCGATGCGTAAAACGGCAACGGGATGGATCAAAGTAGATCTTTCGAATTGCAAGATTGTAATACCAGAGCATATAGCCGCGGCGGAACCGTTTACGTCCGAACCAGTCAATGAACCTAGGGCAATCACAGCTATGATTCAGATTGCCAAACAAATCACCAGCTTAGATTTGTGCGAATATGACCCAAATGTTGCTAAACTACTCGGCTCATATGCCGGGTTTAATTTCGTTAAACACCTTGATCATTTCTACAAGGTACGCCAATCGCTAGGAGCAATCGATTGGTCTCTTTCATATCCTACGCTGAAAAAGCAGTACGCTAAAACGGATTTTTTCAGATACAGTGACATAAATGCCATCCTATATGACATTGGTTTAGACGACCTAGTTTCTTACGTGGATAAAATCGCTATAGATTTTGATAAAATCGCTATAGCTTTTTTGTTACGCCAAGAGCAAGGGACTTCCGCTGCCGTACAAGAACAACTGCGATATCTCCAACAGCAATCTAATGCTAGGAACAAGCTAGCGGTTGAAACAGGTCGCCCTCTTAACGAACTTCTTGAACGTTTTGACGCAGTCCAGACGATCTTTGCTTCTGGTCGGCAGGCTGTTCATCAAGCTCTTGAAAATCTACAGCAACGCACCGATGCCGAGAATAAGCGAACGAGAAGAACTATTGATATTCTTGAGGCGCAACTGACCAAACTCGCCGAAACCGCATTTGCTGAGCAGCAGGCAAACAAAATGGAAATTGATGCAATTCGTCAGGAAGCTATCGTAGCGCATGAACGCACAATATCGATTGTTAACGCGCTGGAGGCGCAATTGAAGCAGTGCCAAACTCAAATCGAGAAACAGCAACAACTGATTAACAAATTGCAGCGGCCAGAGTAGGCGGTATCGCTAGGCAGTAATCAGTAATTAATCTATAACAATTTCATACGCATTTAGGCGTAGGCGCAAGAAAAATTTAGGTAACGCAAAAAATGACCGCGCATAAGAATTTATCTGTTGCTGTTCCATGGAGCTTGAGCCATTACATTCCATTAAATGGATTTCACCCGCTTTATCGTGCTCTGTTTGACCACGCACCACCTAACGTCGAATTTCATGCTTGGGACAACGTCAAATTATCCAACCGGTTCCAACGCGACATTGAGATCCGCGATATCGTATTGCGGGCAGCAAATAAAGAGAATGATAAGTTAAAGGAATTTGATAGCCAATCTATTGCCAAAATGTATGGAGAGCATTTTTGGCCTCCTAACCTAGCTCTTACAGACGCATTGGCTGGGGATATAGAATTTCATCACACGGCTCCTTATCCATCGCTTAAACGGCCATTTGTTTTTCATTGTGAATCGTTTGCTCCGGTTTTTTTGCCATTTAGTCAGCAGGGAAGCGGAGAATTCAAGAATCACAAAGAACTTCGGGATCACTATCATCGAATTTTCGCAAACCCGTTGTGCTTGGGGATTTTCTCTCATATGCCGGAAACACTTGATAATCTGAGCCGATTTTTCTCCGACCCGGTCATTGATCGTAAATTATTTAGCTCAAAAATCGGTTTGAGTTTAAAAGCTATTGCCGATCGAGATATACCAGAAAAAGCCGCACTTTCCCGACCGACATTCCTGTTCGTAAATTCGGCCCACCAAAACCCGGCTAATTTCTTCCGTCGTGGCGGACACATCGTGTTGCGTTTCTGGAAAGAATTTAGAGCCAGCGGTCATGATGGTCTCCTGATGTTACGCTGTACAAAACCCAGTGATGAAGATCTGCTCGATTATGGCGTAGATGTCTCCTTCTTGAAGGTTGAAACCGGACAAAGCATTATCTGGGCCGAAGATTATCTGTCAAATTATGAAATGAATACGTTGGTGGCAAGCGCCCATTTTTTCTTGTTGCCTAGCTTGTCCCTGCATTCGGTATCCATTATGCAGGCAATGACTTTGGGAGCGATTCCTGTAGTTACTGATACTGTGGGCACATCTGTTTATGTCACCAACGATGAACTCGGGATTGTCCTGCGAGGTGTACGTGCCGCCATCTGGCAAACAGACCCGAATACCGGAATTCTGATAGATCGTTATGTCAGAACACCTGACCTAGATGATTCCCTGGCGTCCCAAATGACCAGCCATATTCTTGCTTTGTTAGATGCGCCTGATGCATAACTAAAAATGCAAACACG
>JALNYY010000241.1 GCA_023229605.1 Methylobacter sp.
CGGAGCTTTCGGCGGAAATAGCCCGAAGGGGCGCTGCAAGGATGCAGCGCGTTGCCAGAGGGCCATGGATGACCCTTCTGGCAACCTCCGCCGAAAGCGAGGAGCGCAGGTGGGAAGCGGCAACCGGGTCGCCTTTTCTTTGGTTACTTTCTTTTGGCGACGCAAAAGAAAGTAACTCGCTTTCGGGTGCGAGAACCCGATTCAAATAACTGTCGCGTTAGCGACTCCTTAAATTCAGTGTAAATTCGATCAACTGCGTAACATCAGTTATATAAGTAAATCACGTATTTGACCCATTGCCTGCCATTGCTCGTCGGTTAGATTCATCAAGTACAATCGCCAGCCCTCCTAGGCCAAAAATGTTGTAGCTTAATCGATCATTTAGGTTTTTAAACAGCTTCTAAGTCAAAAGTTTTTGCCTGATTGCCTTTATGCATTGAGTTCGCCAATCTATGCTGTCAGAATTTTCAGACTTCATGATCTTGTTTTGAGGATTATCGCTATTACCCCTATAATCCAGAAAATACATAAATCCAATAACAAGAGACCTTCCCATGTCCATGAAAATCTTTCGCAGCAAATACGTTACTTCGGACGATGACACGGAAAGCGGCCTTAAACGTTGTCTGTCTAAATGGGATCTGGCTTTTCTCGGCATAGGCGCGATCATCGGCACAGGTATTTTTGTACTGACCGGAATCGCAGCCGCAACCCAGTCCGGCCCTGCCGTAATACTATCGTTCGTTATCGCCGGACTCGCCTGCGCTTTCGCCGCTTTGTCTTATGCTGAATTATCCGCCTCGGTAGGGGGGTGCGGCAGCGCCTATGGCTACAGCTATGTTGCTTTCGGCGAAATATTCGCCTTTATTATCGGCTGGGATTTGCTGCTGGAATACAGCCTTGCTGTAGCGACCGTCGCCAACGGCTGGTCCGGCTACTTCAACAACGCATTGACAGCCATCGGCATACCGCTGCCGGATACACTGACTAAAGCGCCAAAACTCGGCGGATTGATCAACCTGCCCGCAACGGCCATCATCCTGGCACTGATGCTGCTGCTGATCATGGGCGTAAAACACAGCGCCAAAGTCAACAACGCGATGGTATTCGTTAAGCTTTTGACTATCACTGTCTTTATCGCCGTTGCCGCATTTAACGTCCACCCGGAAAACTGGCATCCGTTCATGCCGTTCGGCTGGTTTCAAACCCTGCCCGACGGCAAAACCACCGGCATTCTGGCAGGCGCATCGCTGGTATTCTTTGCCTACGTCGGCTTCGATGCAGTATCCACCGCCGCCGAGGAAGCACGCGATCCGCAACGCGACCTGCCTTTCGGCATCGTCACCTCGCTGGGATTTTGCACAGTGGTCTACATCCTGGTATCCGGCCTACTGACCGGCGTGGTGAACTATACCGAGCTGAACGTATCCTCGCCTGTCGCTCACGCGCTGAACCTGCTCGGTTACAACTGGGCGTCGGCGCTGATTTCAACCGGCGTTATTGCCGGCCTCACCACCGTCATGCTGGTACTGTATTACGGCCTGACACGCATCATCTTCGCGATGTCCCGCGACGGCCTGCTCTCGCCGTTCTTTAGCGAAGTAAACCCCAAAACCCAAACCCCAGTGCGCGTCATCGTACTGTGCGGCATCATCATGGCGACAGCCGCAGGCTTCATCCCGCTCGGAGACCTGGCCGAACTGGTCAACATCGGCACCCTGGCCGCATTCGTACTGGTGTGTTTGGGCGTGTTGGTACTGCGCATCACCAAGCCGGATATGAAACGCCCATTCCGATCACCGTTCAGCCCGTTGTTCCCGGTGCTGGGCATGCTGTCCTGCACCGCGCTGATGGCATTTTTGCCCACGCTCACTTGGCTGCGCTTCGTCGTCTGGCTGGTTATTGGCTTGATTGTTTATTTTTCTTATTCTGTGCAGCATAGTACGTTAGCTAAAGACAATCAGTAGGGTGCGCTGTGCGTACCCTATAAGGCTGATAAACAGCGTAAAATAAACCCAAATTTACCCAATTGAAAAATTAGCTTGAATATGAAAACTTTTCAAAAATGATAGTAAATGCCAATACTATTTACCCCAGATCTTCCGATTACTGCGAATCGTTCTTGAGTTGAAAGAAAAATAAATAGTTAAAGCCAAAGGATACAATTAATGAAAAAAAGATACGTGGATCCGTTTACACCTGACTTACCGATAAATTCTCCTGAAAGATTTTCAGGAAGGCTAAAAGAAATTGACAGCGTCGTAGACTCTCTTTTTCAGCTAATTAATAAAAATCCTAAACATACAATAATTACTGGTGATCGCGGAATAGGTAAAAGCTCCGTACTGGTTCAAGTTAAAAACATAGCTGAAGGAAACATTGAATTACTGAACAAGTTAAATATTGATCCAGGGGTTGAAAATTACAATTTTGTTTGCGCTTGGCACGATTGCTCGACTGATCAGACCCCTGCAATTCTTGCATCTGGAATTTTGACTCAACTAAACAATGTATTTATAAATATTTTTACCAAATTCAAGCTTGAATTAAACATCGCAGGAATTCTGAAAATAGGTACAAAAGACAAATCAGTATCGTCATTGTCTGAAATTGTCGACTTGTTTTGTTCCGAAGTTTCAAAAGCATCAAAAAAAGCTCAAGAGAATGATAAATCGGGAATAATACTTTTTTTTGATGAACTGGATCGAGTTGAACCAAACTCTGGTGTAGCAACATTTTTCAAATTATCCGCCGAAAAACTTTCTAGAGAGAACGTTACAAATGTAGCAATATTTGCAGCTGGTATAACTGGAGCAATTCAAAGTCTTGAAGAAGAACACGGGTCGATATATCGAACCTTCAAAGACATACCTCTTCCACGCATGGAACTTCCAGAAGTTGAGCAAATTTTAAAAACTGGATTCGATTCTGTTTCGTGTACATATGACAGTGTTGTTATAAATCAAATATTTAAGTTATGCGCGGGTTATCCTGAACCTGTGCATTTGTTGGCGAGTCAAATTCTTAAGTCTGATTCCGATGATCACCTAACCAATGAAGACTTTGAGTTAGCCAAAATCGAAGTAATAGAAACCCTTCGCAGAAATAAACTTGCCTCAACACTAAAAAACGCAGGATCAGGAAAATATCAAAAAATATTAGAAGCAATGGCATCCTACAGCAACATGAATGTCCCATTAAGTTATATCACTAAAACAATAGGTTATGATCAAAATCAGTTTAGTACCAACATGGGGAATCTCGTAAAAAAAGATGTTATATCTCAAGTAGATCGAGGAATTTATTGTTTCGTTGACCCATTATTAAAGGAATATATTTCTCGTTTTGGAGTAATAAATATTGAGCTTGATGAATAACCAACAGCCTTCGCATAATGTAATCTGTGCAAAAAAGTCCAGGTATCTTTTATTTTATACCGGGGCTTTTCTTGTATTATACGAATGACAGTGCCGTAAATTAGGTTTAGCACTAGCCAACCCAACACAATCGCACAAAGTGTTGGGTTACGCTACCGCTAATCCAACCTACGACCAAATCCCGGCCAAAAAAAAACCCAAGCGTTTCGGCTTGGGTTTTTGATTTAAGAGCTTGGCAATTCCCTACTTTCGCATGGCAAACTGCCACACTATCATCGGCGCTAAACGGTTTCACTTCCGAGTTCG
>JALNYY010000242.1 GCA_023229605.1 Methylobacter sp.
TGGAAAACCTTAAAGGAGCGGATAGTCTCCTTTTCTCGCAATTATTTATCCGAAAAGAAGGTCGACACGGAGTCGTTGTCTCGTTTCTGGCCATCCTCGAACTCAGCAAAGAACGACTCATCGATATTATCCAGCCCGAGCCCTTTGCCGAGTTGCGCGTCAGAACCGCCGTCACCGATAGCTGAGCCATCGCCGGTCGATAACGCCTGCCCTGAGCATAGTCGAAGGGCTCAGGACAGGCCTTCCGTAATTGAACAACGTGAAATTAATGTGGAAATTAAACGTGTAGTTGAAGCCATTTTATTTGCCGCAAACCGGCCCATGACCTGCAAACAGCTGCAACAGGTTTTTCCTGAAATCGAGCAGCCGGATATCCAGGAAATACAGGCGGCTTGTGAGGCGATCCAGGAGGATTACAGGTTCAGACCGGTTGAGTTAAAGCAGGTAGCCAGCGGTTATCGTTTTCAAGTCAAGCAGGAGCTGTCGCGCTGGGTATCGAGGTTATTTGAAGAAAAGCCGCCAAAATATTCCCGCGCATTACTGGAGACTCTGGCCATTATCGCCTATCGTCAGCCGGCAACGCGCGGAGATATTGAGGATATTCGCGGAGTCAGCGTCAGTTCAAATATCATTCATACGCTACTTGAACGCGAGTGGGTCCGGGTGGTGGCGCACAAAGAGGTGCCGGGCAGGCCGGCTTTATACGGCACGACTAAACAATTTTTGGACTATTTTAATATTTCATCATTAAATGAACTGCCGACATTGCAAGAGATTCAGCAGCTTGATTTGTCGTTAGATAATACGCAACAACCCATGCAGGTAAAGAGTGAACAGCAAGAAACAACCGAACAGGCCGTCAAAATCGTCGAACAGTTCAGCGAAACAGCCGCACAGGCCGGCAAAGCCGTCTAGCAGTCCGGCGAAACAGCCGGCTAGGTCTCTTAAGCAAAGTAAAGGTGCTGCTGCCATAGTCCCGAAACAAAATGATGCGGATGGGGAGCGTATCCAGAAAGTATTGGCGCGCGGCGGCGTTGGTTCCAGACGGGAAATTGAGCGTTGGATAGATGAAGGGCGGTTGAAGATTAACGGCAACCCTGCCGGATTGGGCGATCGGTTGAAAGAAGGCGACCATTTATTGATCAATGACCGGGTGGTCCATTGGGAAAAATTTGTCGAGCAGCCCACCCGGGTGCTGCTTTACCATAAACCTGTCGGCGAGGTGGTTACGCGCCGCGACCCGGAAGGCCGTCCGGTGGTGTTTACGCAATTGCCGAAATTGGCGGTCAGCCGCTGGATTGCTGTTGGCCGCCTGGACATCAATACCTCGGGGTTGTTATTGGTCACTAATAATGGCGAACTGGCTAACCGGTTAATGCACCCGTCAACGCAGGTGGAGCGTGAATACGCCGTGCGTATTTTGGGCGAGGTTTCGGAGGCTACCCTGGCAAAACTCAAGCAGGGCGTGGAGCTTGAAGACGGCAAAGCCAAGTTTGATGATATTCGGTTCTTCGGCGGCGAAGGCGCCAATAAATGGTACAACGTTATCGTTGCCGAAGGCCGGAACAGACTGGTAAGACGTTTGTGGGAGTCGCAGGAAGTGATCGTCAGCCGTTTAATGCGGGTGCGCTATGGGCCGGTGGTATTGCCCGAGCGATTGAAAGCACGCACGTTTTATGAGTTGACAGATAAAGAGCTGGAGTTGCTGTTCGAATTTGCGGGGATGGCGGCTGAAAAACCGGCGCACATATCAAAAACTGAAGTTAAGACGCATAAGCCCGGAAAGCGTTAGCGGCGCAGTTCGGGTTTACCCACAAAGCGCAAAAGCGCGAGGGTAACCCGTTTGTCATTGATTTACTGAGTCGAGATAACTTGGTTTCTGCCGTTGTTTTTAGCCGTATACATCGCTTCATCGGCGCGTTTGATGAAAGATTCGATAGTATCATCCTTGCGCAAGGTGCTGACGCCCAAGCTGGCAGTGATCTTGATGGTTTCCATGTCATACGCTATCGTGTGATGCTCAATTGAGGCGCGAATCCGTTCCGCCAGCAATTCCGCGCCATAGGCGTCGGTATCGCTTAATAAGATCACGAATTCTTCGCCGCCATAACGGAAAACAATATCGCTGTCTCTCAGGCTTTCTTTAATCCATTTTGCGCAAAACGCCAGCGTGGTGTCGCCGCAATCATGGCCGTATGTATCGTTAATCGTTTTAAAGTGATCGATGTCAAAGAAAATAACCGATAAACTCTTGGCATTGCGCGCAGCAAGACTCATTTCCCGATTAATGGAATCGTTAAACGCGGCCCTGTTATGGGTTTGGGTGAGCGGATCCGTATAAGCCATTTTTAAAGCTTGGTGAAATAAAGTTGCATTTTTCAGCGGATAAATTAAGCAGCAAAGCATTGTTTCCAGTGACTGGAGATCAGTATCGCTGAATCGATGGTTGCGCATTAGTTTTAATTCGCCCAGTTGTTGATCCTGAATCTTAAGCGCGTAGTTGCAGGAATGGCGCGTGAAAACCCCGCTTTTTACTTCCAGGCCAAATTCTGTATTGATATAAACATAGGCGCTATGAGGAATTTTGTTTGCGATTTTACTGCTGAAAATTGCAATCAGTTCATTAAATTCCAAAGTCGTTTGTAAGGCGCTGCTGATGTCGTAATTATCCAGGTGAATCGCTTTTGTTGCTTCAAAAGTGTTATTGCTGATAATCGCTAAGTTTGCTGATTTATTGACCATGACCGCTTCCTCGTGGATTGGGATATTACGTTGCAGTAACTAAAGCGAAGTGCATGCCATTTTATATAAATACTTTAATAATCAATATATTGATTTGTGTGTTTTGGTATTTATTTGAATAGTGCCGTAAAGTTGACGCGGCAAAGTGGCAAGGGATTGCCGGTAGGGGAGCTTAAGCGGTTGTTCTATTGCCGCCATGTTTAATTTCACAGGCTGGAAGAATGGGTTGCGGCGAGTCCGTATTCTTCGGTCAGAAGTTACAAGGATAAGGTAATACCGGATTTGAATTCTGCTTTTTAAATGTTTTATAAGTGTAATTGCCAATCGAGCCAGACATAATAAATAATATCGAAAAGGCGCTTTTCATGTAAAATGCGGGCAGCTGTATTGGAGCTTTCAGGGAATATGCCTGATGGATCAATGATAATGATGTGGGGTTTTTCAGCGAGGACGCTATATTTCTGATGGTGCCGAGGAGAGGACTTGAACCTCCACGGGGTTGCCCCCACCAGCACCTGAAGCTGGCGTGTCTACCAATTTCACCACCTCGGCAGAGGCTAGCTGTAAAAGCTAAAGTGAGCGCGCACTATACCTAGCCGCTTTGATTTTGTCAATTAAGCGTGGAGTTTTTACCTAAACTTAAATTATTTCGGGTTAAACGTAATGACGTTACCTGGAGCTAACGGAGAATAGTTTCTTTACATAAGGCCCAAAAACTTTTCTCTTTCAATCCTAATCGATATACTAAGCCCATATATTTAAGATATGTTTATTGTATCCACTCTCCTTTATTTGATTATTTAAATGACATTGAAGTCTAAAAAAGACGTTGATTTTAATTCAACAAAAGATCCATATGCTCAGCGCGAAGCTGAGAAATATGAGAACCCTATTCCCAGCCGCGAATTAATTCTCCAATTGATCGGGCATGCT
>JALNYY010000243.1 GCA_023229605.1 Methylobacter sp.
AGTTTGAAGATGAACTGCCAAAAGCTATTAAAACTCTTGTATCCATTAAGAAATCTCTGGATCCAGAGATTTCTCATAGTTTTTTTGATCACTGCAGTGTTCTGGAATGGACTCTGGGGGGGGAGTCCTCGTGCAGACCAACTTTCGTATTTGCATCAAATAAGTCAATTTGATGATTTTTGGCAAATATTCCTGAATTCTCCTTCTTTGAACAGAGTCCAGACATCAGTAGGAGAAGATCTCATGCTGTTTCGCCCGTTGCTTTATTGGTTGTTGGGCGCTTTTTATTATTTTTTTGGCTACAATTTTTTGCTTTGGCAGGTTGGAGCTCTGTTTTTACATATTCTAGTCGTGTTGGGTGTGCATTTATTGTTAACAGCTGGGCGGCTGCGTTCAACGCAATATCCATTTTTGCTGTCGATATTTTTTGGAACATCCCTGCTGGGTTCAGAGTTAGTACTCTGGAACCATATCACGGGATATCTTCTGTTTTCAGTTTTTAGTGTTTTTTCAATATATTATCTAATTAAATTTTTTGATTCCCAAAAAACCTGCTTCTTTTGGTTAAGCCTGTTTTTGGGGGTGCTCTCTGAATTTACATATGAGCTTGGTTTTATTGTAAATTTACTAATATCACTAACCTTTTTTTATAAATTTTTATTTAAATATGCTGATGCGAAAAATCTATTACTAGAGAAAAACAATAAAAATATTAAGTGGGGGGTGTCGTTTTTGTTGGGCTCACTAATGTACCCATTTTTGAGTGTTATGGATCTGTGGGCAAGGGGGCTTGCTCCCACAATATCTGGCACGCAGACAAATATAGAGCAATCCTTGCTTCTAGCCTCTACGTATACGATAAAGCAAATCGGATTTTGGATCGGAGGATGGTTGCTCCCTGCCGCTTACAAAATAAGCGCCGCTACGAGAGCTAGTTTCAGCGGATTTGAAATTGACAACCTAGCCTTTCTGCTGAATTACACGGTTGTGATATTTCTTGTATCTGTGATCATTTGCAAAATAGGCTTATTCAAAAAAACATTGCCGCTTAGTAATGCCAATACCTGGCTTGCGCCTTTATTGAGTTTGTTCTTTTTGCTCGCATATTCTTTTATTATTGCATACGGGCGTGCTTTGCCAAGAGGCTTGGACTCAGTTTTAGATAGAAATATCTACTACAGTTACATTGCCTACCTTACAATTATAATTACCATTGGGTTGTTTTCATTAAAAAATAGCCGCGTTGACGCGAAACTGGATAAGGCTGTTGACGTTAATGCGGATAAAAATTCAAATCTTTTGTCATCTAAAAGGCTAATTTCATTATATCCGGCTCGGTTTTTTCTTAGCCTTATACTAATCCTACTAATTGGTTTTAATGTTCACGCTGTACTCAATCTCAGCAAACGTTATCGATATGACTATTCCGCTCCGAGGCAAGAACTAATCGACCAGGTATCAGATTATCTTAATGCTGAAGGAAAGAGTGGGGAAAGTTACTTCATCATTAACCCGAATTGTATAGGCAACGATCAGCTTCCATGGTTCCCCGGTCACATAAGAAAAAACTCGGGTTGGGTTCCTCCAGTTAGCTTCGCTGATGCGTTATGGCCTGAGAAGTCCTATAAGCTAAATGAAGTAATGCTTAGAGGGAAGAATTTTTCTGTAACTGAAATAAATTGTATAGAAATAACCGCTTCATCTCGTAAAAATGAATATGGTCCAGAAGGGTTGACTTACCAATCGGAGCCTGGCTGGCATGCTGGTGTGCCTGTTAAGTACCCTCAATTTATAACGATAGATTTTCACCGTCAGAGAGATGTCCGCCGAGTTGGTTTTCTACCTCAGGACAGGCAACCCAATCGCGCGCCAAAAAGAATTCAGGTAGAAACAAGTAATGATGCAATAAGTTGGAAAACCTATGCAAATGCTGAAATTGGCTGTTCGAATAATTCAGATCAGTGGGGTTATATTGACCTTTCGCCTGCTGTTAAAGCTCGATATCTTAAGCTTAATATCCTGTCAAATTGCGGCGATCCAACTTATTTAACTCTTCGTGGCTTAAAGTTCGATTAACCGGTAATGGGTTAAATATGTAATTTTCCGTATAATACCCCTCTGACCTGTTATCAAGGAATTACCTGCCCGGCTTGTGGCAGCAACCAAATTATGAAGTCTGGCCGTAGTGCAGCGTTATCGCTGTCAAAATCCGGATTGCAACACTAAATCGTTCATGCTGGATTACCGCTATAAAGCGTACGAACAGGGCATCAAGGAGCAAGTTGTGGATATGGCTATTAACGGTAGTGGCATCCGTGATACAGCGCGAGTTCTCAAGATCAACAAAAACACAGTCATTAGCACATTAAAAAAAAAGTCGAGCCGCTTAGTCCAGGTGAATCCCAACATTCAGACCTTAAATTCAGGAAGAAATGTGGCGGTGAGATTGGAACTCGCGTGTGAAGAGGCTGAAATGGATGAGCAGTGGTCCTTTGTCGGCAGCAAGTCCAATCAACGCTGGCTCTGGTATGCCGTTGATCATGCGACGAATATCGTACTGGCTTATGTGTTTGGCAAGCGCAAGGACGAAGTGTTCAAAGAGCTGAAAGCATTGCTTGAGCCCTTTGGCATTAGCCGTTATTACACCGATGATTGGGGCGCCTATGAACGTCACCTTGAAGCCGATAAGCATCAGGTAGGCAAGCGTAATACCCAAAAAATTGAACGCAAGAATCTGAATTTCAGAACCTGGATTAAGCGGCTCACACGAAAAACAATTTGCTTTTCAAAATTAGAGATCCTGCATGATACGGTTATCGGATTGCTGATTAACAAGGTCGAGTTTGGCTTGGATATTCATGCTTAATTACAGATTTAACCCACTACCCGGAATCGCAGTGGCGGGTTTTGCCGCCAACACATGGTAAGTGGAATAGTTCATTCAAGCGTTTTTCACGCCGGTGCGCCAATTGAGCATGGGAGAAGTTATTCGGTCATTTTTCTGAAGCGTCTGATTTACAGGATGTTTCTATGGACGGTGGTTAGAGCACATGCCTGCGCGACTGGGGCGGCAAACAGCAAAGGCACTGGGACGTTCCAAAGGTGGTTTTAGCTGTAAGACCCACGCGCTCTGTGATGCCTTGGGCATGCAATTAAATTCATCCTGACAGGTGGGCAGGAGGCTGAATGCAAGCAAGCGATACCCTTGCGGAAAAATGTTAATGCTTCAGCCGTCTTGGCGGAAAAGGCTTACGACACAAACAAATTGGGGAATAAAAACCGTTGTCCCATCAAACTCGACCCGGAAAGAGGAAATTGAGTGCGATTATTGGTATAATAAGCAGCATGCCGTCGAATGCATGTTCGGCAAGCTCAAACACTATCGCAGAATTGCTATACGATATGAGAAAAAGGCTCTTAGATTCAACTCAATAAATGCAACCGCCACTAATTTGGCTAGCTCCTATAGTTTCGCGCTTTTTTCAATCCGACCAAAGACGAGAAAGCGCATGAGAAACTATAAACAGCTAAACCGTGAACAAAGATATCAGATTGGGATATTAAATAAAGCAGGAAAAAACCAGAAAGAGATGGCGGAGCTACTGGGCGTATCAAGATCAACGATGTGCCGAGAGCTAAAACGCAATAGTGGTAATAAAGGTTACTTCCCGAAG
>JALNYY010000071.1 GCA_023229605.1 Methylobacter sp.
TTCACAGCCCATGTAGTGAACCGATGCAATCCAACTTCTGCGGCTAAATGCTTACACCTTTAAATAGTACAACACTTACACGTTTGCAATGCAATACTGGCTATCGGGTTTCGGTGACATTATCCAACGCGAGCAGGAGCAATTGTAATTCACCGGTCTGACCAATGATACTGCGGGCGTTGAGCAACATTTTGCGGTAACCGATAGTAGAAAAATCATGTTCCACTCGATAATTCTCAAATGTCTGGTTGTGCGGCAGGACGGCCTCCAGCAGGCCGCGCAAGGCGGGAATATTCCATTGGCCATCGCCCAATTCATAGATCGGGCGTCCCACGGTTTCTTCCGCCGTGGACTGCACGCAATTCCAGTGTGCCGTCTGTGCCGGTGCCGGAGAGAATGATGCCGATAGCTTTTTCGGATTGGTCTTCGGCCAGGGAGCGCAGAAAAGTATCGATCGGCATGCGTTGTCCATGGGGTACAGCCGGTACGCTTAGTTGCAAGGCGCTGTGGAAGATGGCCATGTCGCGGTTGGGAGGAGTCACATAGACGCAGCTAGGCGTGACCTGCATTTGATTCCGCGCCTCAACCACCGGCATGGTAGTGGCGCGTCGCGATCACTGCACGCAGTCGCGACAAAAGTCAATGAATCGAGTGCTCATGATTTCTGCGTTTTTGCATTTGTTAAAAAGACTTTCCGGTAAGCCCTGCCGCTGTTGAGAATGCTTCGTTTTTGTGGTTTAATGCCACCGTTTTACGTCTTAATGCGCCTCTTGTTTTATTTGTACTTGAAATGAAAGGATGGTTTCGCCGCAACTTGATTGGAGAGCAGGCTCACACTATGCAATTTAGTATTAAAAAAGGTTTGGATCTACCGATTACCGGAGAGCCCGAACAGGTTATTGAGGATGGCAATAAGGTTAAGTCCGTTGCGATTCTGGGGATGGATTATGTGGGCATGAAGCCTACTATGATGGTCAGTGAAGGTGATGAGGTCAAGCTGGGCCAGATACTCTTTACCGACAAGAAGAATCCGGGCGTCAACTTTACTTCACCCGGCGCGGGCGTCGTTAAGTCCATTAATCGCGGCGCCAAGCGGGTTTTGCAGTCTGTTATTGTCGAGCTGAAAGGAACAGCGCAGGAGTCTTTTGCAAAATATAAAACCGCCGAATTAAATGATTTGTCGGCGGAACAGGTTAAAGCAAACCTGTTGGCATCCGGGTTGTGGACATCGCTACGCACACGTCCTTACGGCAAAATTCCTGCTGTGGACAGCAAGCCTAGGTCTATTTTTGTGACTGCAATCGACACCAGCCCATTAGCGGCAGACCCTGCGGTTATCATCAAAGATCGTGGCGATGATTTTGCCAACGGTTTGGCGGTCATTGCCAAGCTCACGGAAGGTAAAACGTACGTTTGTAAGGCGGCCGGCGCTGAGATTGCAACAGGCAGCGCCCCCGTCACTGTCGCCGAATTTTCAGGTCCTCATCCTGCGGGATTACCGAGCACACATATCCATTTCATTGATCCGGTCAGTATAGATAAATTTGTCTGGCACCTGAATTATCAGGCGGTGATCGCAATCGGCGCATTATTCACCACCGGTAAAATCAATGTTGAACGCGTTGTGTCATTGGCGGGGCCCACCGTTAAAAAACCAAGGTTGATTCGCACCCGTGTCGGCGCCAATATCGATAATTTAGTTGCCGATCAATTGGAAGCCGTTGAGAACCGGGTGATTTCGGGGTCGGTGCTATACGGACATCTTGCGGCGGATTGGGCGGCTTTTTTGGGTTGTTACAGCAATCAAATTTCTGCGTTGCAAGAGGGTCGCGCCCGTGAATTATTCGGCTGGATTGTTCCGGGTAAAAACAAATATTCGGCACTGAATGTTTACACGTCAAGCGTGGATCGTAAGTTGAACCGTAAATTTCCATTAACAACCGATAAAAACGGCAGCAACCGGGCGATTGTTCCCGTTGGCGTTTATGAAGCAGTCATGCCGCTGGATATTTTGCCTACGCCGCTGCTAAAAGCGTTGGTTGTGGGTGATTCGGATCAGGCTCAATTATTAGGCTGTCTGGAACTTGATGAGGAAGATGTTTCCTTATTTACGTTTGTGGATCCCGGTAAGCATGACTTCGGTCCTGTTCTGAGAGCGAATTTAACTAAAATTGAGAAGGAAGGATAAATGTCGCCTAGAGATATTTTAGACAGTATGGAGCCGCATTTCACTAAAGGTGGGCGGTTCGAAAAGTATTACGGTCTCTACGAGATGGTCGATACTTTTATCTATACGCCGGCGGATGTAACGCGCGGCACAACGCATGTTCGTGATGGCAATGACCTGAAGCGGACTATGACTTTTGTTGTGATTGCAACGTTTTTTTGCATTTTAATGGCTTTGTATAACACCGGTTATCAAGCCAATTTAGCTATGGAAGCGATGGGGCTGGAGCAAGCTCAGGATTGGCGTCGTATCCCGATGATGATCTTTGGTTACAATACGGCTAATCCGTTTTCCAATCTGGTTCACGGCGCTTTGTATTTCCTGCCTATTTATATAGTCACGCTGGCTGTTGGCGGCGTTTGGGAAGTTTTGTTCGCAACCGTTCGCGGACATGAAGTGAATGAAGGCTTTCTGGTGTCTTCAATGTTGTACACATTGATTATGCCGCCCGATATGCCTTTATGGCAGGTGGCTTTAGGCATTTCTTTCGGTATCGTTATCGGCAAGGAAGTGTTTGGCGGTACCGGTAAAAACTTCTTGAACCCTGCGTTGACTGGACGGGCATTTTTATATTTCGCTTATCCGGCGTCTATTTCAGGCGATGCCGTTTGGGTCGCAGTTGACGGTTATACGGCAGCTACGCCGTTGGGTTTGGCGGCAAACGGCGGTCTTGACGCGGTTTACTCGGCTAATTACAGCTGGATGCAAACATTTTTTGGTTTTGAGCCGGGTTGTCTTGGCGAAACCTCAACGTTGGCCATTTTAATTGGCGCGGCATTCCTGTTGTATACGCGGGTTGCATCGTACCGCATCATGGGCGGGGTATTTGCCGGTATGGTGGCGACTTCGTTGATGTTTAATATGATAGGCAGCGACACCAATCACATGTTTGCGATACCTTGGTATTGGCATTTGACAATGGGCGGCTTTGCTTTCGGCATGGTGTATATGGCGACGGATCCGGTCAGTGCGGCAATGACCGATACCGGCCGCTGGATATTCGGGGCTTTAGTCGGGACTATGACGGTTTTAATTAGGGTTGTTAACCCGGCATTCCCGGAAGGTATTATGCTGGCAATTCTATTTTCCAACATGTTCGCGCCTACGATTGATTATTTTGTCATTCAGGCCAATATCAGAAGAAGGGTGAAGCGTCATGCTTAATGAAAATACTCAAAATGCCGGTCAAGGAAAACTTTGCGCTACGCTTGAAAAATGCGAGCATTACCAAAAGTTTTGTGCGGCGCTCGATAAGTGCGAGCATTACCAAAAATTTAAGGCTTACTGCGTCAAGGTTCTAGCCTTAAGCAATGATAGCCTGGAAAAAACTATCGCGATTGCAGTAGCCTTGTGTTTGGTTTGTGCGGTATTGGTATCAATGGCGGCGGTTGCCTTAAGACCGCTGCAAATCAATAATAAAGAACTGGACATGAAAAGGAATATTCTCGATGTCGCGGGCCTTCTTACTGAGGGCAGTGATATTGATAAGGCCTTTGCAGAACAAATTGAATCGAAGCTGGTTAACCTGGAAACAGGCGATTATGTGGATAACATGAACGCAGACGAGTACGACCAGCGTAAAGCGGCAAAAGACCCCGCGCAAAGTATCGCGATTCCTAAAGAAAAAGATATTGCGCACATTCGTGTTAAGGCGAAAGTAGCTAAAGTCTTTTTGGTGAAAGAGGGTGGTGCGATCAAATCGATTATTTTGCCTATCAACGGTTATGGGTTGTGGTCAACTTTATACGGCTTTTTGTCTTTAGATCCCGATGGGCAAACCGTGCAAAGCATCAATTTCTACGATCAGGCGGAAACCCCGGGATTGGGTGGCGAAGTAGTTAATCCTACTTGGCGTGCTTTGTGGAAAGGCAAAAAAGTTTATGCTGAGACCGAGCAGGGTTCAGCAGAAAAAGGCCTTATAGAAAGTGCTGAGGTTGGCGAGCCTGCGTTGAGCTTGATTAAAGGCGCGGTTGACAACACTAAGCCGGGTTCGGAATATCAAGTGGACGGGCTAGCGGGCGCATCGCTGACCAGTACCGGCGTAACCAATTTAATTAGATATTGGATGAGTAAAGAAGGCTTTGCGCCGTATTTGGCAAAAGTCAGAACGGTTAAAGGAGCGAAATCATGAGCGAAATTTTAAATGATGAAACTAAAAAAGTATTGATTGAGCCGCTGATTGAGAACAATCCCATCACCTTGCAGGTTCTGGGGATTTGTTCGGCGCTGGCGGTTACTTCACAAATGTCCACTTCGCTGATTATGGCGTTGGCATTGACGATGGTAACGGCATTTTCCAGTGCCGCAATCAGTGCGATCAGGAATCATATTCCCAGCAGTATACGGATTATCGTGCAGATGACCATTATCGCCTCTTTGGTTATTGTGGTGGATCAGCTGTTGAAAGCGTTTGCTTATGAGATCAGCAAGCAATTATCGGTGTTTGTAGGCTTAATTATTACCAACTGTATCGTAATGGGACGAGCTGAAGGCTATGCGATGAAAAATCCGCCTTTGGAAAGTTTTATAGATGGTATCGGTAACGGTTTAGGCTACAGTTTGATTTTGATTATCGTGTCTTTTGTTCGTGAGTTGTTGGGTTCGGGCAAATTGTTGGGTATTGAAATATTGCCCCTGATAAAAGATGGCGGCTGGTATCAACCCAATGGTTTGATGTTGTTGCCTCCTAGCGCATTCTTTTTAATCGGTCTGCTTATTTGGGCTGTGCGTCAATGGAAACCCGGGCAACGCGAACAAGTGGAATTTAAAATTATGTCGATTGCTCACGGTGAAGGAGGGCATCACTAATGGAAGCCTATATCAGCCTCTTTATAAAGGCCGTTTTTATTGAAAATCTGGCGCTGTCCTTCTTTTTGGGCATGTGTACTTTCATTGCGGTCTCGAAAAAAATCTCCACCGCAATGGGTTTAGGCATTGCGGTTATGATGGTGCAAATTATCACCGTGCCTGCGAACAACCTCATCTATCATGCGCTTCTGAAAGAAGATGCGCTGTCATGGATGGGCGTTAAAGGCGTGGATTTGAGCTTTTTGGCGCTGTTAAGCTGCATCGGTGTGATTGCCGCGTTGGTACAGATTCTGGAAATGATTTTAGATAAATTCTTTCCTGCCCTGTATCACGCGTTGGGTATTTTCTTGCCTTTAATTACAGTGAACTGCGCCATTTTGGCGGGCAGCTTGTTCATGATCGAGCGTGACTACAATTTCCCTGAAAGTGTCACTTACGGCGTTGGCAGCGGTTTTGGTTGGGCGTTGGCGATCACCGTTATGGCGGGTGTGCGCGAGAAACTCAAATACAGTGATATACCGGCCGCCTTACAAGGTCTGGGCATCACTTTTATTACCGCAGGTCTGATGTCGCTTGGCTTCATGGCTTTTTCCGGCATCCAACTTTAGACAGGTCACAACATGCTTGAAATTCTTTTAGGGATTATTCTTTTTACGGGCATTGTTATCGCGCTGGTGTTTGTCATCATCGGTGCGAAAAACAAATTGGTCGCAGAAGGCGATGTGGAAATTCTGATCAATGACGAAAAGAAAATTCATGTGCCTGTAGGTTCAAAGTTATTGACTGCGTTGGCGGATAACGGTTTGTTCGTTTCATCGGCTTGCGGCGGCGGCGGTACTTGCGGGCAATGCAAGGTCAAGGTAAATTCAGGCGGCGGCGAAATTTTAGCCACTGAATTAAGCCATATTAGCAAACGGGAAGCGGCTCACGGCGAGCGTCTTGCTTGCCAGGTTTCGATTAAGCACGACATGAACATTGAAGTCGAAGACAGTGTTTTCGGCGTCAAAAAATGGGAATGTACGGTTAAATCGAATCATAACGTCGCCACTTTCATTAAGGAGCTGGTGCTGGAATTGCCTGCGGGTGAGGAAATTAACTACCGGGCGGGTGGTTACATTCAGATTGAATGTCCCTCGCACGTTTCCAAATACAGCGATTTCAATGTCGAAGAACGATTCCGCGACGATTGGAATAAGTTCAACCTATGGCGTTATGTCTCTACCGTAAAAGAGCCTGCGTTACGCGCTTATTCGATGGCAAGTTATCCTGAAGAAAAAGAAATTATGCTGAACGTGCGTATTGCGACGCCGCCTCCCGGTGCGCCGGATAGCGTGCCTCCAGGTATCATGTCTTCTTTTATCTTTAACCTGAAGCCTGGCGATAAATGTATTGTTTCCGGTCCTTATGGTGAATTCTTTGCCAAAGACACCCAAAATGAAATGGTCTTTGTCGGTGGCGGAGCGGGTATGGCGCCGATGCGTTCGCATATCTTTGATCAATTACGCAGGCTGAAGTCCAAGCGTAAAATGAGTTTCTGGTATGGCGCCCGTAGTAAGCGTGAAATGTTCTATGTGGAAGATTTCGATATGCTGGCCAAGGAAAATGATAATTTTGAGTGGCATGTAGCGTTATCTGATCCGTTACCGGAAGATAACTGGACAGGCTATACCGGCTTTATCCATAATGTTCTTTTTGAAGAATACATTAAGAACCATCCGGCGCCCGAGGACTGCGAGTTTTACATGTGCGGGCCGCCAATGATGAACTCGGCAGTGATCAAGATGCTGCTGGATAACGGCGTAGAGCCGGAAAATATCCTGCTGGATGATTTTGGCGGGTAAGTAATCAATAGGCTTCAATCGCTGGGTTACGCTAAAGCCAACCCAGCCTACACGAGGAGCTCGGCTTTGCCGGCTCCTCGTTTTTTATTGTAGGCCTTTACAAATTTTACGAGGTGATACCATGACTTATTTTCTAGTGACTTTTGTTTTCATGGCTTTTGTGATCGCCATTATGGCGATAGGCGTTATTTTCGGTAGACGCGCTATTAAAGGATCATGCGGCGGCGTCGCAAACAGCGGAGATTGTGTTTGTGTGGAAAAATGTGATAAAAGAAAGAAAATGGAAGCGGAAGCGCGTTTGAATCAAGGATAGTTGGTCTGCTTTACATATCCGGCATTTATGGCTTCGATTGTTGAGTTACGCAAAGACTCCCATTTTTTTATAACAACAATCAGGAGCTTACTATGCTGTCGAAAATTACTGTTGAAGATTATATGTCGAAAAGATTGGTTACGCTTACTAAGGATGCCAATGTAGTCGATGCCGTAAGAAAATTACTGGATCATAAAATCACTAGCGCGCCGGTTGTTGATCAGAGAGGTCAGCTGTTGGGTATGTTTTCTGAAATAGACGCGATGAAAATTGTTCTCGAAGCTGTTTATAATCAAAGTATGAGCGGCAAGGTTGGCGATTATATGAGTACAGAAATCATTAGCGTTGACGCCGACGCCAGTATTGTCGATTTGGCCGAGAAGTTTGAGCAGACTTCAGTCAGAAGTCTTCCTGTTTTTCAGGATAACGAGTTGGTCGGAATTGTCAGTCGTACAGATGTCCTAAGGGCTTTGGCTTCAAGCAATTAAGATTATTAAATGAGGAGCAACTGCTCCTGCAATATCGGCATAGCCTAAAACGCTTGCTTTGGGTAGGGCCATGTGGATGATGCAGATGCTTAGCATGAGCGGGAGCCACGCCTAATGCCTATTCTGGTTTCATTATCCACAAGGGGCAAAAGTAATGAGTGGCGCGCAAACCTTTTATTGGCATGATTACGAAACATTCGGCGCCGATCCTCAAAGAGATAGGCCGGTCCAATTTGCCGGGATTCGTACCGATTTTGATTTTAATATCGTAGACGAGCCTTTAGTTGTCTATTGTAAACCGGCGGCGGACTGCCTTCCTCATCCCGAGGCTTGTTTGATTACCGGAATTACCCCTCAGTTAGCCGAGCAAAAAGGCGTTTGCGAAGCTGAATTTATTCGCCTGATTCATGAACAATTGGGTCAGCCTAATACCTGCACCGTCGGTTACAACAGTCTTCGTTTTGATGATGAGGTGACCCGCAATTGTCTCTACCGTAATTTTTATGATCCTTACGCAAGGGAATGGCAAAACGGCAATTCGCGCTGGGATCTAATCGACGTGGTCAGGGCGGCCAGAGCCTTGCGTCCTGAGGGTATTGTCTGGCCGGGTAACGAACAAGGTGGCCCCAGTTTCAGGCTGGATCAGCTTACACTGGCTAACAACATAGCTCATGAAGCGGCGCATGATGCGCTTTCTGATGTCTATGCAACCATCGCGATCGCCAAGCTGGTCAAACAAGCCCAGCCCAAACTCTACCAGTTTCTGTTGCAACATCGGGTCAAAGCCGAGGCGCTGGGTTTGCTTCAGTTTGGCAGTTTTAAGCCGGTGGTGCATGTTTCAGGAAAATATCCCGCCGTTAGAAATTGCCTGGCCGTAGTGCTTCCTGTCTGCAGGCATCCTACCAATACCAACGGCATCATAGTCTATGATTTATCCGTTGATCCTGAGCCGATGCTTGGATTATCAGTGGAAGAAATCCAGCAAAGAATCTTTACCGCCACCGCCGATCTGCCGGAAGGCGTGGCAAGAATTCCGCTAAAAACCGTGCATATTAACAAATGTCCTGTTTTGGCGCCTGTGTCTGTTATCAGGCCGGGTGATGCGCAGCGGTTGGGAATCGATCTGGCGCTATGTTATGCCAATGTCGACAAGATTAAAGCGACTGCCGGCTTGGCTGAAAAGTTGGCGGCAGTGTTTAGCGGTCATGCCTATGTCGAACAAAGCTCTGATCCCGATCTTGAAATTTATAGTGGCGGTTTTTTTTCTGAAAGTGATAAAAAGCAAATGTTCAAAATTAGAGCCATGCCGCCAGAGCAAATGGCTAAGTCCGCATTCAAATTTACCGATAGTAGATTGCCGGAAATGTTGTTTAGATACCGCGCCAGAAATTATCCGGAAACTCTGAGTGCCGATGAGCTGCAAAGCTGGAATGTATTTTGTGCTAACCGGCTAACCGGGCGCCAAGACGGTTCCGGCATTGTGCTTGATGATTATTTCAATCGATTGGATGAACTGCGTCGCGACGAAAGTGTAAGTTCGGAAATTATTAACGCCTTGGAAGATTATGCGCTTGAGAGAATGCAGATGCTTGGCATGAAACAAGCTGGGGAGACATAATTATTAAAATACTTGTCTCCATGTCAGCCTAAAGACATAAATAGGTTGCTAAATGCTGAAAATGCCTTATAATAGATAAATCAATCGCGGGGTGGAGCAGCTTGGTAGCTCGTCGGGCTCATAACCCGAAGGTCGTAGGTTCAAATCCTGCCCCCGCTACCACATTAGGACTGCATGGATGCAGGAGTTAGAGCGCCGCATGGAGCGGTTGCCGAGAACCCCATTTTGGGGTTTTTTGTTTTCTGGGCTTTGGTGATTTAGAGGCTTACAGTTGATAGTTAATGGAAGAGCCTTGGGCTCTTTTTTTTTGTGCGAAAGTAAGTGAGGAAAAAATGAAACAGGCTCCTGAGCATTTGGTTAATCTGATTGAGCCAATTGTTGAAGGTTTAGGTTATGAATGCGTAGGCATTGAATATAATCCGCATCCTAGGCATGGTCTGTTAAGAATCTATATTGACAGTGAGAACGGAATTCTTGTTGATGACTGCACTAAAGTCAGTCATCAAATCAGCGGGGTCATGGATGTAGAGGACCCGATTCAAGGGAACTATCAATTGGAGGTTTCTTCGCCGGGTGCGGACAGGCCTTTTTTTAAGGTAAGCCAGTTCGAACGGTATATTGGCAGTATGGTTTTGGTGAATTTATTTAAAGCTATAGGTGGCCGTAGAAAAATCACAGGCCTGATAGAAAAAGTTGAAGACGATATTATTACGCTTCAGGACGGCGAGCAGGTTTTTGAGGTTCCATTTACCGCGATGAGCAAAGCGCGTTTGGTGCCTGAGTATTTAATTGAAAAAGGAGGACGCAGTGGCAAATAAAGAAATTTTGTTGGTGGTGGATGTTTTTTCTAATGAAAAGGATATTGAAAAAGAGATAGTTTTTCAGGCCATAGAATCAGCATTGGAAGCGGCTACAATCAAGCGTCACGCGAATCAAATTAAAGCCCGTGTCAGTATTAACAGAAAAACCGGCGACTACGTTACCTATAGGGTCTGGGAAGTGGTTGATGCTAACAGTCAAATAGACGGCGATGTGGAGTTTCCGGAAACGCAAATATTGTTGGAAGTTGCAAGGCTTGATAATCCGGATGTTAAAGTCGGTGATTTGATAGAAGAGGAAATTGAGTCTGTCGATTTCGGGCGTATCGCCGCACAAACGGCCAAGCAGGTCATTATTCACAAAGTCAGGGAAGCCGAGCGGAAGAAGATCGTTGACGCCTATAAAAGTCGTGTGGGCGAGCTGATCACCGGTATCGTAAAACGCATTGAAAAGGGTTGCGTCTATCTCGATTTGGGGGGGCATGTAGAAGCTTATATTGCAAAAGAAGACATGATTCCCCGCGAAGCGATTCGTATCGGCGATAGAATCAGGGGTTATTTGAAAGATGTGCGCTCGGAACCTCGCGGTCCGCAATTGTTTGTCAGCCGGACTGCGCCTGAGTTGCTGATCGCATTGTTCCGTCTTGAAGTGCCAGAAGTGGGCGAAGGCTTGATCGAAGTGATGGGCGCGGCGCGTGATCCCGGTTCCAGAGCCAAGATTGCCGTCAAAGGCAATGATCCCAGGCTGGATCCGGTCGGCGCCTGCGTTGGCATGAGGGGGTCGAGAGTGCAATCGGTTTCGAATGAATTGGCCGGAGAGCGCGTTGATATTATCCTTTGGAATGCTAGCGATGCCCAGTTCGTGATCAACGCCATGTCACCTGCTGAAATTCAGTCTATCGTCGTCGATGAAGACAAACACAGCATGGACTTGGCGGTAAGTTCAGACAATTTGTCTCAGGCTATAGGCCGCGGCGGACAAAATGTGCGCCTTGCAACACAGTTAACAGGTTGGGAGCTGAATGTTATTGATGCTTCCAAGGCGGAAGAAAACAGTGAAGCCGAGGCTGACAAGATAAAGCAGTTGTTTGTCGAGCAACTGGATATTGATGACGATATTGCATTGATTCTGGTTGAAGAGGGTTTTAATACGGTTGAAGAAATCGCCTATGTTCCGGTCAGTGAAATGCTGGAAATTGAGGGTTTTGATGAAGAACTTGTTAATGCGCTTAGAAGCCGCGCTAAAGATGCCTTGCTGATTAGCGCTATTGCAGCTGAAGAAAAAATAGAAGCGGCAGAGCCTGCGCAGGATTTGCTGGAAATGGAAGGCATGGATAGGGATTTGGCTTATGACCTGGCAAGTCAGGGTATTATTACGATGGATGATTTGGCAGAGCAATCGGTAGACGATTTGTTGAATTTTTCAGGAATGAATGAAGATCGGGCGGCAAAATTGATTATGAAGGCGCGTGAGCCTTGGTTTGCTGAGGAATAGGCGAGTAGGTAAGGGGTTGAAATGAGTAATAAAACGGTACGGCAACTAGCTGAGGTGGTAAAAATACCTCTGGAACGATTATTAGAGCAGCTGAAAGAAGCAGGACTATCTGCGAGTGCCCCTGATGATGTCATCAATGAAGACGAAAAGATGCAGCTGCTTGCGCATTTGCGTAAACGCCATGGCAAGGATGAAGGCGCGGCCGAAGGTTCGCTGAAACGGGTGACTTTAAAGCGCAGAACTGTCAGTGAGCTTAAGCAGGCGAGCGCACCAGGTAGTAGTACCAAAACGATCAGCGTTGAAATTCGGAAACAGAAAACTTACATAAAACGCAGTGAAGTAGCCGAATCTGATGAACAAAGGAATCTGGAGTTAGCCAAGCAAGCTCTTAAAGAGCAGGTTGCGCCGCAAGCTGAAAATCCTCCTTTAGTTGAAGAGCCGGTAACAGTAAAAGAAGTCGTTTTGGAACAGAAGAAAGAAGACGTTATCGTTGAGCCGGAAGTTATACCGGCGGTCGAAACAGTTGAAGCCGAAGTGGCTCTCGAGCCTGAAGTTGGTCACATCGGATCCCCATCTGAGACGCTGGCGCCATCACCGGTAGCCGAAGAAGAGATTGAAGTCTTGCCGATTGAGGAAGAGCCGGAACTTGGCCATGAAATACAGGTTAAGGCGAAAGAGTCAACAGAAGCCAGAAAAAAGCAGCATGAAAAAGATCTTCGGCTTGAAGAGTCTATTAAAAGAAATGCCGAAAAAGTAAGGCAGCAGGCATCGGCCAAGCAAGAGATTCTGCATAGAAAAAAACAGGAAGAAGGCGCGCGTGCTGGAGCGGGCGGTAGGGACAGCAAGAAAGCCAAGAAAAAAGGCAAGAAAACTGAACAACGCGTTAGTGTGAAGTCGGATGGCAAACATCAGTTTGAAATGCCGGTTGAACCTATCATAAAAGAGGTGGCCATACCGGAAATGATTATCGTGTCCGACCTTGCGCAAAAGATGAGCGTTAAAGCCGCCACGGTGATTAAACACCTGATGAAGCTCGGTATCATGGCGACTATCAATCAAAGCATAGATCAGGAAACAGCGGTCATTTTGGTTGAAGAAATGGGCCACAAAGCCATTATGCAGAGTGATGACGATCTTGAGCAGGAAATGCTGGCTGAAGTGCAAGCAGACGATAATCGTGTGGCATTGCCCAGAGCGCCGATTGTCACCATCATGGGGCATGTCGACCACGGCAAAACCTCGCTGTTGGATTATATCCGCAAAACACGCGTTGCCGCCGGCGAAGCGGGCGGGATTACCCAGCATATCGGCGCTTATCAGGTAAAAACCGATCACGGTTCGGTAACCTTTTTGGATACGCCTGGTCACGCGGCATTTACCGCGATGCGCGCTAGGGGCGCGGACGTTACCGACGTGGTGATTGTAGTGGTTGCAGCCGATGACGGTGTTATGCCGCAAACCAAGGAAGCGGTCGAGCACGCCAGAGCGGCCAATGTGCCGATTATTGTCGCAATTAACAAAATCGATAAGCCCGACGCAAATCCTGAAAAAGTAATGCAGGAACTGTCCACCATCGGCGTACTTGCGGAAGAATGGGGCGGCGATGTGCAGTTCCTGAAGATTTCGGCAAAAACCGGCGAAGGTATCGATGATTTAATCGAAGCCTTGATCGTACAGACTGAAATCCTGGAATTGAAAGCGCCTATCGAAGGGGCTGCATCGGGTATTGTTATTGAATCGAGGCTCGATAAAGGCCGCGGTGTCGTGGCAACGGTGCTGATTCAAAAAGGTACTCTGGAAAGCGGTCAAATGGTGTTGTGCGGTCATGAATACGGTCGCGTTCGAGCCATGTTTAACGAGAACGGCGTAGCCATCAAAGAAGCCGGGCCGTGTGCGCCGGTCGAGATTTTGGGGCTTTCGGGAACGCCGAACGCCGGTGATGAATTCCTGGTGGTGCAAAACGAACGTATCGCCAAAGATTTGGCTAAACATCGCGAAGACCGCAAGAAACTGTCTCGCCATGCCGTGCAGCAAGCCTCCAAATTGGACGAAGTATTCTCCAGAATGACGACCGGCGAGATTGCCAGCGTCAACCTGGTGCTTAAAACCGATGTTCAGGGTAGCCTGGAAGCGTTGCGCAGCTCCTTGGTCGGCCTGTCGAATGACGAGGTAGAAGTCAAGGTTGTTTTTGGCGGAGTGGGCGGCATTAATGAAGGCGATGCAAACTTGGCATTGGCTTCCGGTGCTATCTTAATGGGCTTTAATGTCCGGGCCGACGCGACTGCACGAAAACTGATTGAAGAAAAAGGTATCGACCTGCATTACTACAGCATCATTTATGAAGCGATTGATGAGGTTAAAAAAGCCATCAGCGGCATGTTGGCCCCTGAAATCAGAGAACAAATTGTCGGTCTTGCCGAAGTGCGCGATGTTTTCAAGTCGCCAAAATTCGGTGCGGTTGCCGGCTGTATGGTTATTGACGGTTTCGTGAAGAGAAATCTGCCTATACGGGTTCTGCGTAATAACGTGGTGATTTATGAGGGACAGCTGGAATCTTTGCGCCGTTTCAAAGACGATGCTGCCGAGGTCAAAATGGGCATGGAGTGCGGTATCGGTGTGAAAAACTACAACGATGTACAGCCCGGCGATCAGATCGAAGTGTTTGAACGCATAGAAGTTAAACGGGAATTGTAAGCGTATGGCAAAAGAATTTGGCCGTAATGCCCGCGTTTCGTCTCAGATGCAGAAAGAGCTTTCTTTGATCCTGCAACGAGATATTGATGATTCCAGGTTGGGCTTTATTACTATCAATGAAGTTGTAGTCACTAAGGACCTTGCCGTTGCAAAAGTGTACGTCACGGTCTTGAATGTTGATGAGCTGGGCAAGAAGGCCAATGTTAAGTTGCTGAACGAGATGTCGCCGGTGATCCGGCATCAACTGGCCAAAAGGATGCGGTTGAGGCATATCTCCGAATTGCGGTTTTATTACGATGATTCGTTTGATACCGGCATGCGTGTTGCTGAACTGTTAAGCGATTTGGACAAAACCATCGATTCCGTTCAGGACAAGCCCGTCGACTTGGCTCAGGATAGGCGCGACGAAGGGTAGGCCGCATGAGTAAACGCAAGTCCGGGTGCAATATTCACGGCATATTGCTGTTAGATAAGCGCCTGGGCGTATCCTCGAACAGAGCCTTGCAGGAAGTCAGGCGCTTGTTTAACGCCAATAAAGCAGGGCATACCGGCAGTCTTGATCCGTTGGCTACGGGGTTGTTGCCGCTGTGTTTCGGTGAAGCGACCAAAGTATCGGCGCTGATGCTGGACGACAACAAGCGTTACCAGGTTGTTGTGCGGCTTGGGGTTATGACCGATACCGGCGATGCCGAAGGCGCGGTTTTAGAAACCAAGCCCGTGCCTAAGCTATCGGTTGACGACATCCTGGGCTGTCTGAAAAAATTTACCGGCGAAATCGATCAGGTTCCGCCGATGTATTCGGCTTTAAAGCATAACGGTAAAAAGCTTTACGAGCTGGCACGGGAAGGCAAAACCGTTGAGCGTAAAGCCAGGCGTATCACCATATTCGAGCTTAAACTGCTGGATTTTTCCAAAGACCGGTTGACGTTGGACGTGTTTTGTTCAAAAGGCACTTATATCCGTTCGCTGGCCGAAGACATCGGACATGATCTGGGCTGCGGGGGGACTGTCACGGAATTGCGCCGACTGGAAGCAGGCCAGTTCAACATTGAGAATGCCAGAACCATCGAACAGTTGACGGCGATGGATCAGCAAAGCTTGTTTCAATGCCTGATTAATGTCGATAAGCCACTGGAAGCTTTGCCCTCTGTGCAGTTGTCTGACGAACAGGCAATCTGCATAAAGTTCGGCCAGTCGCTCAAGTTTTTGCCTTTCGACGGGAACAGTGCGAACGGAACGGGCGCAAGCCTGGAAAGTAGGCAAGGCGCGGTGCGCATGTATCATGACGCGGTGTTTTTAGGCTTGGGGGAAATGCTTTTGGATGGTAAACTAGCACCGAAAAAGTTGTTCAATATGAGCAACGAACTGCTTTGAGCTTATAAGCTTCAGGCACAAAGAATACACCTGTTTCTACACCCTATCGCGGAAACAGTGTACTTAATGAGTCGCCGATTGGCGGCTTTATTTTTTAATTTTTAATCTAAATAGGGATTACAAATGCCATTTACAGCAGAACAAAAAAAAGCGGTTGTCGAAGCATATCGCCTGTCAGAAACCGACACAGGTTCGCCAGAAGTACAGGTCGCTTTATTGACAGCACATATCACTCATTTAACACCGCACTTTGCAGAACACAAAAAAGACAATCACTCGCGTCGTGGATTGTTGCGCATGGTTAATCAGCGTCGTAAATTGCTGGATTACCTAAAAAATAAAGACGGCAACCGTTACCGCTCATTGATTGAACGTCTCGGATTACGTAAGTAATAGAACAAAGAAACGGCACATACCTCTTGTGCCGTTTCTGTTTTAACATTTCATGGATTGAACAAATTTTCAAACAACCTCTACGCAAAGGAACCTTATAGTGAATCCTATCAGGAAAGAATTTCAGTACGGCGATCGACTCGTTAAATTAGAAACTGGCGAAATAGCTCGCCAAGCAGACGGCGCTGTTATGATCGACGTCGATGGTACAACACTGTTGGTTACCGTCGTTGGTAAAAAACAGGCAAGTGGCGGCGACTTTTTTCCATTGACTGTTAACTATCAAGAAAAAGCTTATGCAGCCGGTAAAATACCAGGCGGCTTTTTTAAGAGAGAAGGACGTCCAAGTGAACAAGAGACTTTAACGTCTCGCCTGATTGACCGGCCTATCCGTCCCCTGTTCCCCGAGGGCTATACCAACGAAGTGCAGATTATTGCCACAGTCGTATCGCTTAATCCTGAAGTTAATCCCGAAATTCCTGCTTTATTGGGCGCTTCTGCTGCCTTGGCAGTTTCAGGATTGCCTTTTAACGGCCCGGTAGGCGCGGCTACTGTCGGTTACAAAGACGGCAGCTATTTATTAAACCCAAGCCCTGACGCATTGAAAGAATCGCAGCTGGAATTGGTTGTTGCAGGAACCGCGCATGCGGTATTGATGGTTGAGTCTGAAGCCGACAACCTGTCGGAAGAAGTGATGCTGGGCGCGGTTTTATTCGGCCACCAGCAAATGCAGGTTGCCATTAACGCCATTAACGAATTTGCAAACGCTGCCGGTGCGGGCGTCGTCGAGTGGGTAGCTCCGGAAGTTAATACCGAACTTAAAAAACGGGTGACGGACGAAGTTGAAGAGGGCATTAAAGCCGCTTATCAAATCGCTGAAAAACTGGTCAGACAAGAAAAGTTGAAAGAGATCAGGGATGCCGTCGTCGAAAAACTGGTGGCTAACGGCGAGTATGCGGAAAGCGACATACGCGGCATTATCGAGCATCTGGAATACCGCATCGTCCGTAACGCCATTCTGAACGAAAGCAAACGTATCGACGGTCGCGCTTTAGACAAAATCAGGCCGATTACGATCAGAACCGGCGTATTGCCAAGAACCCACGGCTCGGCACTGTTTACCCGCGGCGAAACGCAAGCTATCGTGGTTGCAACACTGGGAACGCAGCGCGATGCGCAAATCATCGATGCGCTGGCCGGCGAGTACAAAGAACCGTTCATGCTGCATTACAACTTCCCTCCGTACAGCGTTGGCGAAACCGGCTTTGTCGGCTCGCCAAAACGCCGCGAGATCGGTCACGGCCGCTTGGCGAAACGTGGCGTTGCCGCCGTATTGCCTAATATGGACGAATTTCCGTACACCATCCGCGTGGTTTCAGAAATTACCGAATCGAACGGCTCAAGCTCAATGGCTTCGGTTTGCGGCAGCAGCTTGGCGTTAATGGATGCCGGTGTGCCGATTAAGTCGCCGGTTGCCGGTATCGCGATGGGCCTGATTAAAGAAGGCGACAGCTTTGCGGTATTGTCGGACATCATGGGCGATGAAGATCACCTGGGCGATATGGACTTTAAAGTTGCCGGTTCTGTAGACGGTATTACCGCGCTGCAAATGGATATTAAAATCGACGGCATTACTGCGGAAATCATGAAGACAGCACTGGATCAAGCAAAGCACGGTCGTTTGCATATCCTGGGTGAAATGAATAAAGCGTTGTCCACCACCCGCGAAGAAATGTCCGATTTCGCACCGCGTATCATTACCTTCAAAATCGATCCGGCCAAAATCCGCGAGGTTATCGGTAAAGGCGGCGCAACCATACGCAGCATCACCGAGCAAACCGGCGCAAGCATTGATTTGACCGATGACGGCATCGTTAAAGTGGCGTCTGTCGATAAAGCCGCGGGCGAAGAAGCGCGTCGTTTGATCGAGGAAATTACCGCTGAAGTTGAAGTCGGTAAAGTCTATGAAGGCAAAGTAGTCAGATTAATGGACTTCGGCGCATTCGTTACCATCCTTCCCGGCAAAGACGGTTTGGTTCATATTTCGCAAATCTCTGATGAGCGCGTCGATAAAGTCAGCGACAGACTTAATGAAGGCGATGTGGTCAAAGTCAAAGTGCTTGAAATAGACCGTCAAGGCAGAGTCAGATTGAGTATGAAAGAAGTCGAAGCGGAATAACCTGGTTTTGTTTGCCGCTCTTAACAAAGGGCGGCTTAAGTGGGTAAAAGGGATTGTGATTCGTCGCAATCCCTTTTTTTCGTTTAGCCCTTCCATAGGTCGAGTTAGCGGAACGTAGTCCTTACAATGTAAACCGACTGGTTAATTGACCACGAAGCTCACGAAGAAAAACCAAGGTAAAAAACTTCGTATCTTTTAAATTGACTCCAATCAATCCACTAATTACCACAGCAAATAGAAATGATCAGTGATAGCCAAAAAATACAAATAGCTAAAAAATTCGCCAAGTTGCATCAAACGCCATTTGCCGCATGGACGCCCGATGAGGATTATCCGTCAGATGATGATCGTTATTTGGCTGTTTATAATAATCTTATTATCGGCGTTTACGGTGATTGCTATGGGATTAACGCCGAGTATGATGAGGATGACAATTTAATACAGGAAGCGACGGAATTTGAAGTCGCGGTTGAAGGATTTGAATCCAAATCCGGGCAGGCTGAAATATTCTTTTTTGAAATAACCGGTGAGTTGACAGGGAGGAGTAAAGTCATTGAGGATCATGGCAGGCATGGTGACTGGTAGGTCGGAATCACTACGTGCTCTAAACGAGTCGCGAGAGCAGCCCACTAATCATCGCGTAACATTAAAAATAATCGCACAAAAAATACTTGTAAAATCTGAGCGGAAGAAAATTTAAGGCGCTTTGTTTGCGGGACGGATTGTCAGCTCGAAGCCGCTTTGCGGCATTTACTTGGCGACAAACAATGTTATATTTGAACAACGGCTTTCGACCCCTAGTTGACATTCGAAGCTTTGCGCTCAATGTCGGCAGGGATTCAATTAGCAGCCATTCAACGTAGAAGTGAGGGGCGCGACGATAGGAGCGTCCCACTCGACCATAATGTTATGCCTTGCCTAATAGATTGCATATTTCGGGTGCCGCTTGGTACAGGCATGAATAGTGTGACAGCCCATTGAATATTGTGGTCGAGGAGCAGCCGGGTATCGCAGACTTTAAGTACTCCGCCATAAGCGGTGGTGACCAGTTGTCCTCGGCACCGTGCCAAATATGAGTATTGACGGATACTTCGGCGAGCGCCGTTTTCAACGGCCGCACATAAAGACCAATATCTCTCGCGTAGCCTCGGATTTGACCAACAAAGCAGGCCTTCAATACTTTGGTGATGACGGTGCGAAATTCACTGTCGGCGGCCAATACCTTATCTTCGCCAGCGGCACTGGCAAACAACAAGCGAAATACGGCATTGGGAAAAAGCCAAGCAAGCAAACCTTGCCAATAAGACAACAAAATGAATAAGGCAGGTGCTGTTTTTGCCAACATAAAAACCTGCTTGCCTGCCATGGCTTCAAGATAATTACCAGACTCCAGAGGTGCTGCTGCAGAAACCAAATGCAGGCTTCCGACCCCATTGGCCATGTAACGGGAGGTCTGTAGCGCAATAAATGCACCAATTGAAAAACCAACGACATCCACTTGTTTTCCTGAGGCTATTCTTGAAATTTCCGCAGCCAGAAGTTTGTAATACGCTTCCCCATTGATGGTCGAATCGACACTAAACCGGTCTAAACAAATAAACGTCAGACCGTGATTTTTTCCTTCCAGATCGAAAATGCTACATTCTTCCGGCGCTCCAGGCGCGCCATGAAAATAGACGACCATGTGTCCATTATCGGAGCCAAACTGACTAAATTTCAAAGACTTCTCCACTTCGCTTGCGCATAACGTAGGGGTAAGGGGCGCGCCGCTGAAGAAAGCCAAGCGAAGCCGCCAAACCTGATTAAAAAGCAAACTTTCCAAAGCCGCCAACGGGCGGCGTGTCCGCGTCCCTTTGACCGTTGTGTTAGGCTAAATTATAGGGACGGCTGGTGCTCTCGGCTTGCGTGCCAAAACGCAAGTACATGAAGGAAACTGTCCTCAGCTTTGTAGTAGATGAAGTACCCTACGCGACTGAGAAAAAGGCGGCGTACGCCAACGGTGCGCGAGCCTTTATATTTGGCGCCGATGCCTGGTTGTTCGGCCAACAAAGCCACTGCCTCGCCAAAGTCGGTGGCGATAGCGTTTGGAGCGCTGGGGCGGTTTACCGACCACCACTCAGATGCCTTGCGAATCTGGTTTACTGCTCGTGCGGCGATTCTTACCCGAAGCGCCATACTCAATTATGAGCAGGAAGAGACTGCAATAACTCTTCCAGGCTTACATATTCACCACGTTCAATTTCAGACATAGCCGCAAGTAGTTCGTTTTCTTGGGCCTCGGTAAGTAAAAAGCTTTCGTCAGATCCGCGCGTAACGACGGTTACCACGGCACCCTCAGTAAGAGAAACCCCTTCCAGCACGATTTTTCCGTTGACAACGGTTCCAGTAGCAACTTGCATAATATGAATGATACTCCGAATTGCTCAATTAAGTTGTTTGCTTAATGATACCACTACTTTGCCGTGCCATGCCTAACGTTGCGTTCAACCCGACCAACCGCCACCCGATAAAACAATTAAAATTTA
>JALNYY010000072.1 GCA_023229605.1 Methylobacter sp.
AAATATGAGCGGCAATAAGGGAGTGGATCAGCCCCGCTCACTTTATTTGGGCGAGTTGGCTTTGGATACGGCCAGAACGGTGTTGGCAAAAGACGGTGCTTTTCTGGTTAAATTATTTCACGGAGCCGGTTTTGAAGAGTTTTATAAAGAGGTTCAGCAATCCTTTGCAAAGGTAGCCATCAGAAAACCGAAAGCATCAAGACCAAGAAGTAATGAAGTTTATATTTTAGCTAAAGGCTTTAAATAATCTTTTGTAGCCCTCATGTCTGTGGAACGAGGTGTGCCAGGTACGATGAAATTGTGTTTTTCATGCGCTGGTGAGTTTCAGATAAATAACGACAGTCAGGAAAGTTAACACCTGATATAATTACTCAGTTTTTGAATCGAGAGCCGATCAGGCCCAGGATGTGTAAATTGAACGATATGATAAAAAATATAATCCTATGGGTCGTCATTGCAGTTGTATTGATGTCCGTCTTTAATAATTTCGGCCCGCAAAATGACAGGGCTGATTCGTCGATGTCTTATTCACAATTTATCGATTCGGTAAAAGCAGGCCAGGTTCAGCAGGTGATGATTGAAGACAATATCATCAAAGGCAAGATGCAGGGCGGGCAGATATTTAAAACCTACGCGCCTTCAGATCCTCACATGGTGGATGATTTGCTGGCAAATGGCGTTGAAATAAAGGCCGTCCCGCCCGAGCAGCCCTCCATGCTGATGCAGTTATTGGTTTCTTTCGGGCCGATGTTATTGCTTATTGCAGTGTGGGTTTTCTTTATGCGGCAAATGCAGGGCGGCGCCGGCGGCGGTCGCGGCGCAATGAATTTTGGTAAAAGCAAAGCCCGTATGCTTGAAGAAGACCAGATTAAAGTGACTTTTGCCGATGTGGCCGGTTGCGATGAAGCTAAAGAAGAAGTTGTCGAAATGGTCGATTTCCTTAAAGACCCGGCAAAGTATCAGAAATTAGGCGGTAAAATCCCTCGCGGCGCGTTGATGATAGGCCCCCCGGGAACGGGGAAAACCTTGCTGGCCCGGGCTATCGCCGGTGAGGCGAAGGTGCCTTTCTTTACTATTTCAGGGTCGGATTTTGTTGAAATGTTTGTCGGTGTGGGCGCATCCCGTGTGCGCGACATGTTTGAACAGGCAAAAAAACATGCGCCATGCATTATTTTTATTGATGAAATCGACGCAGTCGGTCGCCAGCGCGGAGCCGGTTTGGGTGGCGGAAATGACGAGCGCGAACAGACGCTAAACCAGTTGTTGGTGGAAATGGACGGGTTTGAAGGGAATGAAGGTATTATCGTCATTGCTGCAACGAACCGTCCCGATGTGCTGGATAAGGCTTTATTGCGTCCAGGCCGGTTTGATCGTCAGGTAACGGTAGGTCTGCCTGATGTCAGAGGGCGTGAGCAGATTCTTGCCGTACATGTCAAAAAAGTGCCTATTGCCGATGACGTTGAAGTTAAATATATCGCTCAGGGTACGCCGGGTTTTTCCGGGGCCGATTTAGCTAATTTGATCAATGAAGCCGCTTTATTCGCCGCCAGAATGAATAAGCGCGTAGTCAACATGGCGGATTTGGAAAAAGCAAAAGATAAGTTGATCATGGGGGTTGAAAGAACTTCTATGGTCATGAATGAAAAAGAAAAGAAAATGACTGCTTATCATGAAGCGGGCCACGCCATTGTCGGTAGGCTGGTTCCTGAGCATGACCCTGTCTACAAAGTTAGCATTATGCCTAGGGGGCGTGCGCTGGGTATTACCATGTTTTTGCCTGAACGGGATCAGTACAGCGCCAGCAAGCAAAAACTGGACAGTATGATTTCCAGTTTGTACGGCGGGCGTATCGCCGAGGAAGTGGTTTTTGGGTCGGAGCAGGTAAGTACCGGTGCCTCTAACGATATTGAGCGTGCTACTGAATTGGCTCGAAATATGGTGACTAAGTGGGGGTTTTCTCAGCGCCTGGGGCCATTGTCATACAGTGAGGAAGAGGGCGAAGTATTTCTGGGGCGGTCAGTGACTCAGCATAAAACGGTTGCTGAAGAAACGTCCCATACTATTGATGAAGAAATTCGCTCTTTCATCGACCGGAATTATGAGCGTGCCGAAACAATTCTGAAAGAAAACATGGATATTTTGCATGCCATGGCGGAGGCGTTGATCAAGTATGAGACCATCGACAAATATCAAATCGAGGATTTGATGACCCGTAAACCGGTAAGGGCTCCTCAAGGCTGGGATGATAAGCCCCCTTCTCATGGTGATGTCGTAGCGGATGATGTCAAGAGTAAGGAAGATGCAAAAAATGAGAAATCAATTGGCGGGACTGCCGAGCAAAGTTGAGGAATTTCTGAATTGACACTAAAGGAGAGATGTAATGTCTCTCCTTTTTTTGTGTGATTTGTAAAGGCCTGTTGCGCAAATAGCAGGCTTCGGTGTTTTATCTTTTCACTTGTTTTTAGGTTTTTGAGTCGTGACAAAGAAATATTTTGGAACTGATGGTATCAGAGGTAGGGTGGGTGAGCATCCCATAACAGCGGATTTTTTCTTGAAATTGGGCTGGGCCGCCGGACGGGTGTTTGCAAGTGAAGGGCATGGTTTTGTTCTGGTTGGCAAAGATACGCGCATTTCCGGTTATATGTTTGAGTCTGCGTTGGAAGCCGGGTTAACTGCTGCGGGAGTCGATACCCGTTTGTTAGGCCCCATGCCGACGCCGGGGATTGCCTATTTAACGCGTACTTTAAGGGCGCAGGCGGGTATTGTCATTAGCGCCTCTCATAATCCCTATTATGATAATGGAGTCAAGTTTTTCTCGGTGCAGGGAACGAAGCTGCCTGATGAAATAGAACGAAAAATAGAACGGCATCTTGATTCGCCAATGACGACGGTAGAGTCGTCAAAATTGGGCAAGGCGAAACGGTTAGTGGATGCAGCGGGCCGCTATATTGAATTTTGCAAGGCCAGTGTGCCGACTCGGCTGGATTTTAGCGGTATGAGGATCATAGTCGATTGTGCACATGGAGCGACTTACCACATAGCTCCACATGTGTTTAGCGAAGTAGGCGCGGAAGTTGTTACAATCGGGGCTGAGCCGGATGGTCTTAATATCAATGATGAATGTGGCGCAACCAAGCCGGAGAGGCTTGCGGCAACGGTTTTGGCCTACCGAGCGGATTTCGGTATTGCCTTGGATGGCGATGGCGACCGATTGGTGATGGTCGATCATAAAGGTGAAATCGTTGATGGTGATGAGCTTATTTATATTATTGCCAAAGCAAGATTGGCTGAAGGGTTAATGTCCGGGCCTGTCGTAGGTACGCTAATGACCAACCTGGGTATGGAGCATGGCTTGAAGAAGTTGGGAATCAGCCTGCTAAGGGCGAATGTGGGTGATCGGTACGTCATGGAGATGTTGGCGGAGCACAAGGGGATTTTAGGTGGTGAAAATTCCGGTCATATCATTTGCCTGGATAGAACAACAACAGGTGATGGCATTATTGCCGCTTTGCAGGTCATGGCGGAAATGCAAGGTAGCGGTAAGAGTTTACATGAATTGAAATCCGGCATGCAGAAATATCCGCAAGTTCTGGTAAACGTAAAAACCAGCAAGAAAATAAATCCGGCGGAGGATGACGGAATACAAAAATCGGTGCAAGCGATCGAGAAGAAGCTTGGAGATACTGGGCGGGTATTGCTCAGGGCTTCGGGAACAGAGCCATTAATTCGTGTAATGGTAGAAGGGCAGCAGGAAGATTTGGTCAAAAATTACGCTCATCAAATAGCAGAGGACGTTAAGAAAGCAATGGGAGCTTGAATTGGGGGCTATTAATATATATCATAGCTGGTTTGATTCTATGTGAGGAGTGGTGATGCGTCGGTCTCTAGTTGTTGGAAATTGGAAGATGAATGGAACTCTTGCCAGTGCTGAGTTGCTTGCAAAAGGTATCATTGCCGGGTTAGGGGATAATAGAGCGGATATCGCGGTATGTGTTCCTTATGTGCATGTGCCTAGGGTAAGTGAATTGGTTAAGAACACTGCGTTGGCATTGGGCGCACAAAACGTAGCAGATAAATCTTCAGGTGCTTTTACCGGAGAAATTTCGGCAGCGATGTTAAGCGAATTTAATTGCAAATATGCTATTGTAGGGCACTCCGAAAGACGCAGTTATTACGGCGATACAAACGAATCGGTAGCTGCGCGTTTTTGCCAGGCGCAAGAGCAAAATATTATTCCCGTTCTGTGTGTAGGCGAAACCTTGGAACAGCGCGAACAAGACCGGACTTTTGCGGTAATTAATAGCCAGCTTGATGCTGTTATTGGTTTGGCGGGTATAGCTGCTTTTGATGCAGCAGTGATTGCCTATGAGCCTGTTTGGGCGATAGGAACAGGAAAAACAGCAACTGATGAGCAAGCTCAAGAAGTTCATCAGTACATAAGGCAGTACATTGCGGCTAAAGATCAGACTATTGCCGATAAGATACAAATTTTGTATGGCGGCAGCGCAAAACCGGATAACGCAAAAGGCTTGTTTGCCATGCCGGATATTGACGGCGGTTTAATTGGTGGGGCTTCGTTGGATGCGGAATCCTTTTTAAAGATTTATCATTCAATCTAGATTTATTATGTATCAGGTAATTATTGTTGTTCATGTGCTGTTGGGTTTAGGGGTTGTTGGATTAATATTAATGCAACAAGGTAAAGGGGCTGATGCAGGCGCAGCTTTTGGTACGGGTTCTTCAGGTTCTGTTTTTGGGGCTCAGGGTGCTGCATCCTTCTTATCTCGAGCCACAGCAATTCTGGCAACTTTGTTTTTTATGACCAGCTTGGGGCTTGCAGTATTAAATGGTAAGCAGGGTCCGGCTTATGACTTAATGAATGCTCCCAAGGTTGAGCAGGATACGCTTGGTATTCCTGACGTTGGTGGAGCAAAAACTGTTGGTAATGCCTCGCCAGCACCTGATCTTAAGTCAGAAGAAGTGCCTGTTGCCGCTCCTGTGGTTTCAGGAGCTGAACAGCCAGTTGAGAAAAAGTAATAAATACTGTTTATGGCATAAGTAAATACACTGCAAAAAATAATTAAAACAGTGTGAATTAAATAGTCTTTTTACGATCATTTTAGCCGATGTGGTGAAATTGGTAGACACGCCATCTTGAGGGGGTGGTGACGAAAGTTGTGCCGGTTCAAATCCGGCCATCGGCACCAAATATACCCTGCTAGGGATTTTCTCTAGTGGGGTGTTTTTTTGTTTGTTACAATGAAAACGCAGAAGTTAAGTTTCTATATTAAGGCATGCAAGACAGAAAGATAATTAGACTATACTTAATTAAATATAGGATGCTGTAATATTCGCACAGGTTTTTGCTTTGAAAATTTAGAGATTAATGGAGAAAACAATGGCAAGTATTCTTGCAGTTGACGATTCAGCTTCAATGAGAAAAATGGTTTCATTTACTTTAAGGGCTGCTGGATACGATGTCGAAGAAGCTGTGGACGGAGTTGATGCTTTAGAAAAAGCCCAAGCTAGGAAGTTTGATTGTGTGGTAACCGATGTCAATATGCCAAACAAAGACGGGATCACTTTAATTAGAGATCTGCGAGCACTCCCAGATTATAAATTTATTCCCATGCTGATGCTGACAACTGAGTCTGGAATCGAAAAAAAGCAAGAAGGTAAAGCTGCCGGCGCAACGGGGTGGATGGTTAAGCCTTTTAATCCTGATCAATTATTAAAAACATTACTAAAGGTTTTGGGTTAATTGATGCTTTCGTGCCTAAGTGTGTTAGGTGCATGCAGGAGGATTTATGTCTCAATATGCCCAGTTTAATGCGGCTTTATTCAGAATGTTTAGATGAATGATTTAAGTATTTATCCAGACAATGCTCAATAAAGAAAGTTTTTGGGTTATTGTTAATCTTATTTAAATGAATTTAGGCGCACACAGGTAAGTCTATGTCTATTGATATGTCACAATTCCATCAGGTCTTCTTTGAAGAATGTTTCGAAGGCCTGGAAGCAATGGAGTCAGGATTGTTAACTCTCGATATGGGAGATATTGATTCGGAAATAATCAATACCATTTTCAGGGGGGCGCATTCGATAAAGGGCGGCAGTGGTACTTTTGGTTTTACCGTTGTTGCCGAATACACTCATATTATGGAAACCCTGCTTGATGAAATGCGGGATGGGCGTAGGAAAGTAACCCAGCCGGCAGTAGACGTTTTACTTGGATCTGTTGATTGTCTTAGAGAGATGCTGACTGCGATTCAAAATGAACAGGATGTTAATAACGCCAGCGTAGCAAAGCATAAAACAGCCTTGGAAGTTGTGCTTAATGGTGGTTCGATGCCGGAAGAATCAGCGTCAATTCCAGTTGAACAGGAATTGACACGTGAAGCTGTTGCCGTCAATGCCGTCCCTGATGTTGTTAAAGAAGAACCGGTTGAATTAGAAGAGCAGGGCTGGAAAATAGCTTTTTGCCCTTATTTGGATTTACTTAAAACCGGCAATGATCCTGTAAGGCTATTTCGAGAGTTGAATGAGCTGGGTGAATTAACAACCATCGCGAATATTCAGGATGTCCCGGGTTTTTATGAAATAGATCCGGAGGAATGCAATATTTCTTGGGATTTAAAGGTTGTCGGGGATATTTCCGGCGATGAAATCAAGGAAATATTTAATTGGGTTGAAGGCGACTGTGAAATGGAGATTCAGCCGCTTGCCAAAGCCAAAGTCGTAAAATCCGCCCCCGTTGTAAAAGAAATCGATCCCGAACCTACAGAAATCATACCTGATAATCCAGCCCCCAAACCCGTCGAGGTTAAATCTAAGCCGGTTCCAGAAACCAAAAAATCGGATGCTCAAGACTCCGACAATGAAGCGGCAAAAACTACGGCAAAAGCCAGTTCGATTCGAGTCGACACCGATAAAATTGATACTTTAATCAATATGGTTGGCGAGGTTGTAATCACCCAATCTATGTTGGGGTTAGTCGGCGAAAACTTTAGCATGGATAAAGTCGGTCAACTTAAAAGAGGGCTTGCCCAGTTAGAGCGTCACACTCGCGATCTGCAGCAAAGCGTCATGAACATTCGGATGCTGCCTATTAGTTTTGTTTTTAGTCGCTTCCCTCGTTTAGTTCATGATATCAGCAGTAAATTAGATAAAAAAATTGTCCTGAAACTTGTCGGAGAAAATACCGAGGTTGATAAAGCCGTCGTTGAGCTGATCAATGACCCGTTGGTTCATTTAATCAGAAACAGTCTGGATCACGGTATAGAAATGCCTGCGGACAGGGTCGCAGCAGGTAAACCGGAAACAGGAACCATAGAGCTGAAAGCCTATCACCGTGGCGGACACATTGTCATAGAAATTATTGATGATGGACGCGGATTAGATAAAGATAAATTGTTAGCAAAAGCCATAGAAAAAGGCTTGATTGAAGAAAATAACCTTCTTACCGAGAAACAGATATTCGAACTAATCTTTATGCCGGGTTTTTCTACGGCCGAACAGCTTACTGATATCTCCGGTCGCGGTGTGGGTATGGATGTGGTCAGAAGAAACATCCAGTCATTGGGCGGCAATATAGAAATCATTTCAGAACTGGGTAAGGGTACAACTATCGCAATCCATTTGCCGTTAACGTTGGCAATTCTTGACGGTCAATCTGTTGCTGTGGGTGATGAGACCTATATTGTTCCGTTAGTTTCTATTATTGAATCAATTAACATTACGGAAAGAATGTTAAACAAAGTTGCCGGCAAAGGAGAAACCTTTCGCCTACGCAATGAATATTTACCTGTTATTAGAATGCGCAGTATTTTTAATGTTCATTCAGGCAATCCGACCAAGTCAAAAGAAGGTGTCCTTGTGGTCGTCGAAGGGCAGGGTGAACTGTGTTGTTTACTTGTAGATGAGTTATTGGGGCAACAACAAGTTGTTATTAAATCGTTGGAAGCTAATTATCGACGGGTGGAAGGCGTTTCAGGTGCAACTATTTTGGGGGATGGTTCTGTTGCACTGATTCTTGATGTTCCAGGTTTGGTGCGTTTTTCAATTCGGTAATACAAAAATATGAAAGCAGATATGGCACAAGAAGCTGAAAATAAAGATACTGACCAATATCACTATAGTAAAAATCTGGATAACGCAGTGCAGTATCTGAGTTTTGCTTTAGGTAAAGAAGAATATGGCGTTGATATTCTTCGAGTACAGGAAATACGAAGCTGGGAGCCTGTTTCCAGAATACCTAATGTTCCCTGTTATGAAAAAGGTGTTGTTAATTTACGCGGTTCCATTGTGCCGATTCTTGATTTGAGGGAAAGGTTTAATTTAAGCAAAGCCGAATACACACCGTTGACAGTGGTTGTGGTATTGCAAACCGGCGATAGCAACAAGACACGCATAATGGGTGTTGTTGTCGATTCGGTCTCTGATGTAATTAGTGTGGATAAAACTGAAATTCAAAATGCTCCAGACTTTGGCGCTAAGGTAAGTAATGAATTCATTAATGGGCTGGTATCCGTGAATGAACGCATGGTGATGCTGCTTGATGTGGATAAGTTGCTGAAATTAGAGGAATTAGATCAGGATGAAAGTTAATGGTTTTTATGTGTTTGGCATGATTTGTAGGGTAATGCAGCATGAAGATTAATATGCCGCTAACTAATAATGAAGTCATTCTGAAAAAGGGCGCCATCCTGGTTTCAAGAACCGATTTGATGGGGCGTATCACCTATGTCAATGATGCATTTGTCGAAACCAGCGGCTTTACTCGCGATGAGCTGATAGGGGCGGAACACAACATCGTTCGTCATCCAGACATGCCTGAGGCGGCTTATGAAGATTTATGGATAACCTTAAAACAGCTCAGACCCTGGCAAGGAATGGTGAAAAACAGGTGTAAAAATGGAGATCATTACTGGGTAGAAGCTAATGCCATGCCGCTATTTAAAGATGGAAAGGTCTATGAATATCTTTCTGTTCGACATCCTGCAAAGCGTGATCTGATTCCGGCTACCGATCTGTTGTACAAGAAAATCAGTGCAGGCGAAGTAAAGTTAAACCCTACTGGATTGGCTTCTATGGCTAAATCTATCAGCGAAATTGCAATAGCGAAGAAAAATGCTTTTGTAGTGTTCGCTTTTCTGGCGCCTATCTTTTTCTTGATGTATCGATTGTTTTTGACGCAGGAGTACGGCTTGTTATCGGGTGTAGCCTTGTTAGCTACGATGGCATCTGCACTCAGTATCAATATGACGCGGGTAATAACCGACACGCTGGAAACCGCAATTACTATTTGTTACCGGTTGAGCAGCGGAAGCTTCGGCAATAAGGTGAACTTGAAACGAGAAGATCAGTTGGGCGATTTCCTGCGTGGTTTGTATTGTATGGAAGTCAAGCTGGGAGTGGATTTGGCCGATTATAAACAGGGTCTGGCAGAGTCTAAACGGATTACCCAAGCTCTGGATAATGTTCAATCACCAGTCATGGTTGCGAATAAGAATTTTGACATTATTTATATGAACGATAGCGTTCAGAAGATGTTCAAGATCGCAGAAAGCGATATTCGCAAACAGATACCTGGTTTTTCTGCGGATAAATTGATAGGTTCAAATGTTGAGCTATATCACGCTACTGTTAAAAGCGGGATATTGGAAAAAGCACAAGAATCGCTTAGGTCGCAACTGGTCATTGGAGGCCGTCATCTGAGTATTATTGTTAGTCCCGTTAGTAGTGATGGCGAGCGTATTGGTTATGTAGCCGAATGGCAGGATAGAACCCATGAAGTTTTAATTGAACAGGAAATCGATCAATTGGTGCAAGGCGTTAAAGTCGGTGACTTGAGTGCCCGGATAACATTAAGCGATAAACAGGGGTTTACTAAAGCGCTGTCTGTGGGCATCAATGAATTAACGGATGTCATTGAAAGTGTATTTAGTGACGTGAACAGGGTGATGGAAAGTATGGCCGAAGGCGATTTAACGACGGCCATTACTAATGAATATCAAGGTGTTTATGCTGAATGTAAGAACAATATTAATAGCACTTTGGCAAAGCTGAGTGAGTTTATAATTCAAATCAGGGATGCTGCTGATTTTATAGACAGTTCGTCTCAAGAAATGGCCAGCGGCAACAACAATCTGTCGCATAGAGCAGAACAACAGGCGGCCAGCCTTGAAGAGACGGCTGCCAGTATGGAACAGCTGGCCAGTACCGTAAAAAATAATGCACAGAATACGGTTCAAGCGACTGAGGTTGTCAATTCAGCAAGTCAATTGGCCCAAAAAGGCGGCGGCGTAGTTAGCTCAGCTATCGCAGCAATGCAGGAAATTAATGAGAGCAGTAATAAAATTGCTGAAATTATTGGGGTAATTGATGAAATTGCATTCCAAACTAATCTTTTGGCATTAAATGCATCTGTAGAAGCGGCCAGGGCTGGAGAGCAGGGGCGTGGTTTCTCGGTTGTGGCGACAGAAGTGCGTAATCTGGCTCAACGGAGCGCAACTGCCGCGCAGCAGAGTAATGAACTGATCCAGAACAGTGTGCAGAAAGTGCGTGCCGGAACGGCATTCGTGAATGAAACCGGCGCCGCGTTAACTGAAATTGTTGAAAGCGTTGCGAGAGTTGGCGACATTGTTGCGCATATTGCCAGCGCCAGCTCAGAGCAATCGGCGGGTATCGAGCAAGTCAATCAGGCGGTTTCACAAATGGACGATATTACTCAGCAAAATGCGGCATTGGCGGAACAAGCTGCCGCGGGTAGCATTGCAATGAGCGAGCAGTCTACCAATATGACCCAGTTGCTTAGCTTTTTTAGGGTCAACTCAAAAGGGGCTTCTGTAGCATCCAGACCAGCCGCGCTCAGTAAGGTCTCTGTAGCGCCGGTAAGAACAATAGCAAAAAAAACTGTACCCCCCGTTTTATCAAGTAAGTCAAAAAGTGATAGCAGCGACGAATGGGAAGAGTTTTAATGTCATTAAAAATTGAAAACTATATAACCGGCAGGAAACTATAACAATGACAACAGATGTGCAGTCAAATAATAGTCGGGTAGAGCAATTTCTCACCTTCCAACTTGCAGGCGAAGCGTATGGAGTTGAGATTTTAAAAGTACAAGAGATTCGCGGCTGGGAAGCAGTTCGTGTGATACCGAATACGCCCTCTTTTGTTAAAGGGGTGTTGAATTTACGCGGATCCGTCGTGCCTATTATAGATTTACGGGAACGATTTTCTCTGGAGCACTGTGAATACTCCCCCAAGACGGTAGTTATTGTGCTCTGTGTTGAACATGGTGCTACTCAATTTGTAATGGGCATAGTGGCGGATGCGGTTTCTGATGTGCTGGATATTAACTTGGCAGATATAAAAAAATCACCCAACTTCGGCGCGAAAATTAATACGCGTTACATGCGGGGCATGCATGTGTATAAGAAAAAAATGATTATGCTTTTAGATGTTGATAAATTGCTCAATCCCGATGAGGTTGAGGGTATTGAAAGTTTGGTGTGACGGTGAGAATTGTTGCAGTAATTAATCAGAAAGGTGGTGTTGGAAAGACGACTACTACGGCAAACTTGTGTCATGCCATTGCAGAATCAGGTTCAAGAGTCACAGCTATCGATCTTGACCCGCAAGGCCATTTGGCGGTTTCTTTAGGTATAACAGCGCAGGGGATTGGCGGCATTGATGAGGCCATGCTAAAAGAGAAAAAAGTTCATCAACAACTTATTTCCGTCAGGGATAATCTGCAATTAATTCCATCAGGATCAAAACTTAACGAGATTGAGCACTTAACGAGTAATAATTCACCTCGCGGTGTTTTGTTAAAAGATGCCTTGCAGGACAGTCTTAATGATCAGGACTTTGTTTTTATTGATTGTCCACCGTCTTCAGGATTGCTGGTTGCGAATGCATTAATTGCTGCTGATGAGATTTTAATTCCTATGGCCAGTGATTTTCTTGCGTTGCAGGGGTTGTCTCATCTAATGGGTACGGTTAAGAGATTTGAAAAGGCTTTAAAGAGGAAATATAAAACACTATTGGTGATGTCGCGGTATTCGCCAAATAGAAGAATATCGAGTCAGGTGTTAGATGTTCTGCTTACGCATTTTCCTGAGCAAATATTAGCGACAGTTATTAGAGAAACGGCGTTGCTTGCAGAATGCCCCAGCTTCGGTAAAACAATTTTAGAATATAGTCCGAAAAGTCGTTCGGCAAGGGATTTTCGTAACCTTGCTCTTGATTTTCTTGAAGACAAGGTGATGTATGGCAACAAGTGAAGAAAATGATTTAATTGGATACGATCCTCTAGCTTGGATGATGGACGGCGATACCGATAAGATTGAAGAAACAGTCGATAACAAACGTTGTGATAGCGATAATAAGCCGGAAGACACAACGGATGATTTGATCGGAAATACCGAAGACAGTGTAATTTTAAATATAACTCAAGAAAATGAGTTAGTAATAGATGAAATTGAGACCGATAGTGTTTTGGTAGAAGAGGTTGAAAATCCTGTATCTGAGGAAACGGATGAGTCACAAATTGACTTAGACGCTACCTTGACTATTCAGAATATCGTTAAATTGCACGAAAGGCTGAAGAATTTATTGGCTGTTCATGATCAAATTGAAATAAATGCATCTGATGTGTCGTCAATAGATACATCAACATTGCAGTTACTGGTTTCATTGAAAAGAGATGCAGTTAAATTGCAAAAGAAAGTAACCATTATTTATCCATCACCACGGTTTGTTGAATCCGCCCAATTGCTGGGTTTGTTGGAAGTGCTTGGCGTTCATGACGAGTGATTAAAAGGGAAGCGGTTTAAATATGGCCATTGTTGAGAAGGAGCGGGAATTTAAATTCACTGTTGATGATTTTAATTTTTTAAGAAAACTGTCCAACGAGCATTCAGGTATTCAGGTTCCTGATGAAAGATTTGATATGTTTTATTCCAGGCTATTGAAGCGGGTAAGGAAACTTGGGCTAGCGGATTTTAAGGAATATTGTCAGTATCTTAAAGATTACCCGGATCACGAGTTTACTGAATTCATTAACGCCATAACCACCAATTTAACCGCCTTTTTCAGGGAAATGCATCATTTTGAGTACGTCCGGAATGTTGTTATCCCTGAAGTTTTGATTAGGAACAAAACATCCAGGCAAATCAGAGTGTGGTCAGCAGGTTGTTCTACTGGCGAAGAACCTTATTCCTTAGCGATTACCTTGTTGGAAAATGTACCCGCCGATTGGGATATTAAAATTTTAGCAACTGATTTGGATACCAATGTTTTAAAAACAGCATCGGATGGTATCTACACGGAAGACCGCGTCAGTGATTTGCCTGAAGAGGTACTTAAACGGTGGTTTATGCGGGGTAAATCATCACAGTCCGGCCAAGTAAAAGTAAGGCCTCAATTACAACAAATCATTCAATTTAAGAAGTTAAATTTGATGCAAGATTGGCCGATGAAGTGTCATTTTGACTTTATTTTTTGTCGCAATGTTCTAATTTACTTTGATCGTGAAACTAAGACATTACTTGCACAAAGATATGCGCGAATGTTGTCTAGCAGATCATGGTTATTTATCGGACATTCAGAATCATTAAACCAGCTGTCAAATGAATTCGAGTTGGTTGCATGTACCAGTTACAGGAAAAATACATAAGCACTAATGATTACTAGCAATGATATTGGTTTGCCCTCCATCGACGGTTTTGAACATATCAACAGATATGTGGATAAAGATCGTGGTTTGATTGCCGCAAAGATTTTGCCGGGTGAATATTATGTAACCCAGGACGATGAGTTGATTACAACTGTATTAGGGTCTTGTATATCTGCATGTATCCGGGACAAGGTGACAGGATTGGGTGGAATGAATCATTTTATGTTGCCTGAAACCACAGCCGATAAGTTGAAGTATGGTAATGAAGCGGTGGTCGGCAATGCAACCCGCTATGGGAACTATGCCATGGAGCATTTAATTAACACCATTTTGATGAATGGCGGTAAAAGAAAAAACTTGGAAGTTAAGGTATTCGGCGGCGGTAAAATCATTCCAACCTTGACTGATGTCGGCCTTAAAAATATCGACTTTATTTTGGATTATATTGACACAGAAGGATTGCTTCTACTATCTCAGGATTTGGGCGATATTTATCCCAGAAAAATAATTTATTTTCCTAGAACAGGGAAAGTAGGGATGAAGAAAATCGAACATTTGCATAATGATACAATTGTAAGAAGAGAGCGACAGTATTTTAACGCTATTAAAAACGCACCTGTTGAAGGTGATGTTGAGCTTTTTTAAGAGTATTCAATGAATAAAATACGTGTATTGATTATTGATGATTCATTGTTAATCAGAAAGGTACTGACTGAGATTTTGAACTCGTCTTCAGATATTGAGGTAGTAGGTGCTGCAGAAGATCCTCTTATTGCCAGAGAGATGATTAAGGAATTAAATCCGGACGTATTAACGCTGGATATTGAAATGCCGCGTATGGATGGGATAACCTTTTTACGTAATTTGATGCGACTTCGGCCTATGCCTGTTGTAATGATTTCCGCGCTTACCGAAAGTAATGCTGAAGTTACTTTAACCGCTCTGGAGTTGGGGGCAGTAGACTTTATAGCTAAGCCGACAATTGACGTGGAAAATGCATTGAATGATTATGCCGAGGACATAATTGCCAAGGTAAAAGTGGCGTCACAGGCTAATATTAGAAGACTTGAATAATGAAGTCTAAAATCAGAAATACTGGAGAGGTAATGCTGGATGACACGGAAAAATACGTGCGCATACCAGGATAAAGACTCGAGAAATGATGTAATCGCTTAAGGTAACGTGGTAGTAATTAATATTAAAAATGCACCATTAATGGTGATGGGCTTCTTTTAGAGTGAGTTTATGGGCAAGATACGTGTATTGATCATTGATGATTCGGCATTAATCAGAAAAATACTGACTGAAGTTTTAAGTTCCTCTCCTGATATTGAGGTAGTCGGCGCAGCAGCAGATCCTCTTATTGCCAGGGAAATGATTAAACAATTAAATCCGGATGTATTAACGCTGGATATTGAAATGCCGCATATGGATGGGATAACCTTCTTAAGCAACCTGATGCGCTTAAGACCAACCCCGGTTGTGATGATCTCCACGCTTACTGAACATGGTGCGGAGGCCACTTTAAATGCCTTGGCATTAGGCGCGGTGGATTTTATTGCCAAGCCTAAAGTTGACGTCGTTAATACGCTGAATGAGTACGCGGATGAAATTATTTCTAAAGTCATAGTCGCGGCACAAGCTAAAGTAGCGGGGGGGCATGATAGACCGATCAAATCCAAAAGCCCTGCGCCAATTATTCCCGAGGTTCCAGAGAAACACTCCGTCGATGTTATCCTGAAAGCGGCGCCTATAAAAAAACATATTAATCCTACCAATAAGATAATCGCCTTGGGCGCTTCAACAGGGGGAACGGAAGCGATTAAAGCCGTAGTGAAAGGATTTCCAGCAGACACCCCGCCTATTTTAATAACGCAACACTTACCCGCCGCATTTAGTGAATCATTTGTCCGGCATATCGGCCTAGTAACGGAAATGTCAGCTTGTATCCCCAAACATGGCCAGACGGCTGAACCGGGGAATATTTATCTTTCTCCTGGAGACAGGCATATGCTGGTGGTTAGGGAAGGGGGTAAATATATTATTCATTTGAGTGACGGATTGCCTGTCAATCGACATAAACCCGCGGTTGACGTCCTGTTTCGTTCAGTATCTCAATGTGCAGGCGCTAATGCCATTGGTGTGTTATTAACGGGCATGGGGGCTGACGGAGCAATGGGCATGAAAGAAATGCACGATGCAGGCGCTAAAACAGTTGTTCAGGACGAGCAGTCCAGTGTGGTTTGGGGTATGCCGGGGGCGGCATTCAAATTGGGTTGCACTGACTACGTGGTGCCGTTAGAAGAGGTTTCGCATAAAGTTTTAAGCCTGGTTAAGCTTGGTTAACCAAAAAATATACTGCAAGGCTCTTCGATATTATCTTACGAAATGAGTTGGCAGGATTTTAAAAAATGTTACTTTTCACGCTGTGTAATTAACTATGACTAATCAGACTAAATCACAATTCATTGCAGTGGCTTCTATTACCTCGGAGTTAAGTGCGGTTATGGTGGTGGCTAAGGAAATATCATTAGCTGCGGCCAATGCCAAGGCTATTGCATTTAGGGCTGGAGATAAAGCAAAAGGATTTCAACCGATTACTGATTTCATTAATGAATTGGCTAAAGAAACGATTGAACTGGTTACCAATATCAATATATACGCATTAGTGTTATATCGATTAACTGTCGATGAATATCAAAAAACAGTTGCTTACAATAAATTTGAGTTGGCGGCAAAAATGGCCGAAGATGCCGTTTATGCTAAATCGATGCAGGAGCCTGTGGATCATGCAAGACAGTCAATGCAGGATTGCCAGAGACAGTTTAAACGCGATGTTTCGCAACTGCTAGGTCAACTTGAAGCGGTGATGCATCATGCGCGTGCCGCACGGGTTATTGCTGCAAACTCAAGAATTGAAGCATCGCAAGCGGGTGAATATTTACAGAGTCTGCAGGCAGTTGCTGAAAGTGTGGATAAAGCCGCACACACCATTCATGATAATGTGCAGCGTTGCAGAATCGCATTATCCATTTATCGCAATAGCTGAATAGCTTAACTCAAAAGGCATTGTTTTTTATGAAAACGACCAAGATATATGAAGGATCGCACCAATGGATTATGTTTGGGAGGGATGAAGGCAAACCCAATAATGTAATCGATACCAACCAATATGTAGTACGCACGGCTAACCGTTGCCTGCTTTTGGATCCAGGCGGCGCCGAGCTGTTTGCTCCTATGATGGCTGCTGTGTTGCATCACGCTCCTGTAGATCAAATAACGGACCTGTTCGCTTCGCATCAGGACCCTGACGTGATCTCATCGTTGGGTTTATGGGATCAGGCTTTAACAAATGCCAAACTTCATGCGCCGGCTATTTGGGAAGGTTTCTTGAGGCATTACAGCTGCGAATCAATAGAATATGTGCCAATTCCGGATAACGGCGGGACAATTAAACTAGAGTCCGTGGAATTACAGATTATACCCGCTCATTATTTGCACTCATCCGGGAATTTTCACGTTTATGATCCTCAAGCTAAAATTCTGATGTCGGGGGATGTGGGGGGAGCTATCGAGGGTCCTGACGCCCCTGTATTTGTTGATAATTTCGCTGCACATGTTGAAAAAATGCGCTATTGGCATCAGCGATGGATGCCGTCAAACCAGGCTAAAAGAGTCTGGATTGAACGGGTAAGAAATCTTGATATCGATATTCTGGCTCCACAGCATGGACGGATGTTTAAAGGCGATGATGTCAAACGGTTTTTAGACTGGTTTGATGCTTTACAGGTAGGCATCGCTGTTTAATCCGTTACATTCAAACAGGAAACCATCAATTAGTCTTCGTTGACGTTTCCGGATTAGCATTATTGAGAGCCGGTTTCGTATAAATTTAGTTTTATCAGCTCAAATGAAACTTTCAAGGGCGCTATTAATGTAGCGCCCTTTTTGCTTTTAGCCACTGTCAGCGCATCAAGAGAACCTAATCAAACGCATCATCGGCGGGATATAGCGGATTGGTTATGCCGCAAATCATCATATATCAAGATTAAAATGTCCCCAGAATACCGTTACGCCCAAAGCCAGCCGCTGTGCTATTCAACAAAAGAGCAGGTTTTATCGAATCTGAACCGTGTTATTGATACCTTACGCACAGAGTTATGCACAGGAATTGTGGACAACATTGCAGGCGGTTGATTGTCAAATTTTAATGGTAAACTCAGCGGAAAAACTTAAAAAAGGGAGCCTAATAGCTGATTAAGCTCCCCCTTACCGAGGGAAGGTAAGTAAGAGCGCATATTGATATGCTATCAACGCGAAGGCAAAATGATAATGTGGCATATTGTCACATATCATTAATAGGGTTATTTAACCAACAGATTGAATAAAATGGATAAATGCCGGCAACTTGTCAATAACCCAGATCTTGAATAAGTAATTCGTGTAAGGAGCTATGATGTCTGAGCAAGCAAACTATATCCGTTGGTTTAATGAATTAACGATTGAAGATGTATCTCTCGTAGGCGGCAAGAATGCCTCGTTAGGCGAAATGTACCGGGAATTAACGCCGCAAGGCATCCGGATTCCAAACGGCTTTGCGGTGACCGCCGAAGCTTACCGCTATGTGCTGGATCAGTCCCATGGTTGGGAGGCGCTCCATCAGGCATTGGATGATTTGAACCCGGACGATGTCGCCGACCTTGCCAAACGTGCAGGTAAAGCAAGAGAAATCATCTACGCCGCGCCTTTTCCTGAAGACCTAGAACAACAAATTATCGAGGCGTTCAGCGAATTAAAAAAACAGTACGGCGACGAATTAAGCGTTGCGGTACGAAGCTCCGCCACTGCCGAAGATCTGCCGACCGCCAGCTTTGCGGGTCAACAGGACACTTACCTGAATATACGCGGAGAGCAGGCGCTGCTGGACTCCTGCAAACGCTGTTTTGCCAGCCTGTTCACCGACCGCGCGATTCATTACCGCGTCGATCAAGGCTTCGATCATTTCAAGCTGGCCTTGTCGATAGGCATCATGAAGATGGTGCGCTCGGATCTGGACGCCAGCGGCGTGATGTTTTCGCTGGACACCGAATCAGGATTCACAGATGTGGTGTTCATTACCGGCGCCTACGGGCTGGGTGAAAATGTCGTGCAAGGCGCGGTAGATCCCGACGAGTTTTATGTACACAAGCCCACTTTTGAACAGGGTCATCGGGCGGTGTTAAGGCGAACCCTGGGTTCGAAGAAAATAAAAATGGTTTACAGCGATGGCAGCACCCGCGAATCTACCCGCAATATTGTGACCTCTACTGAAGAGCGCAACCGCTTTTGCATTGACGATACGGATGTCCTGACCCTCGCCGATTACGCGATTAAAATAGAAAAACATTACAGCGCCAAAGCGGGGCAGGCCAAACCGATGGATATGGAATGGGCGAAAGACGGCCTTGACGGCGCGTTGTATATCGTCCAGGCGCGCCCGGAAACCGTAGTTTCGCAATTGCGCGGCATGATCCTGGAACAATATAGCCTTAAACAAAAAGCCGAACCGATGATCACCGGGCATGCGGTGGGCAGCAAGATTGCCGCGGGCAATGCCAGGATTATCGATAACGTTCAGCAGCTGAACAGTTTTAAAGCCGGCGATGTGCTGGTTGCCGATATGACCACGCCGGATTGGGAGCCGGTCATGAAAATAGCTTCGGCGATAATCACCAATCGCGGCGGGCGCACCTGCCACGCGGCGATTATTTCCCGTGAATTGGGCGTTCCGGCCGTCGTCGGTTGCGATAATGCCACGACGATGATTAAAAACAATAGCCCAGTCACCGTATCGTGCGCCGAAGGCGATGTCGGTAAAGTCTATTCCGGCCTGCTCGGCTTCGACATTAAAACCACCGATTTGTCGGAACTGCAACGCCCTAAAACCAAAATCATGCTCAATATCGGCAATCCCGAACTGGCGTTTAAAACCAGCTTCCTGCCCAATGACGGCGTGGGTTTGGCGAGGATGGAATTTATTATTACCGAATACATCAAGGCGCATCCTATGGCGCTGATACACCCGGAGCGAGTGCAGGATGCCGGAGAGCGTGACCAACTGGAGCAGTTGACGCGCAATTATGCCGGCGCCGAGGATTACTTTGTCCGGAAACTGTCGGAGGGCGTGGGCACCATTGCCGCCGCGTTTTATCCCAAACCGGTAGTCGTGCGGCTGTCGGATTTTAAAACCAACGAATACGCCACCTTGCTTGGCGGGCGCTGGTTTGAATTCGATGAAGCCAACCCGATGATCGGTTTCCGGGGCGCATCGCGTTATATCCATCCCGCTTACGCGGAAGGGTTCGCGTTGGAATGCAAGGCCATGAAACGGGTGCGCGACGGGATGGGCTTAACCAATGTAATTTTGATGATTCCCTTTTGCCGCCGCGTGCAGGAAGCCGAACGAGTCCTCGATTACATGGCGCAGCTTGGATTGAAGCGCGGCGAGCAGGGGCTGGAAATTTACGTGATGTGCGAGATTCCCAACAACGTCATTCAGATCGATGCCTTTTCCGAATATTTCGACGGCTTTTCGATCGGCTCCAACGACTTGACCCAGCTTACCTTGGGCGTAGACCGCGACTCCGCGATTATCGCCGAAGATTTCGACGAACGCGATCCCGGCGTCAAGGAAATGATACGTCTTGCGGTTGAAGGCGCGCGGCGTAACGGCAGACATTGCGGTCTTTGCGGCCAGGCGCCGTCCGACTATCCCGAGATGGCGGAGTTTCTGGTGGAAATCGGCATAGATTCGATGAGTTTGAACCCCGATACCGTGTTACAGACCACGCAACTGGTGCTGGAAACTGAGCGGCGTTTGGGCAGGTAGTTGTCCGGCCGATCCAATAATGTTCCTGTTTACGACTGAAAAGAAAAAGCTGCGGCCTGCAGATTCAGAGTAAGCGCTCAACCGTTCCGCATCGTCAGGCCGTCGCCGCTATGATTTAATCGGCTGAGGCAAAAGGCAACAGTTCGTCGATGCGGCTGTTGGGCCAAGTGGGGAGTTTTTCCAGAGTGTCTTTTA
>JALNYY010000244.1 GCA_023229605.1 Methylobacter sp.
GATGCTTTTAATCCATGGAACGAGCTTGGTTTTTATGCCTTGCGACTTGATCGGCGGTACACCCACTTTTACGGTCATTGTTCGCCATTCCTCTTATTTAATCGCCGTTTTTGTACTCTACGAAATCCCGGAGCGTGGATCTTTTCTTTGTCCCGCCTTTTACTGTCCATTGACCGTCATCTGTGCTGATATGCTCTTTAAACTCGGTGGCAAATTCTTCAAGCTTCCCTGCAAAATTTTCTTTTTCGGTCATATAGATACTGCCTTATATTTTTTGATTGCCCATTCTACAGGCTTCCTCGCTTGATAGGAATCGGTGTCATGAAAGAGCGGGCTTCATGGCCGACTTTTGAAGTGCAGGCTTCGCCTGCCTTGCAAGCATAGACCGCACTCCTGCTAATCTTTCACTAACTCGGTAAGCGCAATCTGTAGCATTTACCGCAATCCGCGAACGATACGCTTCCTTCATCAACACGTCCTACAGCTCTATTTTCTCAAAAAGGCTGAAATGTCCGCGCTTAGCTATGATTAAACGATGGCTGCTAACGCTCCTTCACTTCGCAGCCAGTGGCTGTCCATAACATAACAAACGAATCAAGAACCTCATTGGCGTCCGCATTAAACTGTCTGATTTGATTTCATAAAAAAAGCCGGGTGTAAAACAAACCGGCTTTTCTGTATGGTCTAAACCTGATTGGTTAGAAAATTGCCATTTGGATGATCAGTACCTTAAACGTATTACTGCAAAGACATGATCATGGAGAAAGGCCCTCCACCAAAATAAACTATGTCGCCTACCGTACCGCCATGTAGACCATCGTTCATGACAACCGTGGTGCCTTGAGTGACGTCAAAAGCGGTGTTCATACCTCCCGTAGTAGGAGAAATAGTTACGCTCATAGCTGCAAGACCAATTAGTCTTGCTATTGTCCCACTAGAATTGAAAGAACTTCCAGATCCAAGCTTGTAGTCCGCACTGACTAGATACGAAGCCCCCCACGAACCCGATGTAACATAAACGGGTGAGTTAGTGCCATTATTCGCCTCAAATGAGTTCATCAGTTGTGTTGTCAGACCAACTCCCGACGCAACGGACCCGCAGTCTACCGGAAAACCCGAGATTGAATTGCTGTAGACATACTCTGAACCATCTTTAGTCCAACAATATCTACCTCCTGTTACATTACCCACAACAGCTCTTGCCGGACTAAATGTCTGGGTGTGTCTGACTTGAAACTGGGGAGCAAGCTCAATAAACCCATACACATAAGCTCCGTTAGGTGGGCGAGTTATCGTACCAACGAGAGCGGTGGAAATGCCTTTTTTTACAGATACATTGCTGCCGGCAGTGTTTTGGAAGACCGTAGTGCAGCTTGATAAATCAGCGGCGGTTGTTGTGGTTGGAGCACCTGGTTGAGCTGTACACAATCCCATCCGGTAAACAGTCATATAATATTCGTCAGGTTGGGCATAACAAGTACTGGTGTCGGTTATTTCACCGCTGCCATTCTTGGAACAGGCTGCCATGGCCGCTTGGGAAAAAATCAGCGCAAGTAAAGCAAAAGCCAAATCTACAGCTATTTTTTTTGCCATTTTAGTGTAAATCATAATTAGAACCCACTTACCGTCACGTTGAAATTAGTACTGGCATTTTGATTTTGGCTGCGCTGCGCTTTCACAATCAGGTTCTCACGTCGGACCTTTTCGTAGAGACGCTCTTCCATGCTGTTAAAGCTATACGGCTTGTCGGATAGAGTGAACTGTTTCTGATTTGGGCTTCTGTCGCCCCCGAAAATCCAGCTTACCTTCACGAAATTACCATCCAAAATCTGTGAGGTGCCTAAAAGAACATTGGGCTGAGCAGACGAATTCAATACGGTGTGCCCCGCTTCAATGTAGAGGCCCTGCCATACGGCGCCTGTCAGGCTGTAGGTATTACCAAAGACACTTTGTACTCCGCCCGTTCCGTCCCAGCGAAATGTTTTCATACGCGCTTGCACGCTGGGGATATACGGGACGGCAAGGGCAAGCTCCCCGTCATAACCGCTCAGGGACTTTTCCTCCATCGAATCCTTGGTGCTTACCCAGCCCGATGTACCTATATAATAGTTCACGTTGATTTCGCCAACCGATGTACGAACTTCGCCGCCGACACTTGCCCGTTGGTTGTTATAAGGAAATTCATAGTCATAGAAGCTATTAACCCCCAGAAGCACTTTCTTGTCGTCCACCAATTGGCGGTAGCCAAGACCGGCGTTACCCGTGGTACGATTCCCTTGCCGGAAGACGCTGAGCTGGGTAAAGGCCGCGCGTTCCATATCATCAGATTCGATGATCGGGCGGACCAACAGGATGTCCCATGTCGGGATACCGTGCTGGGAAGTTGCACCCGAGATTTCAGTCGTTCCACGCTGGTAGGAGAAAAGGTTGTGCAGCCACTTCTGTCCCTGTTGGGCAAGGGCATTGGATGCCTGTTGTTTGATGTAATCGGCGGGGTTGCCAAGACTGCCGCCATTCTGTAGGGATTGAGCAAGCTGAACGCTGGTCTGTGCTAACTGCCTGCTGTTTTCATTTGCGAACTGGTTACTGTTGTCATTAAATGACGAGGTGCTATCTTGCGGCCCAGCAAAACTCTGGCAGCAAAACACTCCTATCAAAATCGTACAGGCTTTTTTCATAGTATCTCCAATACCTAATTTTGCTGTGCGGCATAATAACACTCGAAACTGAAGGGGATCAAGGATCGATGCCACTGTCGATATTCGCTAGATCCCAAGCTCAGGCTGGGGATCTAGCTCGATGTACTGAACGTAGTTAATCGCATCAATCGCTAACGATGCGCTTCCTTCACCAGCACTTTCGGCCCTAGTGTGACGCGATTGATTCCATTGGAACCATTTCAGCAAGTAGCGTTTCAGGGGCAATGTCCTGTTCGTTTGGCCAAGTTACCGCTCCAAACAGAATGCCGACCTGATTGAAATAATGCCCGTTCCGAAGCTCACGAAAAACGCCGTGATCGAGGTAAGGCTTCAAGTCAAATACCCCTTGCGCCCATCTTCTATTTCGACATAAATGCAAAAGTCCGGCAACGGCTTTACAGTTTTTACATCCCAATACATAGCGGCCTCACAGCATACCTTACAATACCCATACCAGCTTGATGTATTGAACATAATGAAGCGCTTCATTTTCAGACACATCCTACCGCCAATCACTCAGCAGCTGAATACATCCCACGGCATTCAGATGAGTAGCCAAATTTTCTTTTTCAAACAGCTGGTTGAATTCCTGCCTAATGTCACCGAGTACGCTAAAGTTTACAGTAGCCATGGTGTCGCTCGGTTGTTGAAATATTCAATAAGAGTATAGCATTGTTGAAGTTTGCGTAACCAATCAAACCCCTTTACTGCGATTTTCCATGCGCCGCAGCAATTCGGTCATAATCAACCGGTACAGCTCATCGCCCAGGTATTTGTCCTCGACGCCGCTGTCGATGTTGGGGTTGTCATTGACTTCGATAACATAGCCTTTGCCGTCCTTTTCCTTGACATCCACGCCGTATAATCCGTTGCCTATCGGCTGGGTCGCCTTTAATGCGGCGTCGAGCACGGCTTTGGGGACTTCAAAGGTCGGCAGGGTCGCAAAGCTGCCGGTATCGATCCGGCTGC